>JACRIH010000476.1 GCA_016235885.1 Planctomycetales bacterium | reverse complement strand
TTCTGGTGACACGGCCCACGCTCTGGCGAGCGTGGCTACGAAATGCGCGCAGCCCGACAAGAAATCGCGAGATCGTAGTACGATCGACCGGCTTGAGCCAAATCACGTCGCCCGCTCGGCTGTCCTGTCGCGGAGCGACAGGGCTACAGTGATCGACAGGGCTACTTCCAGTCGCGGGCCAACTCGGTGGCGCGGTTGCGGACGAGGTCGTTGATCGTCTCGTCGTCGGCGAGGGACTGGAGCACGTCCGCCTTGGACAGACCTTTGTCGAACAGAGGCGTAGGATGGCCACTCTGGGCCGTCCGTCGTTGAACGATTGGCCAAGGACAAAAGACGGACGGGCAAGAGTGCCCATCCTACTTCCCGTCGCGGGCCAATTCGCTGGCGCGGTGGCGGACGAGGTCGTTGATCGTCTCGTCGTCGGCGAGGCACTGGAGCACGTCCGCCTGGGACAGAGCTTTGCCGAACAGAGCCGTAGGATGGCCACTCTTGGCCGTCCGTCGTGGATCGAACGGCAAAGGACAAAAGACGGACGTGCAAGAGTGCCCATCCTAATTCCGATCGTTTCCGCAAAACTCGTCACCGCGCCCCCAGCTCGCTCCGGTCGACGAGAAGTTGTCTCACAAATCCCATTCCCACATTGGCCAGAGGCGCCAATCGCCGTCGTTCGCTTTCCAGCCGGGTTCCCCGGGTTGTCTTTTGGTCGGCGGTTGTCCACCGTCGTCCACGCGGTTGCGTCCGACTGAGTACACCACGGGTTGTCCATCGACGAGCCGGTAGCGCAGTGGCTTCCCATCAAACCGGTCCAGCGGCACTTCGGGGAGCAAGTCGGGACATAACTCGGTGAGCGCCTCCGGCCAGCGACCGTGCCGACGGTGGAAGAGTTCCAAGGCAATCACGACCAGCGTGGCATCACGGCGGAGCGTCGCGGTCTCGGTCGTGACGGAGATCTCGATTACCCTGTTCAGTTCGGTCTGTGGTTGCAGGTACGAGAGCAGCAGTTTGTATTTAAGGCGTGTGAACGACAGCTCGTCCAAGCGCTTCAGGAATGTATGGGACTCCGCGTCTTGATCGAAGTCCTGTTCCCACAGCGGTCGGGTTTGTTCGCGAGATCGCAAGGCGCAGTATTGGTCGAGCACCTCCTGCATCTCGGCGCGAGACGCCACGACACCCGACAGGCCCGACCCGATGAGTTGAAACCGCAACTGCCCCCAGAGGGATGCCAATTGATCGGGACGAACCGGATCGTACCAGTTCTTAGCCAGCACCAGCGCCGCGCCCGGTGCCGTGAGCGTGCCGCCACCACGTCCGTCATCGGAGTAGAGTTGCTGGAGGAAGTCTGCGGCGAATTGGCGATCCTCGTCGATATGTATCTTTAACGGACCGCCTCCGCGAAACACCGCCAAGCGGTGCGCCAACTCGCGGAGATCGGCATCCGAGAACAGATCCGGTGCGGTCGTCAGAACGTCGAAGATCGCCATTTCGCAGCTCGCGAGGTAGGCAAAGCTGGACAGATCGGCCATGACAAAACCTAGCTCACCGACATGGCCTGCCAGCGCGAGCAAAGCCCGCAGATCAGCCGTGAGGGCCGGTTGGTCTCGGTCCGCCAGCGTACGGTGGATATCGGCGAACAGCAGTCTTTGCAAGTTCCTCAGTTCTTGAACGTGAGGCAACAGGACACCGGTCAAGAGCGATCTCGTGCTCGCGTCAAAGCGGTCGTAGGAACCGCGGTAGGTTTCGAGAAATTCCGTGTTGGTTCGGTCGCGAAAGACAAAACCGAATCGTGGCTTGGCGGCGGCGGCGCGAACGAGTTGCAAACTGACATCGTTCCGAGACAGGTGCTCTCGCACGAGCGGCCAATGCTCGCCGTTTGGTCCATGACGAAAAGCGTCGTGCTGAATGTGCCAGTCCGTCCCCTTCCATTTCGACGAGTCTCGAAGGACGCTCAAGTCCAACTTGACCAGTGCCTCGCGATACAGCGGCCAGGCGCGGTCCGCTTCCGGCACGGCGAGCGAGCGTTGATCCATTTCGCCCACGAAGTCGCGGGTGATTGTGGGTTGGCGGAATTGAAACCGGATGAGCAGCAAGCTCCACCAGACGATCACGACGACCAACAGCAGAGCGGTCGATTGGGCGGTCCGGCGAGCGGCGCGCCAGACGAGAGGTCGGTTGCGGAGTTTGGACCGGCGGATGAGTTTCGCGGCGACGCCCGGGGAACCGAATGTCGTGGCGAGGCGATTCGCCGGTTGACCGGCGGCGAGGCCGTCGAGGAAATGAGCGAGGAGTTCGCGGGCCACGTCGGCTTGCTCACGACGCCACAGGCGAGTGCGGCGGACAACGGTCGTGACGAGAATCGCGAGTTCCGTCGGCAACGCATGGCCGAGGATCAGGTTTGGTTCGCCGAATGCCAACCACGGTTGCCGTTGTTTCACGTCCGACCACTGCACGACGAGCACATCCGCCGAGACGCCCGTTTCAATTTGTTGTGTGAAATGCCGTGTGAGAATTGCCGCGAGTTGTGGTGCGCGATGGGGCCGGACTCGCGATCCCGCGACGATCTGCCGCACGGTCTCGCGCAGCATTTCTGGTAACGACGAGTTTACGAGTGTGGTCTCGATCCCCGCTGTTGGCTTCGCCCAGCGGTTGGAGAACTCGGCGATAGCGGCCACCAGCTTCGCGGCGTCATCTCCCACGGTTGGCCGGAGCGCGTGCAAATGATCCAACAGCTTGGCCATTCGAGCCGCCAACCGGGACCGCCGCCGCGACCGGACAATCACCCAGCCGGCAACGACCAGCAGCGGTGCCCCGAAAAAAACAATCGCCAGTACGAACCAGTCTCGTCGGCGAAGCGACGGCTGTGATTCTTCGACCGCACGCACCACTGCGGCTTGGACGATGTCGGGCAACTTTGCAGCGACGATCATTCGCCTTGTATCGAGAGTTCTGGTCCAGTGCCCGCGCACGAGATCGCCGAGCGGAGTGGTGTTCAATCTGTCGAACCAATCACGAAGAAACGAGCGCTGTGGTGGAGTCGGCGAAGCAGAGGGGTTGGTCATGGCGTCGCACCTCCCCAAGTTGCTTTCGTGCCGCGTGGCGTGGGCAAAATCCCGAGTCCGACGAACGCCTTGGCCAACGCGCGCCACTGTTCCACGCTGTCCGCCAGCCGCTGCTTGCCGTCGGCGGTCAGCGAGTAGTATTTCCGCTGCCGGCCCGTGTCTCCTTCCCCCCAGGTGGCCTTCACGTATCCCTGCGCTTCGAGGTTGTACAGCATCGGGTACAGAGTGGACTGCCCCATGTCGAGCACTCCGTCCGCGTGCTCGGCCAGCGCCGCGACCAACTCGTAACCGTATTTCTGTCCGTCTTCGAGCAGCTTGAGCACAGCCACCGGACCGGCACCGCGCATGAGTTCCCGTTCGATTCGCATGTTCAGAACCTCCCCACGAGTTACCTTGAACTGTTGCTATGTGTGCCATAGTATGCGTGCAATAGCCTGGCGTCAAGCCGTGTCGTTGATTGCCGATGTTGGATGCGACGAGCGCCAGTGACTACCAATGCGGATCGCGCCAGCAACGGCCATGACAGCCGAGCTTCTTCAACGTCGTTTCCATTTCGTGGAATTCATCTGACCTGACTGGACCAATGTCGCCGACTTTGCAACCATGCGCACGCCATGAGCGACTACCTGCCGATCTTTCTGTTCACTGCCGTTGCCACGGGGATGGCGGTGTCGATTATTGTCATTGCCCACTTGATCGGGCCGGTCAAACGGACGGCGGTCAAGGAGATGCCGTACGAATCGGGGATGGACCCGGTGCATTCGGCTCGCAAGCGGTTTCCGATCAACTTTTATCTGCTGGCGATCGAGTTCCTCGTGTTCGACGTCGAGCTGTTGTTTCTGTATCCGTGGGCGGTGTCGCTCGGCGGCGGGAACCACGCGTTCGGTGAAGGGCATGCGGTGTTCTGGGCCGTGATGGTGTTTCTGGGCATCCTCACCGTGGGCTTTGTCTACACGTGGCGCAAAGGGGTGTTCAAATGGAATTGACGGTTCCCGAAAACGTGGCGATCACGAAGCTGGATTGGTGTGCCAACTGGTGCCGCAAGAATTCGCTCTGGCCGATGCCGTTCGCCACGGCCTGCTGCGGGATCGAACTGATGGCCACCGGCGCGAGCAAACACGACGTGGCCCGGTTCGGCGCCGAAGTGTTCCGGTTTTCGCCGCGGCAATGCGACCTGATGATCGTCGCCGGCCGCGTGGTGATGAAAATGCTGCCCGTGCTCCAACGAATCTGGCTGCAAATGCCCGAACCGAAATGGTGCATTTCGATGGGAGCGTGTGCCTCGACCGGCGGCGTGTTCGACACGTACTGCGTCGTGCAGGGGATCGACCGGTTTCTCCCGGTGGACATGTACGTCCCCGGCTGCCCACCGCGTCCCGAGCAACTCATCCAGGCGATCATCGACTTGCAGGACAAAATCCAGCGCGAAGGAACTCTCAACGGCAGGGAGTTTTTGACGCCGCAACGGCAGCAGGAAAAGCGAGCCTTGCAGATCATCCCGACGGGCGAGGTGGTGTCACGTCCAAGTCCATTGCCAATCCTCACGAACTCCCATGCTTAAGCTCATCAAAGCGGGCGAGTCTCGCCCAAGGGAGGCGATCATGGGCGAAGTCGCCGTCGAAGTGGAACTTGAAAACGCAGTGGACCGCGAACTTTCCGAGCGGGGCTCATTGCCTGTTCAGGATATTCGACACTTCAAGTGCCGAGTGTTGGTGGACACAGGCGCGGTGTCATTAGTACTGCCGCAAGACTTGGCCGAAGTGTTGGGGTTGCGGGAAGTCGGCAAAGTCGTCGTCACGTGTCCCGATGAACGCAAAGAGGAGCGTCCGCGTGCTGGGATTGTCACAGTTCGGGTGGGGAATCGATCAGCAACCATGGACTGCATTGTTGGCCAGCCTGGAAGCGAACCACTCTTGGGACAAATCCCGCTCGAATCGATGGACCTGTTGGTTGACTGCAATCAACAGAAGCTCGTTCCACGTCCCGAATCGCCGTACCTCCCGACACTCAAGATGAAGTGATATGGATTCACCAAGCACCCTCGACCAACTCAAGCAACGCTTCGGTGAGCGGGCGTGGTCGTACTCCGAGAATCCGCAGTCACCGCAGTCCAACCGCCGGATTGTCGTGCCAGCCGAGCAGGTCTTTTCGTATCTAGAGTTTCTCAAAGAGGAATGCGGGTTCGACCTGTTGGTGGATGTCACCTGCGTGGACTATCTGTACTACCGCGGGGCCAAGGATCGGTTCGGGTTGGTGTACTGTCTGGCCAACACGACGACGAGCGAGCGGCTGATCGTGCGCTGTTTCCTGAACGAACCCGACCTGACCGTGAATTCAGCCGTCCCGCTTTGGGAAGGGGCGAACTGGCTCGAGCGCGAAGTGTTCGACATGTTCGGTATCGTGTTCGACGGACATCCCGATCTCCGAAAAATTCTGATGCCCGAGGAATTCGACGCCCACCCGCTTCGCAAAGACTACCCGCTGCGAGGTCGCGGCGAGCGGCATAATTTCCAGCGCATCACCCGGGCTGAAGGATGAGCTTCGTCATTGAGTTTTCGTCATTCATTCGTCATTAGGATTTCGACCTTCGTCATTATGCCGTCCACTCTCGAAGCCCCGTCGCCGGTCGAACAGGACTACCGCTGGACCCTGAACTTTGGGCCGCAGCATCCGGCCACGCACACGACGCTCCGGCTGGTGCTCCAGATCGAGGGGGAACGGGTCGTCGATGCCAAGCCGGATATCGGCTACCTGCACAGCGGGTTCGAAAAGATCGGCGAGCACCTCAACTACAACCAGTACGTGACGGTCACCGACCGGATGAATTACATTTCGCCGCTGGCCAACAACATCGCTTGGCATCACGCGGTCGAGACGCTGCTGGGGATCAAGGTCACGCCGAGGTGCAAATACATTCGGACGATCCTCGCCGAACTCGCCCGGATCAGCGATCACCTGCTATGCGATGGCGCGATGGCTCTCGACACCGGCGCGTTCACCGCGTTCCTGTATGCGTTCAACCAGCGCGAGGCGTTGTACGACGTCTTCGAAACGCTGTGCGGAGCGCGGTTCACCACCAGCTACACGCGCACGGGCGGGCTGATGTACGACGCCACGCCGCTCTTCGTCGAGCAGGTGCGGCAGTTCGTGAAGTCATTCCCCGCCGTCCATGCAGAAATGTGCCGGCTGCTGAATCGCAATCGCATCTTCGTCGAACGGACGAAAGGGATCGGCTTCCTGTCGAAAGAAGACGCGATCAACCGCAGCGCGACCGGACCCATCGCCCGAGCCAGCGGCGTCACCCGCGATCTGCGCAAAGACGAACCGTATCTGGCCTACGCCGACTTCGACTTCAACGTCATCTGTTCAACCGGCGGCGATTGCTTTCACCGCTACCTCGTGCGCATGGACGAAATGGTCGAGAGTTTGAAGATCGTTGCACAGGCGATCGAGAACCTGCCGTCCGGTCCGGTCAACGTGCCGATGGCCGAGCGCACGATTCTCCCCGACAAAGACCGCGTGTACGACACGATCGAAGGTTTGATCACTCACTTTGAAGTTGTGATGACGAATCGCGGGTTCCAGACACCGCGCGAGGAATGCTATGCGGCCATCGAAGCCCCCAACGGCGAACTCGGCTTCTACCTCGTGGGGGATGGCAGTGAGATCGCCTACCGCGCCCGCTGCCGACCGCCGAGCTTCATCCATTTCGCCCTGTTCCCGGACCTGATCAAAGGGCACACCGTCAGCGACATCGTGGCGGTGCTGGGGAGCTTGAACATCATCGCGGCCGAACTGGATCGCTGACGCCGCCTGAACAAGAATCAGTCAGACCACGGATCGCACAAAGATGACCTCCACCGCCACGAAATCTTCCGTTCTCACCGCCGAAATGCGGGCGAAGATCGAAGCGCTGTTCCCGCGCTATCCGACCAAGCAGGCCGTCACGCTTCCCGCGTTGCACATCGTCAACGAAGCACTGCGTTGCGTGCCGATGGACGCGATCCCCGAGATCGCCGCGATGCTCGAACTCTCGCCGGCGCAGGTGTACGACACGCTGTCGTTTTATGGTTTCTTCAAGCACGAACCGGGCGGTCAGGTGCGGGCGTGGGTCTGCCGGTCGATCAGTTGTGCCTTGCGCGGCGGCGAAGAAGTGCTCGACTCGCTCGCTCACAAACTGTGCGTGAAGCCGGGCGAAACGACCGCCGACGGGAAGATCACTCTGGAATTCGGCGAATGCCTGGGCCTCTGCGACTTCGCCCCCGCGATGCTGGCCAACGAGAAGGTCTACAAAAACATGTCGGTCGAGCAGGTCGATGAGGTCGTGGCGCTGCTCAAGAGTCAGGCGGATCAAGGAAACTGAGGCGAGAAATTACGATGGCGGAATTCGAACCCGTTTTGACGGCCAACATCCACAAACCTGACAGCCACACGCTGCGCGTTTACGAGCAGGGCGGTGGGTATCAGGCGATCCGCAAAGTGCTTGGCGGCATGTCGCCGACGGATGTCGTGGAACTCGTGAAGGCGTCCAACTTGCGCGGGCGCGGTGGGGCGGGTTTTCCATGCGGGATGAAGTGGTCGTTCCTGCCGAAGGATCATCCCGGTCCGATTTACATGTGCGTCAATGCCGACGAGTCGGAACCGGCGACGTTCAACAATCGGATTCTGATGGAGCAGGACCCGCATCAGGTGATCGAGGGGATCATCATCGGCTGCTTCGCGACGAAGGCATCAACCGCGTACATCTACATTCGGTATGAATACCCGACGGCGTTTCGGCGGTTGCAGGCGGCGATCGATGAGTGCTACGCCGCCGGGTTGCTCGGCAAGAACATTCAGGGGAGTCAGTTCTCGCTCGACATCTATCTGCATCGCGGCGCGGCGGCGTACATCTGCGGCGAGGAAACCGGGTTGATCGAAAGCCTGGAAGGGAAGCGGGCGTGGCCACGGATCAAGCCGCCGTTTCCGGCCATCGAAGGGGCGTTTCGCAAGCCGACCGTCGTGAACAACATCGAAACGATGGCCTGCGTGCCGCACATCGTGAACCGCGGCGCCGACTGGTTCAAGTCGATGGGCGTGCCATCCACGGGGCCACGCGATGCTGGTTCGTACGGGCCGAAGTTGTATTGCATCAGCGGGCACGTCGAGAAACCCGGTTGCTACGAAATGCCGATGGGCGTGACGACGCGCGAACTCGTCGAGCGGTACGGCGGCGGCGTGTGGAAAGGCCGCAAGGGAAAGGCGTCCATTCCCGGCGGGCTGAGCATGGGGATCATGACCGAGAAGGAGTGGGACGTGCCGCTCGATTTCGCCGGACCGGGAAAAGTGGGCTGCCTCGGCTTGGGAACGGCCGCGGTGACGATCATGGATGAGACGACGTCGATGATCGATTTCCTCCACAACTCGTGCCGGTTTTACGCTCACGAATCGTGCGGTCAGTGTACGCCGTGTCGCGAAGGAACGAGCTGGGCGGAGCGAATCGTGCATCGCATCAAGGCGGGCAAGGGACGGTTGAAGGACCTCGACATCCTGCTCGACATCGCGTCGTCAATCGGTATCATCCCCGGCACCACGATCTGCGGTCTGGCCGATGGTGCCGCGTGGCCGATCAAGAACGCAATCGCCAAGTTCCGCGGCGAATTCGAAGACGACATCAAGCGGACCAATCCCACCGGCTGGATGGTGGAAGAAGCGGTCGAGGCGCTGGAATTGGTCGGACTGGGCACAGGACACTGATTCTCACGCGACGGCGCGAAGTTGCGCGGCCCGCTGGTTCGCATTTGAAAGAGGATGAGTTCACGACATGGCGATCATTACTGTCGACGGCAAGGACATCGAGGTTCGAGACGACGAGCGGCTGAATGTGATTCAGGCGGCCGATCGGGCGGGGGTGGAGATTCCGTTTTACTGCTGGCACCCCGGCTTGAGCGTGGTCGCGAGCTGTCGGATGTGTCTCATCGAGACGGGGCAGAAGAACAAGGAAACCGGCAAGGTCGACATGTTGCCGAAGCTGGTCCCGGCCTGTCAGACTCCGGCCAAGGATGGCACAGTCGTCATCACGAACAGCGAGAAGGTAAAGGCCAACCAGCGGTTCGTGCAGGAAGGTTTGTTGCTCGATCATCCGGTGGACTGTTCGATCTGCGATCAGGCGGGCGAGTGCTGGTTGCAGGATTACTATTTCGATTACGGGCATCAGCAGCGGCGAGCCGACATCAAGCCGTTCACGAGTCGCCGGCGGGATCTCGGCGAACACGTGACGCTGTTCGTTGACCGCTGCGTGATGTGCAGTCGCTGCGTGCGGTTCACGCGCGAAGTCTCTGGCGGCGGCGAACTCCAGGTGATCGACCGCGGCAGCCACGCCGAAATCGACATCTTCCCCGGCTTCCCGATCGACGACAAAATGTCGGGGAATGTGAACGATCTGTGTCCGGTCGGAGCGCTCTGTTCGCAGGACTTTTTGTATCAGCAGCGTGTCTGGTTCATGCAGCCGCACAATTCGGTCTGCACGCGGTGCAGCACCGGTTGCAGCATTCAGATTCACGAGAACCAGGAGCACCTGTACCGAGTCCAACCGCGGTACAACCCGAATGTCAACGACTGGTGGATGTGCGACATCGGCCGGTTCGAGAATGGATACGTCCACGCGCCCGAGCGCATCAACTCGGTGAAGCGCCGGAACGATTCGCAGTGGGAGAATCTGCTCTGGCCACAGGGATTGCTCGCGGTGGCTTCCGCGTGGACAGAAGCGGCGCTGCGTCACAGCAGCGAGAAGCTGGCCGTCGTGTTCTCACCGTTCTTGACGTGTGAAGAAGCGTTTCTGCTGGCATCGTACGCGAAGCAGGCGTCACCGAAGGCGCGGTTGGTCCTCGGCAAAGTGCCCATTGTCGACGAGGACGAGACGTTCAAGAAAGGCTTTTGTATTCGCGCCGAGCGGTGTCCGAATCGCCGCGGTATCGAAGCCATCTTGTCGCACTTTCAGCCGGACGCCGCTGTGGGCTGGGGCGATTTTATCGCGCAAGTGGAGTCGGGCGCGATCCGCGCGGCGTACGTCACCGGCAACTACCCCGAGGTCTGGAACGACGACGCGGAAGCGGCCAAGTTCGAGAAGCTGTCGCTGCTGATCGTCCACGATTTGCTGCCAACACCGCTGGCGCGACGCGCGCAGTTCGTCGTCCCCGGTGTTACGTTTGCGGAAAAGGATGGTTCGTACGTAAACCACGCGGGGCTGCTGCAATCGGCCTCGTGGGGCATTCGGCCGCTGGAGGGAACTCAGTCCGACGGTCAATCATTCGGCCAGTTGCTCGGCCGTCGCGGATTGTTCCAAGCTGCCGACGTGATGCAGGAATTGGCGAAAGTCGTCCCGTTCTTCGCCCGCGCCGCCGACGGAGTTCCGGAAGCGGGATTGAATCTCGTTTCCGGGACAGAAAAAACACCCCGCACCACCGAACTCGGCACCGTCACGCATCCGACGCCGACATTCCGCAGCGTCGCGTCGCAACTCGTTGAGATCGACGTTCAAACGGCATGAGTCACCCGCCGCGGTGTCTCTTCAATCGGAAATCGAAAATCGCCAATCGAAAATCCCATGCAAGACTGGCTTGAACCGCTGATCAAGATCGCCATTGTCATTGGCGCGCTTCAGGGGGCGGTGTCGTACCTGATTCTCATCGAGCGCAAGGTGGCGGCGTACATTCAGGATCGTCTGGGGCCGAACCGGGTCGGGCCGTATGGGTTGTTGCAGCCGATTGCCGATGGGCTGAAGTTTGTGCTCAAGGAAGAAGTCATTCCGGCGGGCGTGGACAGGGCGGTGTTCCTGATCGCTCCGGTGTCGATCCTCGCCACGGCGACCGTGGCTTTCGCCACGGTTCCGTTTGGCTACTTCGTGCCGTGGCCGGGGGCGAAACCGATTGCACTGACGGTCGCGCCGAACATGGACATCGGCCTCCTGTTCGTGTTCGCGGTTGGGAGCCTCGGCGTGTACGGCGTCGTGCTGGGAGGCTGGTCGTCAAACAACAAGTACAGCATGCTCGGCGGGCTGCGATCGAGCGCGCAGCTTGTGAGCTATGAAATACCGCTCGGCCTGTCGGTGATCGGCGTCTTGCTGCTCAGCGGTTCGCTGCGGATGGAAACGATCATCGAACAGCAGGCGAGGACCGGCTGGTGGTGGATCGCCCTGCAACCGCTCGGATTCATGGTGTTTCTGGTCAGCGCGTTCGCGGAAAGTGCGCGGCTGCCATTCGACCTGCCCGAGTGCGAACAGGAACTGATCGGCGGCTATCACACCGAATACACGGCGATGAAGTTCGGCATGTTCGCGCTCAGCGAGTATCAGCACATGATTCTGGCGGCGTTTCTGGCGGTGATCCTGTACTTCGGCGGCTGGCATTTTTGGGGGCTGGCTCCGTGGACCGAGGGGAGCGAAGTCGGGCTGATCGGTGCCCTCGTGCGCATCGCCGTGCTGTCGCTCAAAGTGCTGGCGATGATCTTCTTCTTCATGTGGACTCGCTGGAGTTGGCCGCGGTTCCGGTACGACCAACTCATGGACCTGGCGTGGAAGGCCATGATCCCGCTGGGGCTGATCAACCTGGTTGTGAGCGGCATCTGCGAAGAATTCCTGCCGAAGGACGATTACGCGACGCGGTGCATCCTGTCGTGGCTGACGGTCGCGGGTTGCGTGGTCTTCGCCGCGATGTCTGTTACAAGCAAGCCGGTGACGAGAGCCATCGCGAAGTCATAATTCTGCGGGCATCACAAATGAAATCAGACGATCCGAACATTCAGTGGGTGAAGGAACCGCAACTCGGCCTGACCGGGCGGCTGTACCTGACGCCGGTCATCGACGGGTTGACCACGACCCTTAAACATCTGTTCAAGACGGCGTCCGGTGACGGATTCACGCGGCAGTTCCCCGAAGAGCGACCGGAGTTCGGCAACCCGCTGATCTATCGCGGTGTTCATCGGCTGAACAAGGACCAGCAGGGGCGAGTCAAATGCGTGGCGTGCTTCATGTGCGCGACGGCCTGTCCGGCGCACTGCATCGACATCATTGGTGCCGAATCGCCGTGGGAGGATCGCGAAAAGTACCCGCAGAGCTTCGTGATCGACGAACTGCGGTGCATCTTCTGTGGCATGTGCGAGGAGGCTTGCCCGGTGGATGCCATTGAATTAACGTCCCTCTTCGACCTGACCGGTGCCAGCCGCGAAGAAATGATCTTCGACAAGGAAAAGCTGCTGTCGGTGTTCGATGCGACCGTCGAACAGGAACCGATGCGGACCGCCGGCCGCAAACCGCTCACGCAGGCGGACGCCAGCCCGCACTGACGATTCCCGCGAAACACGCGAAAGACGCCAAACAATTCTGAGTCGTGACGGCCTTTCGTGTGATTCGCGTGTTTCGCGGGTAATCTTCGTGACATGTCTGAGGGGTTCGTGGAGGACAAGTGGTGATGTCTTTGTTGGCTCAAATCGACGGCGTCGTGGCGATGGCGGACATCGTGACGGCCACGAAGTCGGTGTTGTTTTCCGATGTGCTCGCGCGCGTGGCGGCGCTGCTGGCGCTCGGTGGAGTCGGCATCTACCTGATGTTGCCTCGCGGCGAAAAGAATCGCAGCCAGCGCTGGCTCGGCGGCGGGATGGCGACAGTTGCGTTGGTGCTGTTCGCCACCGCGTTCGTTTCACCGGTGGTGTCGCAGGATGGCGGTCGAACGCTGCCGATCACTCTGCTCTGGCCGCTGGACAAGGAAATTGATGACGCTACGTGCTGGACGTTTCATCTGCTGGCCGCGCTATCGCTCGCGTCGGCGGCCATGATGATCAGCAGCCGCAACCCGGTGTATTCGGCCTTGTGGTTCGCGATGGTGCTGTTGGCGAATTCGGGGCTGTACCTCGTGCAGAAGGCCGAATTTCTCGCAGCGGCCACGATCATCGTCTACGCCGGAGCCATCATCGTCACGTTTCTGTTCGTCATCATGCTGGCCCAACCGCAAGGGACGGCTGGCTACGACCGGGTCAGTCGCGAACCGTTGCTGGCCTGCCTCGCCGGAATCGCCTTGTCCACCGCACTGGTCGGGGCGATCCACTTTGCGTCGAAAGTCGAATCCACGCCCGGTGCCGCAGTCGCGGCGAATCAAGGACGAGGGACGGCGACACCACCCGACACCATCGTGACGAAGCATCTCGCGCAGTCTGAACCGGCGAGCAAGAGTTGGAAGATCGACCACGAGCGCGGTCACGTCCTCGGGCTGGGTCGGTCGTTGTTCCTCGACCATTTTCTGAGCGTCGAAGTCGTCGGCATTTTGTTACTGGTCGCCGTCGTGGGGGCGATGTTGATCACGTCGCATATTCAAAGGGGAACTCCCCAGACGACCGGATCGATGGGAGATCGTGCCTCAACATGAATCTGAATTTCGGACACTCTGCCGGAGGCATGGCGCAAGCGATCGGTTGTGTGACGATCCTGCTCGCCATTGCGAATCTGATTGTCCACATCGCCTTCGCGGTGGGTGTGATGTCCGACACGGCCGAGATTGAAAGGCGGGGCGGACGAATCGTTCTGGTGGCGGCGATTTGGTGGACGATTGCGACGTTGATCGGGGGAGTCTTTGTGGCTGGTGCCTATTGGGTGATTCATCACTCCAACCTCGGGAGAGTCGAACCCCGACAGGATCGGCCACCCGATGTCGCACCGGCGAAGTCTCGAGCGGAAGAGAAAGACGAAGCAGTCGAGAAACTCGCTGCGGCAGTCCTGACGGGAGATCAACCGAAACCGGTCTGATATTCCAAATCAGCCCGCACAGTCGAATGAAACTCAGCAAGGTGTGTTTGGATGTCCGAAAGCTATCCCGCCATTCTCAACAACTACCTCATCGTGGGAGCGTTGCTCTTCACGTTGGGGCTGATCGGATTCCTCGCGCGGAGAAACCTGATCGTCATTTTTCTGTGTGCCGAACTGATGCTGCAAGGGGTGTCGGTCACGCTCGTCGGCTTCTCGGCGCACCACGGGACATGGGCGGGACAGGTGTTCACGATCTTCAGCCTGGCCATCGCGGCGGCCGAAGCGGGGATTGCTCTGGCCCTGTTCGTCGTGCTGTTTCGCCGCGGGATGTCGCTCGATGTGTCGCTGTGGCAGGATCTCCGCGAAGAAAACCTGCCGCCGGCTGACGAGGCACCCGTCCCGGACGAACAGATTGACGAACAGCAATGGCCGCATCTCACGGTCGCCGGGCATCTGCCGGCTCGTGCTGATGGCATTCAGCCCACCGCGACACCGCTCTCGAAACCAACCAGCCAGCCACAACGGCCCGTGGAGGTGAGCCGTGGCTAGAGCTGATTGGGCGGCCGCGTTGATCCCGCTGTTTCCGCTGCTGGCCTGTCTGGTGACAGTCCTGTTTGGCGCGAAAGTCCTGCGCGAGAAAAGCCATTGGCCAGCCATCCTCGGTTGCGGGGCTGCATTCCTTTCGGCGATCACGCTGCTGTACTTTGTTAGCAGCGACGAATACTTCCCGCAGCCATTCCGTACGATTCCGATCTACACGTGGATGCACCTCACCGGTTCTGACCCCGCGTCGCCGGTGCTGGATATTTCGATCGCCCTCCGCGTCGATTCGCTCTCGGCGACCATGCTGGCGATGGTCACGTTCATTTCCACTCTCGTCGCCATCTACGCCAGCGGTTACATGCACGGCGAACGAGGCTATTGGCGATTCTTTGCCGCCGTGTCGCTGTTCGTGTTCTCGATGATCGGCCTCGTGCTGTCGGCCAATTTTCTGCAACTGTTCGTGTTCTGGGAAGCGGTCGGCCTGTGCAGCTACCTGCTGATTGGTTTCTGGTACGAAAAGCCTGAAGCGGCCAAGGCGGGAATGAAAGCGTTCCTGACAAATCGCGTCGGCGACTTTGGGTTCGCGGCGGGCGTGTTCCTGATCTGGACGACGTTCGGCCAGGTCGATTTCGATGCCGTGCTGGACAACCCGCAGGCGATCGCCGATCTGCTGGCCCGCGACCCCGGCCGTCTGACGTTGATCTGCCTCTGCCTGTTCACCGGAGCCGTCGGCAAGAGCGCTCAATTTCCGCTGCATGTCTGGCT
>JACRIH010000008.1 GCA_016235885.1 Planctomycetales bacterium | reverse complement strand
GTCCTGTTTACGGCAATCGCTCTCGGCGCTTGGCCCGCCGTGCCCAGCCATGCCCAAGCTCCGCAACCGCTGTCTGTCGAGCAGCGACAGGCACTCGATCAAGGTTTGCAGACGCTCGAAAAATCGCTGGTCGCGTTGCGCGATCAGCCGGCGGGGGACATCGCGGACGCAGGCATCTTCCTCAAGGGGCTGGCGTGGGGACTGAAGTACGATCCCGAGTTCACGCCGGCCGACATCACGTTGATGCAAAAAGCGGTCGCTCGCGGCGAGCAGCGGGCGAAGGCTCTGGCGGATGGAAAGCGATCGTGGACTGCTCGGCGAGGCAAGCTGGCGCTGGGTTACGTGTCGCGAGTGGACGGTTCGGTGCAGCCGTATGGAATCATTGTCCCCGCGAAGTATGACTCGACTCAGCCCACGCGCTTGGATGTCGTTTTGCACGGCAGCACGCGGCCGGTCGGGTTGAGCGAACTGAAGTTCATCGCCCGGTTTGATGAAGGTGACGAAGCGGCCGCATCGCCCCCCGACCAGCCGTTCATCGAATTGCATCCGCTGGGTCGCGTCGAGAATTGCTACCGCTGGGCGGGCGAGACCGACGTGTTCGAGGCGATCGAGGATGTCTGTCGCCGTTACCACATCGACCGCGACCGGATCGTGCTGCGCGGCATGTCGATGGGGGCGTCGGGGACATGGCACCTCGGCCTCAAGCATCCCGACCGATTCGTCGCGCTCGGCCCGTATTGCGGCTACGTGGACACGCATCGGTTTTCGGAAACACCGTTGGGAAACTTCGTGAAGATCGGCCCGCTGCCAGCGCACCAGGAACTCGGTCTGCACATGCTCGACTCGATCGACTACGCGGCCAACGCGGGCGTGGTGCCGGCCGTGGCGTGCATGGGCGAAAAGGACGTGTTCTTTCAGGCGCACGTGCTGATGGGGAACGCGATGCAGCGCGAGGGGTTGACGATGGTCAACCTGATCTCGCCCGGCACCGGTCACGTCATCGACCCGGTGACCCATGCCGAACAGATGCGGCGCATCGGCGAACACGTCGCGATTGGGTTGAACCACACTCCGCGCGAACTTCGATTCGTCACGTGGACGCTGAAGTACAGCCGCTGCCACTGGCTGCAAGTGCTCGGCTTGGAGCGGCACTACGCACGGGCCGAATTGTCGGCGCGATTCGGCGACGGCATCGTCGAAGTTGCGGAACCGAAGAACATCACCCGCTTCGCGATCCTCACGTCGGCCCTTCCAGCGGTTCCGAAAAAGATTCGCGTCGGAACGACTGAAATCGTCGTGCCGGATTCGATCACCGCGAAATCATCTGGCCTCGTCGTGAGCCGACGCGGAGACGCCTGGCGGATCGATGGGGATTTCAGCCAAGTGGCACTTCCCGGAAAACGCCCCGGCCTGCAAGGACCGATCGACGATGCCTTCACGACGCCGTTCCTATGCGTGCGCGGCACCGGCCAACCGTGGAACGCCGCCGTGCAAGCCTATGCCGACGCCAGTCTGCAACGCTTCGCCCACGAATGGCATCACTATTTCCGTGGCGAATTGCCGGTCAAGGACGATTCAGCGGTGACCGACGAAGACGTGCGCACGCGAAACCTGATCCTCTTCGGCGACCCCGGCAGCAACACATGGATCGCGAAAGTGTTGCCGCATCTGCCACTCACGTGGTCGAAGGAGAACTTGCGCCTCGCCGGCGAAGATTTCTCGGCGGCCGATCACGTTCCCGCGCTGATCGCTGCCAACCCACTGCCCGGCGCGGCGAGTCGTTACGTCGTACTCAACAGCGGCCACACGTTTCGCGAAGCCGAACTGGCGAAGCTCAATTACCTGCTGTTCCCCCGCTGGGGCGATTGGGCCGTGCTCCAAATTGATCCGTCTCGTCTGCCGACCGCGCCGGTCGATGAAAAAATCGTGCGGGCCGGTTACTTCGACGAACAGTGGCAATTGCCACTCGCGGATTGAACACGTCGTTACGTAGCCATCACGCTCCGCGTGATGAGCCGAATGGCGAGTCGACGCTGAATCTTGGCTCGGCTCGTCACGCGGAGCGTGACGGCTACGTAGGCGCGGCTTCGCCGCGTTACGCCACGATGTTCTTCACGACTTCGCCGTGGACATCGGTCAGGCGGTAATCGCGGCCCTGAAATCGGAATGTCAGTTTGGTGTGGTCGAAACCGAGCAGGTGCAGGATCGTGGCTTGCAGATCGTGAACGTGGACTTTGTCTTTCGCGACCGAGAAGCCCAACTCATCCGATTCGCCGTGCGAGAAGCCACCCTTCACGCCGCCGCCAGCCAGCCACATCGAATAGCAATCGGGATAGTGATCGCGGCCGAGGACGCTTCCGCCGGCCGTGCGGCCTTCGCGGAATGGAGTTCGCCCGAACTCGCCGCCGCAGATGATGAGGGTGTCCTGCAACATGCCGCGCTGCTTGAGATCCTTGATGAGCGCTGCGACCGGCTTGTCCATCGTGGCGCATTTCCTGGTCAATCCATCGCGGATGTCTTCGCCCGGTCCGGTGCCGTGGAAGTCCCAGCCCCAATCGAAAAGCTGGACGTAGCGCACGCCCTGTTCGATCAGTCGCCGCGCCAGCAGACAGTTGTTTCCGAAGCTGGATTCGCCGGGCTTTGCGCCGTACGCGTCGAGCGTGGCCTGCGTTTCCTTCGTGATGTCCATCACCTCGGGGACCGACATCTGCATGCGGAAGGCGAGTTCGTACTGCGCGATCCGCGTCAGCGTTTCGGGGTGACCCAGCTCGCGCGCCTGGATCTCGTTCAAATCCCGCAGTGCATCGAGGCTCTCGCGACGCAGGTCGCGTGTCATCCCCGGCGGGTCGGACGCGTACAGCACCGGGTCTCCCTTCGACCGGCACTGGACGCCTTGATAGACCGACGGCAGAAAGCCGCTGCCGAATGAATTCTTGCCCCCGTTCGGTTGCACCCCGCTGGAAATCAGCACGACGAAACCGGGGAGATTCTCGTTCTCGGAACCGAGGCCGTACGTGACCCACGTCCCCATCGACGGCCGACCGGATCGCGCGGAGCCGGTGTACAACAACAACTCGGCCGGCGCATGGTTGAACTGTTCGGTGAACATCGACTTGATGACGCACATTTCGTCCGCCACCGTGTGCAGGTTCGGGAGCGCGTCCGAAAGCCACACGCCGCCGTTGCCGTTTTGTGTAAACGTGCGCGGCGTGCCGAGCAGTTTGGGGACGCCCGACGTAAAGGCGAATCGCTTCCCCTTCAAAAACTCGTCCGGGCACGGCTCGCCGGTGTGCTTTACCAGTTCCGGCTTGTAGTCGTACAAGTCCAGATGCGGCGGCGACCCGGTGAGGTGCAGATAGATCACCCGCTTCGCCTTGCCATCGAAATGCGATTTCTTCGGTGATAGGGGATTGACCACTGACGACGTGTCGGGTGCCGGCGCAGCCGAAGCGCCGTTCGCCAGCAGCGATGACAGTGCCAGAGCGCCGAGGCCCGTCTGGCTCGACTTCAAGAAGTGACGGCGTGTTTGAACGTGCAGGTTTTCGAGTTGAGGGTGCATGGTCGAATCTCCAGTCATGAGGAGTCGTCGTCGAGTGAGTCGAGGCACGAGACCCACTTTTTCAATTGAGGGTCACCGGCATTCCGGATGTCAGCCCCGAAGGGGGCGTCATTCGATAGCCCAGGGCGCAGCCCTGGGTTTGGGGTGCCAAACGAAGCGCGAGCCCCAACGGGGCGAAATTCCCGCACGTCGTCCGTGTTATCACGCCCCGTTGGGGCTTCAGATCAAACATCGAATCTATTCCCAGGGCTGCGCCCTGGGCTATCGAATCCGTCCCCGTTGGGGCCACGACCGGGTCGCCGCCGATGACGCCAGACTCCTTGCGACATGTCGATCCAATAAAAATGCGATCCAAGTGTGGAATCTTTTGCATCAACGGCATCAGTTCTCCCGTCGCTTGTGCCGCCCTGTGGACCTCGGTCACGTCCAGCGCGTGGGCTAGGATGGCCGTTTTGTCCTTGTTCCAAGCGATCCATTGCCCCGAGTATTTGAAGGGCACAGGCGGCGGTGCGCGGACGATGCGTTCCTTGGGGTGTTCGGTCGAATCTGTCATGTTGGTCTCCGGCCTGTGTGTGGCGAAGGGTGGGTCCGGCTGGCTCAAAACAGGTGGTCGATCGGTTTGGATTTCTCGGTGAGTTGCACAATTTCTCGGGGAACATTTTGTTCAAGTCGGAGCTTGCCCACGTCGAAGAGGGTGTGCATCACGGTCGACAGCAGATGTTCCGGACGGTAGGGGGTGGTTGTCGCCCGTCCCGCCTGGCTGTCGGATTGTCCGATCACCTGACCCATTTTCAGGCCGCCGCCAAACAGCAACAGCGGCGTCAGTTCGCCGTAGTGGTCGCGGCCGCCGCTGTTGTTCAATCGCGGCGTGCGTCCCATTTCGCCGGTGACGATCAGCAGGATCTTGTTCTCCAAACCACGCTCGCGAACGTCTTCGATAAACGTGCTGACAGCGTGGTCCACCTGACCACCCATCGGGTGAATTCCGGCCATGTTCTTCGGACTGTTGCCGTTGGAGTGATAGTCCCAACCGCAATCCGACACCGTCACGAATCCACATCCCGACTCGCACAGCCGGCGGGCCAGCAGCATTTGCCGGCCGAGCAGGTTGGAAGCACGCCGCATGTCGTACCATCGCGTGAGGTCTTCCATGCGAAACATGCGGCTGGTGTCGTAGCGGGCGACGGTGCGCGGGTCTTCCTTCGACAAATCGAAGGCGTCCGCGACTCCGCGCGTGATCATTTCAAACGCCTGCTGCTGATAGAACGACAGGCTCTCGACCGACTGGGCCGAGTCCGCCTGACGTCGCAGATTGTCCAGACGGTGCAGCAATTCCTTGCGGTCGGTGAGTCGCGACGCGGGCAGTTTGAGCTGCATGTCCTGCGTCAGGTTACCACCGCCGCTGGGATTGAACGCCGCGTAGGTTGTGCCCAGCGAACCGGGCTGCGTGAGCGTCGGGAGCGCCGACGTTTCGAAGTTGGCATCCAGCTTCAAACCATCCTTCACCGCTTCGGGAAGGACCAACACATTGGTGGGCAGGCCGGACTCGGGATGATTGGTTCCCCGAATCCTCGCGTAGATCGAACTCATGGATGGTCCGGTCGGACTTCCGCCACTCACAACGCGACCGTAGGTGTGGTCACTGCTCCCCGAGCCATACGAACGCACGATCACAAACCGGTCGGCGAGCGCCGCCAGTTTTGGAAATGTTCCGCCGAAGGTAATCCCGGGAAGCTTCGTGGCCGCTTCGTCCGTGACGCAGCGAATCTCGCTCGGCGCCGTCATCTTGGGGTCGAAGAATTCGATGTGCGGCGGGCCGCCCTGCAAGAAGAGCAAAACGACCGCTTTGTCCGTCACGACCGAAGTGTTGCTCGCGGCGTTGGCGCGGGCTTCGAGCAACCCGGCGAGCGACAGGCCACCCATGCCGAGCGCCCCCACGCTCAGAAATTCGCGCCGGGAGAAACCCTGGCAATCGTGATTCGGTTGCACGTCGCGAATGGTCAGCATGGTTTTCTCCCGATGCCAGTTCACCGTGAACCAGCAGTCCGTTGAAGAATGTAGGACGGCCCTTCCGGGCCGTCATTTTCCGTTGAAATCCGACGGCCCGGAAGGGCCGTCCTACGTTTTTTCTACAGACTACTACCGCTTCATCAAAGTTTCATCCAGATTCAACAGCACGGTCCCCACCACCGTCCATGCGGCGAGTTCCGGAATGCTCATTTCTTTGGGTGCCGCGCCCAACGGTTCGGT
>JACRIH010000475.1 GCA_016235885.1 Planctomycetales bacterium | reverse complement strand
GTCCCAAGCTGTTTCGGATTATGAAGTGGCTCGATAACCTGGACCGACGGTTCGGCCGATACGCGATTCCGAATATCACCTTGCTGATCGTGATGGGCCAGGCGCTGACGTGGGTGCTCAGCTCGTCGAGGCCGAACGTGTTGCAGGCGTTTTTCCTGCTGACTGACGATGTGCGAAACGGTGAGGTGTGGCGGCTGGTGTCGTTCCTGTTCATCCCGCCCGGCACGGGAATCCTCACGCTGTTCGGAATCTACCTCTTCTACTTGATGGGCTCGGCATTGGAAGTGTCGTGGGGGACGCTGCGGTACAACGTGTACCTGCTGATCGCCTACGTGGCCACGCTCGCCGCCGCCTTCCTCGCCCCGGCGGGACTTGGTCCCGTGACGAACGTGTTCATCGGCGGTTCGGTGTTCCTCGCCTTTTCGTACCTCTACCCTGATTTCGTGCTGTACCTCTTTTTCGTGCTGCCGGTGAAGATCAAGTGGCTGGCGCTGCTGACATGGATTGGTTACGCCGTGACTCTGATCTCGGGAGACTGGCAGAATCGAGCGCTCGTGCTCGCGTCGATTGCCAACTTCCTGCTGTTCTTCGCCGATTCGATCTTCCACCGCGTGCGATACGGCAAGCGGCGGATGGAGTCCGCCGTGATGGCCATCAAGAACAGCCGCACTGCATTTCACAAATGCGCGACGTGCGGCGTGACCGAACACGACAACTCGCAGATGGAATTTCGATTCTGCTCGAAGTGCGAGGGGAATCACGAGTATTGTTCGGAGCACTTGCGGAGCCACGAGCACGTGGCCGGAGGCAAGATGTAGGGTGGGACCAGCGCAGCGCAGGCCCACCATCCATGTTGTCCGATGGTGGGCCTGCGCTGCGCTGGTCCCACCCTACTCGTTACATCCACAGCTTGACCCGCTCGCGCAACGACTCCGGCAACTTCTGTTCGACGGCGGCCTGGAGTTGGTGGTCGTGATAGCGCGTGCTGAAATGGGCCAGGATGATGAGTTCGTTCTGGAACTTGTCGGCCCTTTCGAGGATGTCATCCAGGTGCGTGTGGCCGTACTTGTGAATCTTCTCCTTGCGATGCTCGGGTCGGAAGAAGGTCATCTCGGTGATCAGGATTTGAGCCTCGAACACCGGGGGATAGCCGTCGAGGCCGGAGGGGGCGGTGTCGCCGGTGTAGCACACGAGCGGAAGCCGAACCTCGGCCGCGACGTCGATGCCCGAGAGCCGGATGTCGCGGATTTCGTCGCCGCTGAGACCCACGTATTCCGGCTTGAGTTTGCGGCGGCGATCCCACACGACGTAACCGAGCGATGGGACCGTGTGCTGGGTCGCGAACGCCGTGACCACATGCTCGCGTGAAATCTCAAATTCGTCTCCCGGCTTGACGCCGATCAGATTGCACATCATCCGGCCGCGATCCAGTCGCTGCCATACGTGCAGCAGGCGCTCGACGTTCTCGACGACTTCCGCCGGAAGATAGATCGTCGGCGGTTCCATTTTCATCATGCGTCGGCGCGCCACGTAGACCGGGATCGCGGCCAGATGGTCGAGGTGCGCGTGCGACACGAACACCGTGGGCGTTCCCATGAACGACCACGGACTGCCGCCGAGGTCGAAGCAGATTTTCAACTCGGGCACACGCCAATAGCTTTGCACGGCGGCACGCGAATATCCTTCAATCGTCAGTCCCTTGTATTCGACCGACTTGAGCGGCAGGTTTTTGAGCATCGATGATTCTGGAGTTGGAATGAGGCGATTCATCACCCCTGTTCCACAGGTTGACACGGTCGCGAACGAGACGTTCACGAAAAGCGGCGATGAATCACCGCACTCCAAAGAGTTCTAGCGGATGCGTCGTCCGACTGACCAGCGAGTCCGCGAGGAATTCCGCAGCAGTTGCAATCGTTTCGGAGGTAGCTGAACTCGCCAGAGTTCAGAGTGTAGAGTCTGTGTGCTGAATTCTGGCGAATTCAGCTACGTCTGAATTTGGGATGGCCACGGTTGTTGTCGCGTCCAACCAGCGAGCTACAATCCCCGACGTCCATTCGGAGAACCTGCGATGAGTCAGCCTGCTCAAACGGAAACCGCCACGCTTGGTGGCGGCTGCTTCTGGTGCCTCGACACGATCTTCCGAGACCTGCGCGGTGTGTTGAAAGTGGAGTCCGGTTACGCGGGAGGATCGATCCCCAACCCGACGTACCGCGATGTCTGCACCGGCACCACCGGACATGCGGAAGTCGTGCAGATCGCATTCGACCCGCAAGCCATCTCGTTCCGCGAGTTGCTCGAAGTGTTCTTCGTGATCCACGACCCAACCACGCTCAACCGACAGGGGGCCGACGTCGGCACACAGTATCGCTCGGCCGTGTTCCATCGCTCTCCCGAGCAGGAAGCCACCGCGCGGCAGGTCATCGCCGAAGTCGCTGCGGCCGGCCTGTGGGATGCGCCCCTCGTGACCGAAGTCTCGCCGTTCACGATCTTCTTCCCCGCAGAGGACTACCACCAGGGCTATTTCTCGCTGCACGGTGACGAGCCGTACTGCCGATCGGTCATCGCTCCGAAGGTCGCCAAGTTCCGGAAGCACTTTTTGGACAGGTTGAAGAATTGATCGAAATCGGGTGGGTCGGGGAGCGAGGCCCACCAACTCAGACGACATCGACGTCACACACCAGCGACTCCACACTTCTTCAAAAAGTTCGCCGTGATTCGTTGCACGCGAGGATCGGGACCGTGCGGGCGGCCGAAGTGCGAGTGAGGCGGGACCACGCCCGGCGGCATCGCGAGGCCCAGCGACCAGAAGATCGTCGAGGCGTTGAACACCCAGTTCCCTTTCGGGCCGGGATACGTCGTCGCCGTGAAGATCGCCGACTTGTCACCCGAGTTCGTCGTCTCGGCCGATGCGACGACTTCGAGGCCCGGAATTTTCGCCGGGTCGCCGTGAAATTCCCAACCGACGAGGCCGGGGATCGCATCGCCGTTTTTCATCTCCGTGCCTTCAAACAGCCAGTGGTCCGCCTTGGTTACCACCCAGTCACCGGACCCGTTGAACGGGCTGACCGTGCGCGCCCCGATCAACAGATTTTCGTTGGGGCCTTCGACATCGAACGGACCCATGATCGGCTTCTCGGCGTCGAGCAATCCGCCGTAACGGCCGCCTCGGTGGAACACGCGATGCGCCCGCCCATCGCTGCTCGCCACGAGCGGGGCCACAAAGCAGCACGTGTTCCCCGATAGAAACCCCACACTCAGCCCGGCGTCAATCGCCCGCTTCATGTTCCGGTACATTTCAGGCGACCAGTATTCATCGTGACCGACGGACAGGAACACGCGGCCGCGCTTGAGCAACTCGGGACGCGCATGCGTGTCGATGTTCGAACTGTACGTGACATCGAACCCATGCTGCTCCAACCAAAAACAAAGCGGGAACTCCCAGCACAAAAACTCGCCGGACCCCAACGACAGCGGCTGATCGACGACTTGCGGATATTTCCCGTACGGACGATCAAAGCTCACCCGCGTCGTGCCACTAAGCGCGTAATTCGGAACTGTGCCTCCCCCCTCTCCCTTTCGGTGGAGAGGGGCCGGGGGTGAGGGGGCCGCGCCGTCACCGGGCTTCCCATCCTTCTTCAGCGAACCCACCGCATCCGCCGAAACCGGCCCCGTGTCGTACAACGAGAACTCATCCGGCCACTTGTTGTACGCCTGCCAGGTGTTGTCGCTGCACTGAAACAGCACGTCCGCCTGCCGGTCATCGCGCACGATGAACACAACATAGCTCTGATACCGGTGAGCACCTGACGACAGCTTGCCGAGATACACGCCGCTCAACCAGTCTGCCGGAATCGTCAGCGACGTGGTTTTCTTCCATCCGCATTCGCGCACGCGGTTCGATCCGATTTCGGGCGTGGGCTGCGTGTCCACCGGAAACGGCCCCAACCGCGTGACGAATCGACCTCCCTTGCCGCTGTACCACCCCATCCGAAACACATCAATCGTCACCTCCGCCGCCGGAGTCGCACTCACAAAGATGTCAATCGCCTCCCCCGCCGCCACACTCGTCGCCGAACAATACCCCTCGATCAACTTCGACCGGTGTTTGCTCCCCCGGTCGAGCCGCATGTAAGTGAGCTGCCACGCATCCGTCCCCGGCCGCCGGTTTTCGATGACGATCGGATTGTCACCCGACTTGGAGTCTCCGCCCCAAGCCTCGCCGACGACGATCAGCGGCACCATACCTCCAATCGCCACCGACTTGAGCAGGTCGCGACGGGCAATCGGATGGCTTGGTTGTTGGCTTGAAGGAACGCCGTCCTTGGGCATGGGTGTCACTCCGAAACGATACGACTTACGAGAACCGATGCTGCGTTTATTCTCAACCTACTTCGCGGACGGAACGAAATCCAGCGCATGTGGGGTGGCCTTGGTTAACGCGGAGCGAGACCACGGCTGGTCCAAGTGCGAGAGGCAGGTGAGGATGGTACGGCCGCGGATGTCCATGCGGCGGTGATGCAGGAGGGCGAGGGCTGTGGCTTCGGTGGGGTTGACGGTCAGTAGCGCTTGGACGGCGGATTCGAATTGCGGCGGGCCGAGGCGGTTCGCTTCGTCGTTGGAGAGGGCGAGGTAGTCGCGGCACAGGCGCTCGGTGGGTTCGCCGGGGAATTGTTCGAGCAGGTCGAATTCGATGGCTTTGGTGCGGAAATCGACCCACGTGCGGGGCGTTTTCCAGCGCGGATCGCGCACAAGTTCGGTGGCCGCGTCGTCGCGCCATAGGCAGAACCGGGCAAGTTCGACGAACTGTGGTGCGCGAAGCTCGGCGAGTGCTCGCAGCGCGAACGCGCCATCGAGACCGTGGTACATCCAGTCGGGGTGCAGGCTGCGCCGGCGGACTCGGCGTTCCAGCGCGGAGACAATTTGGGCGGAGTTCAATCTGCGGTGGCGAATCTCGTCGGCGGCTTCGGCACGACGGCGGATGAGTTGTGCCTTTGTGGATTTTTCTTCGTCTGTTTTGGGGACGCTGTTCCAGTCGGCGTCGTCCAGTAGGATTGCCAGCAGATCCGTCACGGTTCGCTCGGCGAGAGGTTTTGAAATCAGTCGCTTCAGGCGCGTGACTGGCTCACGCGATGGTTGGCCGATCTTGCGGCCCAACGCCACGAGGACGCCGCGCGGGTCGTCGACGATCACCATGTCGCCGGGTTTCTTGAGCATGTCGGCGATGGCGGTTGGATCGACTTCGGCGCGGTCGGCGTACAGGCTCCCTTTGTAGCGACCCATCCGGCAGCGCGAGTCCTTGATGATCTCCGGCCCGTTCTCGCCGTTGACTGCGACAACGTGGTCCCACAGGTCGAGGCGAGTGAGCAACTCGCTGATTGGCTTTTCCAAGCCGGGGCGTTTGATGTCGAGGTGCATCAGCCCCGCGTGAATCCGGTGCAGTTCCAACACTTCTTCGAGCGTCGGAATCCGACAGAACTCGCCGAACTGTCCCGGCCGGCGGAAACGAAACGTCCGCAATTCAGCCCAATCGTAATCGGCCACGTCGCCGAACGCTTCGAGCAGATGGTCGAGCATGTCGTCATGAAAGCAGACCAGCACGCCGTCGCGAGTCGTCCGAATGTCGATCTCGTTCCCGTCCGCCCCCAATTCGAGCGACGCCCGATATGCCTCCAGCGTGTTCTCGTGCGCGAACTCGGACGACCCTCGATGCACAATCACCTGCACACCGGCTCGCCGCTGGGCAACACGGTCGTGCTGCCTTTGGTCATCAGCGTGGCACCGCGACGAGGCCGGCAGGTTGACCAGCCAGACAAGAATCGCTGAAAGCAGCATTGCCAGATCGTGGAAGGGTCGCCGCATGGTTCGCAGCCATTCATTCAGGAGAAGTCGCGGCGCGGGAAGGCCACGATTCAAGCTCATCGACAAGAAATTCTTGGCCACGGATGAAACACGGATTGAACACGGATGCTCTGAAAGTGACGCACCAGATTTCTGAATCCGTGTTCAATCCGTGTTTCATCCGTGGCAAAAAAATCCTTCACGTTCTAGGAGGCCACAAGACGATTGCCGCATGACGGTGGGCCTGCGCTTTGCTGGTCCCACCCTACGGCGAGGTTCATGGTGTCACGCCGGGCAGGCGTTTGGCTGACTTGTCGCTGGGGTGTTTGTCGAGGATCAGGAAGGCGAACAGGTCGATGATTTCCTGCGGGGTGAGTTGCTTTTCCAACTGCTCGGGCATCATCGAGATTTCGCTCACCTTGTAGACGTCGATATCGGCGCGTGGGATGGTTTCGAGCTTGCCCCCCTGCACTTTCAGCACGACGCGCTGCGGACTTTCTTCGACGAGCAACCCGTTGAGCACGCGGCCGTCTTGAGTGGCCACGGTGTACGAGCGGTAGCCGGCGCCGATCACGAGGCTGGGGTCGAACACGTTCGACAGAAGCTGGTTGAAATCGTTGCGACCGTTCGACGTGACGTCCGGCCCGACGTCGGCTCCTTCGCCGTAGATTTTGTGGCACTGGGCGCACACCTTCTTGAACGCCTTTTCGCCCGCGAACGGGTCGCCCGGCGTCGTGCGGAGAGTCTGCTTCATGTCGGCGATCATTTTCGCCCGGTCGGCGTTCGGGGCGCTGCGGACGCTCCCCCAATGTTTCTCGACCAGCCCGGCGAGTTCTTTGTCGCCGGTGTCGAGCAGCCGCCGAGCCTGATTCAGATTGAGGGCGGACGCCGGGATTTTGTCTTTCTCGCCTTGTTGTGCGCGGGTCTCCTGACCCCGCACCGTGTCCGCACTCGCCTGAGTGAGTCTTGGCAGCAGACGCTTGGCCCACGAGGCGCGCTGCGTGAGCAGTTCGATCGCCTTCGGTTGCACATCGGGTTCGAGATGCGGGTAGGCTTGCAGCACCACGTCGGCGACGCGGGGCTGGTCGAGTTGTCCCAGCGCGGCGAGCGTTTGAGATTTGAAATCTGAGATTTGAGATTTGGGATCTGTCTGGGATTTGGGATTTGCGACTTGGGATTTGGACACGAGCACCTGGCTCACGACATCGAGCAATTGTTCGTCTCCGGCGGCGACGAGGGCGCGGAGCGCCCGCAAACGGAGTTCGGGAGCCAAGCCGGCGGTGGTCCACGTTTGCCGGACGTAGCCGATGGCGGTCGCGTCCTTCCACGTCACGGCCAACAACGCCGCATCCAGCCCGAGCGGGTGACTGACCGGACTCGTCAGCAGCGGCCTTAGTGGCTCTGCCATCGCCGCTTTGAGTTGAGTGAGCTTCTCTCCCTTCAACTCGCCCGACTGCACCTTGGCCGAGATGACCTCCAGCACTTGCCGCCCGACTTGCGGATGATCGTCCCGCAGCAACGCAAACAGTTTTCCAATCGGCTGCGCATCAAACTTCTGGCGGCCGAGGATGCGCTCGGCGATGCGAGGCATCAGTTCGGCGACGGGTTTTGAATCGAGGTATGAATCAGCGTAAGCCAGGATTTCGTTCGGCTGAGTTTCCAGACGGTGATGAAGGTTTTGCCAAACGATCCGGGGAATCAACTTGTCGTCACCCGCTTGCGATAGGTGAAGAAAAAGTCCATCGAGCACCTGCAAAGAGTTAGTCGGCAATTTGCTAAGCCATATCACCGTCTGCAAACGCTCTGGCGGCGATGCCTTGTCAGGCCAAATAGCGATTCCGTTTTCTAGTTGTTTCGAATATGTCGAGAGGAATCTCGGATGATCCGCCATAATACGCCATGTCCACGAAACGAGGAATTCTCGGTCCTCAACAGCGCTGGCACTGGTCTGAACCAGTTTCTCCAATGCCGATGTGTTTGCCTCCGTCTCCATTCCAGCCAGCGCGAATAATGAGTGACGACGCATTGTTGTCGGCGTCTTTCCAGCTTCGACTTTCGCGAGCAACTGACTGATCGCTGCTGGCGTTTTGCGCTCCTGCAACATCCTCGTCGCCGTCGAGCGAATGAAATCATTCTTCGCTCCGAGCCGTTCGATGAGCTGCTCGTCAGTCTCCTTCGCCAAATCAAACTTCGGAGCACGCGGCGAGTCCTTGTACCGCACGCGGTACAGCCGGCCTTTCAGGCGGTCGATGCCGGCGGGGTCGCGGTTGGCGTCTTGATAGCAGTGGTAGCGGTCGTACCAGTCGAGGATGTACAGGCAGCCGTCGGGGCCGGTCTTCTGCACCACGGGCATGAACCACGCATCGTTCGCAGTCAGGAAGTCGGGTTCGGGCGTGGCGGAATACGTGCTGCCGTCGCGCTGCAGCTTGTCCACGTTGATGCAGCCGCCGTGGATGTTCCCCATGTACAGCTTCTCGCGGTACTGTTCCGGGTAGGCGTCGCTGTCGAACCAGTGGATGCCGCAGTACGCCGCCTTCTGATGCTTGTGCTGGACGATCGATTCGATCTTCCACGTGAACGGCGGATACGGGCCTCCCTGCCGGTGGTAGTAGCCGGTCTCAACCAGATGCCACAGATGATCGATCACGCACGCCGACACGAACGCCGACCCTTCGCCATCAAACGCGATCCCCCACGGGTTGCTCGTCCCTTCGCAGAAGATTTGGAATTCGCGAGTCCGCGGGTGAATGCGAAACATCGCGCAGGTGAATTTGAATTCGGTAGCCACGTTCGCCAGAACGTGGGACGCCGCGCCATCGCCGTCCTTCTTCGCATCGCCCACGCTCTGGCGAGCGTGGCTACGTTCAGCTTCAATCTTCTTCAACCACGGTGAATCCTTTGGATACGTCACATGGGCCGGATTGAAAACACCGTTCAGCCCGTACAACCAACCATCCGGCCCCCACGTCAGCGAGTTGGGCAACTCATGCGTGTCGAATCGACCGAAGCCGGTGACCACGACCTCCTGCTTGTCCGCCTTGCCGTCGCCGTCGGTGTCCTGCACGAACAGGATGTCCGGCGCATTGGCCACCCACACGCCGCCGTGTCCCACCGCGATCCCGCTCGGAATGTTCAGCCCCTCCATGAACACCGTGAACTTGTCCATCTTCCCGTCGCCGTCGGTGTCTTCGAGCACCTTCACGCGATCCTTCCCCGGTCCCGGCGACTTGCGCGGATATTCGAGCGACTCGGTGATCCAGAAGCGCCCGCGCTCGTCAATCGTCATCGCCACCGGGTTCACAATGTCCGGTTCGCTGGCGACGAGTTCGACCTTGAACCCTTCCGGCACCGTCATCTTCGCGATCGCCTCGGTCGGCGACAGTGCCGGCCCCGGGGCCTTGTCCTGCGCGTGCGGGATGACAGGCTTTTGGGCGTAGGCCGTGGAAATGGACAGCGACAGCAGGCAGATTCCAACGAGGCGAACACGGGACGGCATGGGAATCCTCATTTCGTTCGGAAAGACGGATACGGAGATCATCGACTTTTGGCGGCTCCCGTCGCCGGTGGGCGAAGTGATGCCAGAAGTCGCTGCTTCTCGATCATCGGTTGCAGCGGCATGAATGTAGCGAGGGAGTTCACCTTGGCTCGCAGTGACTCCGGCGTGGGGGGATCGTCGGTGAGTAGTTTGATTTTCTGGTTCAGCATTCCGACCTCCCGCTGCTGTTCGGTCACGGCAGCCAGCCTTTCCGTCAGCGGCGGCGTGAGACGTAATTTCGTTTTATCCAAATTGTCTTTCGCTTCTTTCTCGCGAGGCCGGGCCTCGTTGTACTCTTTTGCCAGAGTGCTCTTGCGATCCTCAGTCGCCGCGATTTGGTCAAGCCGCCGGGATCGTTCGGTTGCGTTTTCAGGTCGCGAGACCTCCTTGATCTCTGTCTTGATTCTTCCCTTGCTATCCGTTTCGGTGACAGGGATTTTTTCCGTGAATTTCCACGGATTCGACAGTCTGCGAATCTGGGTTTGCGAATCAGTGACCGCTTTCAACAACCGGTTTGCCGTGCGCCTCGCGAAATCGTAATCCGCATGCGCCTGCTTCCACTCGTCATTAAGCTCATCGAATTCGGCCTGCTTGTCTTTGACCCTTTGCTCCGCTTCTTCGAGTTCAACCGCCAGTTTTTTCAATGTGGTTTCGGTATCCTGCCGCAATTCGCCAGCGGGACGTGCCGCTTGCGAGCGCACGAGTTCGATCCGCTTCACGACTTCAGTTCGCGCCCGATCGTACGCGACCCGGTGTTCGGCCTTCAGCAGCGCGACGACTTCGGACTCGGTCTGTTCAATGGCCTGTGCGTCGCGGGGAATCGTTTCCGAGTTCCGCAGAAAACCAAACGCGATCCCCAGCCACTCGGAAACCTGCAACTTCACCCGTTCGGTGGGCCACGATTCGGAAGTCCGCTCGACTCCGGTGGCCACGTCTTTCAGCAACGGCAGAGCGTGGGCGATGTCATTTCTCGTCAGATAGACCCATGCGGCCGCCTGTGATCCCAGCAGGAAGGCTCCTCCACTCCGTTTGGTGGCCGCTTGAAACTGCTCGGCAGCGGTGGTGTATTTCTTGTGATGTAGCAACGCCAGTCCATAGGCATAGAACAACCGCGGATCTGTTCCGCAGACTTGCCGTCCCGCCTCAAACCGTTTGTGGGCATCCTCCACTGCGGACGATCGTTCGCTCAACCCCAATGCCAGCAGCGCGCGAAATTCCTTCTCGTATCGCAGTCGCTCCGTGTTGGAAGCCTTTTGAAACCAAACCACGGGAACTCGCATTGATTCGACCGCATCACCGTCTGGGACGGCATCGGTTTCCATCTCTTCCTTCGTCCGCGTCTCAACGGGCTTGAAATCCGGAGGCTCCTTCGTCTCCGCCTCCGGCGATTTGTCCTGCGCGTCCGGGATGGCGTCTTTCTTCTGAGCCAGTACCGTCCCACAAAGCGTGAACACGAGAGACAACGCAACGCAGAAACTCTGCCGAGTGCGAGGCATCATGAATTCCTTGCGAGAAGACCGCGTGAACCAGAACCGGTGGAGAGTATGCAGTCCGGGGCTGGGCGACTCAAGGCTGCGGGTTTCGGATGGCACGTTGGAGTCAGTGTTGAGCAGCGGTTTCCGAATCCTGTAGCCCAGGCCCTTGTGGCCTGAACGAACCGGGCCTCCGCTGCCCCCTGCCCCACCGAGCCACAAGGGCTCGGGCTACAGCATACACGCCGCGAGTTGCATTCCAGATTCTCCATTGACGAACTATAGATCGCTGAACTATACATCGCTCAACAATTCAAGGAGCACCGCAGCCATGACGGATAGATTTCAACGCGACCTTCTTCGCGGCAGCCTCGACTTGATGGTGCTGTCCGTCCTCAGCGAGGAGGCGAAGTACGGTTACTTGATCCAGAAGGAAATCCGGGACGCCAGCGCGGGGCGGGTCGAATTGAAGGCCGGGACGCTGTATCCGCTGCTGCATCGCTTGGAGACCGACAAGCTGATCCGCAGCAAGTGGGATGATTCCACGGGAAGAAAGCGGAAATGGTACGAGTTGACGGCGGCGGGCAAACGGCGTCTGAACCAGCACGCCGCCGACTGGCACAGCTACGCCGGCTGCATCACACGACTGCTGGACCCGGTGCGAAAGCTGGCCCCCAAGGCGACGTAGACCGGTCACTCCGTGACCGGAATTCGAGTCACGGAGTGACTCGCCTACTTTATCGCTGTCGTGATCGTCGCAAAAAACTGAACTGACCTGTTGATTATTCAAATGGTTCAACGTTTAAGGTGGGGTTGATGACGCGGAGGCAAATCATGTCCGAAGCTGAGTTCGAGAAATTCCTGGCGCTGCTCTCGGGGATGCTGAAGCTCGACGCGGTTCAGCGAGACGAAATCGCGACCGAACTGCGCGACCATCTCGAAAACCGCCTGACCGAGTTGCTCGCCGAAGGTGTGCCACGGGACAAGGCGATTCTCATCGCCCTGGAAGAATTTGGTGACGCTGCCGGTCTGGCGGCGGAGTTTCTACACATCGTTCGACACCAAAAAAGGAGAAAGATCATGCGCTTGACAGCAGGCAGTCTGGCGGCGGCCGTGGCGATGGTGCTGGGTGTGATGGCGTTCTGGCCAGATTCGCATCCGTTGTCGTTCCCGGCGACTTCTCGGGCGTTGGCACAAGCGACCGCTGCCGTTCCGGCGACTCCGGGAGAACCGACGGTTGAAGAAAACAACGCGGCGACAGAACGAAAACTGGCCAAACGCATTCCAGCCCAGTTTGCGGATACTCCATTGAAGGACGTCCTCGAATACGTCTTCGACTCGATCGGTGTCGACAACGTCATTCGCATGACGAAGCTGGCTGAGGAAGGCGTCGGACTTGAGAATCCAATCAATCTGAATCTCAAACAGATTCGCGCGGAAATGCTGCTCGATCTCGTGTTGAACGACGCTGGTCTGACGTACACGGTTCGCGACGGAATTGTGATCATTTCGACGCAGGCCGACCAGGACGTGGCACTGGAGGTCCGGATCTACAATGTTCGCGACTTGGTGACGATGGATGCCGAGAAGGCGGCAATTCTCCGCGAACGCTGGACTACAACTGGTTGGATAAGCGGTGGCGGATTCGGCGGCGGCAGCGGTGGTGGTGGTGGATTCTTCCAGGTTGCAACTCCCGGAGCACCGGCGGTCAAAACGAATGTGCCGTCTGCCCCCGGATCGAGTGTTCCCCAGCCCGCAGGATCGAGTGGCGGTCCCGGTGGATCGAGCACTGGCCAAGTTTCCGGAACCGGCGGCAATTCTTCACGACGTGCTCCCGGACCGGTCCCTGCATCCGACGGGAAACTCGTGGAGTATTTCGAGCCGCTCATTGATCTGATCCGAGTGACTGTTATGCCGGAGACTTGGGATGAAGTCGGCGGGGCAGGTTCCGTGATGCAATACGACGACGGACTGTTGGTCGTCAATCAAAGTCCGCAGATTCACAAGAAAATCAGCAGCCTGCTGGAAAAATTGCGCGAGTTGCGAGGCAATCACGCCGGCCCGCAGGTGCCCGCCAAAGTGAAACGATAACTTCACGACGCCCGTAGTGCGTCTTCAATGCTTAGGTCGCGGGTTGTGAGCGGCAAGGCGCTAGCCGCCGGTCGTCCGTAATTACCGGCGGCTAGCGCCTTGCCGCTCACTCACTGGAAGCCCAAATGTTAGTCTTGAAGTCGCAGTAGCCATGCCCGAGAGTCCCCTTTCGCCGGAGTCGTTCGCGTCCACGCACTGGAGCCTCGTGCTTCGCGCGGGACGGCAGGCGGACACGGCGGCGCACGTCGCGCTGGAGTGGCTCTGCCGCCGATACTGGTTCCCGCTGTATGCCTACGTCCGCCGTCGCGTCCCCGATGTGCATGAGGCTCAGGATTTGACGCAGGAGTTCTTCGTCCGACTGCTCGAAAAGGACGTGCTCGCGGCCGCGTCTCCTGAGCGCGGCAAGTTTCGCAGCTTCCTGCTGACGGCCATGAAAAACTTTCTGGCGAACGAGTGGGATCGGGCGCGGGCGGCGAAACGAGGCGGCGACCGCGAACAATTGTCGCTTGACTGGGATCAGGGGGAATCGCGGATCAGCCTGGAACCGCAGCACGAGCTGACTCCCGAGCGCGTGTTCGAGCGGCAGTGGGCACTAACGTTGCTCGACGTCGTGGTCGAGCGCTTGCAGAGGGAGTTCATCGAGGCCGGGAAGGCGCGGCAGTTTGAACTGCTCAAGGAGACGCTGACCGGAGACCGAAAGGCGGTCGATTATGCCGCCGCCGCCCCTGAGTTGGAAATGTCCGAGGACGCAGTCCGCCAGACGGCTCACCGCCTGCGCAAGCGCTATCGCGAACTCCTGCGCGAAGAGGTCGCTCAAACGTTGACCGACCCCGCCGAGATCGAGGACGAACTGCGCGGTCTGTTCGAGGCGCTCGGGGCGTGAGGCCGAGACTTCTGAAAAAACTTTGTCACAATCGGCGTGCGATGCTTTAGAGTCGGGTAGTGGAGGCGGCTCTCGCTGTGAGCCGCTTGGCCGCGAGCTCCGCTCTCGGCGAGAGCGGGCTACACTTTCTGCCCGAAGCGAGGGTCAACGCCATGCCTGATACACGTCTCTGCCCGACTTGCGGCACTCCGATTCCGTCCGGTTCGCCGGCTGGATTGTGCCCCAAGTGCCTGCTGCACGGCGGAATCGACAGCCAATCCGAGGTCGATCCCAATCTGACGCCAACCCGACACAGCCCCGTGGCGGGAGCGTCGGGGTTTCTCCCTCCGTCGATTGAGGAACTCGCAGGAAGATTCCCGCAGCTTGAGTTTCTGGAACTGCTCGGAAGGGGAGGCATGGGAGCGGTGTACAAGGCGCGACAGCGCGGGTTGGATCGGCTCGTCGCGGTGAAAATCCTCCCGCCGGAAATCGGCCACGATGCGGCGTTCGCCGAGCGGTTTACGCGAGAAGCCCGGGCGCTGGCGCGGCTCAGTCACAACAATATCGTCTCGGTCTACGATTTCGGTGTCGTCGGTAGCGGAATTCGTGAGAATTCCGGGGACGCATCGGAATTCTCACGAATTCCGCTACAGGACCGTCTGTGCTACATCGTGATGGAGTTTGTGGACGGGGCGAACTTGCGGCAGGCCATTCAGACGAAAACGCTGACGCCGGCCGAGGCGTTGGCGATCGTGCCGCAGATTTGTGAGGCGTTGCAGTTCGCTCACGACGAAGGGATCGTGCATCGGGACATCAAGCCGGAAAACATCCTCATCGACAAACGCGGCCGAGTGAAAATCGCCGACTTCGGTCTCGCGAAACTGCTGGGCCAAGACGCCAGCGATCAATCGCTGACCGCCACACATCAGGTGATGGGGACGCTGCGGTACATGGCTCCCGAACAGATGCAGGGTTCGCGCGAAGTCGATCACCGCGCCGACATTTATTCGCTGGGAGTCGTCTTCTACGAACTGCTCACGGGCGAGTTGCCGATGGGCAAGTTCGCTCCGCCGTCCAAGAAAGTTCAAGTCGATGTGCGACTCGATGAGGTTGTGCTGCGAGCGCTTGAGCAAGAACCAGAACAGCGCTACCAGCACGCCAGCGAGGTGAAGACGGATGTGGAAGAAATCTCGCGATCGGGGGTAGCTGGAGTTCAATCTTTGAGACCGCATCCGCGAGCCGGAGAACCGGTGGATCGACTCCGCGATTTGGCGAACTTCTGGATGTCGCCGCAGCCTGGTTTTGGGAAATGGGTCGGTTGGCCGATGCTGGTTTTGCTCGCGATGTGGATGGTCGCGACCGCCGCGGTTCATGTCGTGTTTGGCCAGAAAGGCAATTACCGCGAAGGGCCGATCCTGTTCGTGCAGGGAGGCGGGATGGTGCTGTTGCCGCTCGCGTTTTTCGCGTTGCTCGCGTACTGGTCGGCGAGTCAGCGAGTCGTCTCGGATACCGCGCGCAGGCCGGTCCACTCGAGTTCGTGGAGCACGATTGAGATCACAACCGCCGTCGCCGTTGGAATTGCGTTTGCGCTGGCCGCCGTGAAAGGGATTTTTGAATTGGCTCAACGGGGGAGTCCGTTGGACAACATCTCGATGTTCGTCACGGCGGCGGCCACTGTCGCGGTGGTCGTGCTGCTCGTGCTCCAGCAGCTTGGTCGAACCAATGGTTTGCTGTCCGTGATGCCGGGATTCTGCATCGCTGTCCTCGCGGCCTGCGCGGGTTCGTTGCCGTGGACAGCCGTGTTCTCGCCGATCGCGGGTTGGCTGTTCTGGCAAGGAGCGGTGTTCGCCACTTTGAATTTCTTGCTCGTTCTCGGACTGCTGATCGCGGGCGACGCACGACCGCGAACGCGAGCGATCAGTCTGTTGCTCGTCGGACTGATCAGCTTCGGATTGGTGATGTTGTTCGACCTCGGCCCGGTTGGTGTCATCGGCAGCAATTTTTTGGGGAAGATCACACACAAACCCGGTTTGCCCGGCGAGTTCATCGCCGCGGCACTGAGCCTGCTGGCGATGATTGCGGGAGCGCTGCAACTGCGGACTGAAATGAGCGAAGAAGCGCACACGGAAGCTGTGCAACCGATTCGGCTTTCAAACGAGCCGCGCTTCAGCCGCTTCGCAATTGCCGGCGCGGTGTGGGCGTTGTTCGGAGTGCTGGCCGTTATTCCGACGCTGTACTTCATCGGACTGAATCGAGTCTGGAACGGCACCGCGCTGCCGACCGACGTGATTCACTCGGAACCGCCGCTGGTGTTCTCGATCTTCATGGGAGCGTTGTTGGCCATCGGATCGGGAGCGCCGATCGGGACGACGATCTACGGAGCCATCGCCATCGGGCACATCAAACGCTCTGGAGGAAAAATCATCGGGCTGCCACTGGCGGTGGCGGATGTGCTCTTTTTCCCGCTACTCGTGCTGAGCGGCCTCATCGCGGCCCTCGTTGCGCAAGTCGTCTACTCGATGGCACCACATTCCAATGCCGCTGCTGTGACCTCCGCAGGAGCTTTTGGCGTGCTCGTCGCGTTGGTCGTCTGCTTTTTCGTCGCCCGCGCGGTGTGGCTTGCTGTCGCCGGTCGGCCTGCTCAACCACAAGCGACCGCTCGCACGAACGAGACTACTTCCAGCGTGGAAACCATCGCGACAGAACCGCGACTCAGCCGCTGCGCTCTCGTCGGTGCGATTTGGGCTCCGCTGTTGTGCCTCGCGGGCGTCGTGTTGTGGGTTGCGCAAAACAGTCAAAGTTATGGTCCCGGTGAGTACACGGGGCCGGCTTGGTGGCTGCTCGCGCTGATGTTCACGGTGCTGCCGCTGGGAGTGCTCGCGCCGTTTGGCACGACGATTCTCGGTGCCGTCGGGATCGCGAAGATCAAACGCTCGGAGGGCAAGCTCTACGGACTTCGGTTGGCTCAGGCGGACGCGCTGCTGTTTCCGCTGCTGGTGTTGGGCGCGGCGGCGGGGCTGGCTGGGTTCTTGTTGTTGCGCGGTCCCCTGCGCGGGTTACCCCCGATCTCGTCGGGCGTGGATGAGTGGTTCTATCAGAGTCCGCAACAGGAATTCGTGACCTTGTTGATCGCGCTTCCGATCTGGTTCTTCCCCGCGCGAGCGTTGTTCCGCGCCGTGGTCGGGCCGCGCGATGCGCTTGAACTCCGAAAACTTCCACTGGTCGGGGATGAGCCGCTCACCGGCAAGGCGGCGCTGGTGGTCGCACTGGCGGCAATCGCCGCTCACGTTTGGCCGTGGCATTGGATCATCTCGCCGCCTCCGAGCCAGCGGTCGATGACGATTTCCAACTTCGATGTGATCGACGCTTGGCAAAGCTTTTGGCTGCTGGTTCTGAGCATCGGGCTCGCGTTGTTCGCGTCGGCCGCATCGCTCGCGCGGCCGGCCAAATTGATTCTGCGTGTCGGCTCGGTGATCGCCGTCATCGCTGCGCTCGTGATCCAAGTCCAGTTCTACCGCTCGCTCGGTGAGTATGAGTCGGACAAAGTCGAGAAGGTCGTGCGATTGATTCGCACGTATTCGCACATGGGCGTGTATGTGACGATGGCGCTAACTGGACTCGCCATTCTGTTCTTCGTGCTGCGAATCTTCGACGAACCATCTCAGCCAAAAGCCGCTGAGGTTCCCTGAGAGTAAGTTCCTTCCAACCATTCCAAGGAGAAAGCCATGACGACAACAACGACTGTGCCCGCTGAACTCGTTCGACGCCTGGAGAGTCTGGAACGGCAGAACCGCCAAATGAAGTGTGGCCGCCGTTGCCGCGCCCAGCGCGGAGTGCGGCGAGGTCGAGTTCTTCGATCACCGGGCGTTTGAGAAACTCGGCCCACCGTTGTTGCCGCTCTTTCGCCAGCGTCGGCTCACACGGCGCGACCACCGGCGGCGGAGCACCCGCCGGCAACTCCCACCCCGGCAACGGATCGGTCTCGTCGAGGTCCAGTGGCGGCAGCGGCGTGAGTGGTTTCGCTGTCGATGATGTGGAGCCGTCCGTCACCGAGGCTTTCGGACGGTTCGGCAACGCTGGGTTGGTGAGTTTCCGCGACTCACGGACGGCGTCCACCATCAACGATACTCGAAAACCGAAGTGGTTGAGACGGTATGGCGGCACTAGGGCAAAGCGACTCGACGACCGGCAGAGGGACGCGGTGTTGCTCCAATGGCCACCCCGGAGCACAGACAGGGAACCGGCGGAAAATACACTGTTGGGATCGGTCGCGGGGGTCTCCTGGAATTGGCCGTAGTAGGTCGGTTCCCATCCGTCTTTCACCCATTCCCAAACATTCCCGTGAATGTCGGACAAACCGTACGGATTCGCTTTCAATTCGCCAACCGCATGCGTGCGGCCACCGGCGTTCTCGGAAAACCAGCCAGCGCGCATGAGGGCTTCGTCTGTGTCGCCGATCCAGTACTTCGTGGTGGTGCCCGCGCGGCAGGCCAACTCCCATTCGGCTTCACTGGGGAGTCGGTAGCCGGTGCCGTCGAGGGGTTTGATCGTCTCACCCGTCCGTAAGTAGAACGGCTTGAGTTTTTCCTGCTGGCTCAGCTTCGCGCAGAATTCGGCGGCGTCATTCCAGCTCACCATTTCCACCGGGTGACTGGTCGTATCCATCCCGGCGACCGTCACTTCCCCCGCACCCATCGGAGCGAAGTGTGAAGGATTGATGCCCACCACTTTTTCGTATTCGGCCTGAGTCACTTCGTTGATGCCCAGGTAGATCGGCTGCGTCAGAATCACCTTATGCTGCGGAGCTTCACTCTTGATGCCTTCTTGCCAGT
>JACRIH010000049.1 GCA_016235885.1 Planctomycetales bacterium | reverse complement strand
GCCACGCTCGCCAGAGCGTGGGCCGTGTCACCAGAAACCCCACGCTCTGGCGAGCGTGGCTAAGAAATGCGTGCAGGCCAACACGAAACTGAGCCAACACGAAACTGAAGAGAAGAATAGTCGTACGACACAACGGAGCCGTGACAACGCGGCGGGAGCAGGAACTCGATGGCGGAACAATTGACCATCCAGTGCCCGGTGTGTGGGTTTGCGAACCCGATCGAAGAGGAAGATCGCGGAGGGCAGATTTTCTGCGCCTCGCATGGCGGGCCGATCGACATCCCGGTGAACGAGCCATCGACGGTTCAGGCTCCCCCACCGAATCGCGCTGCACCATCGCGAGCAAAAGCGGGCAACGGGTTGTGGTGCGTCGACGTCACTCCGCGAACCGGTGGCGCGTTGGCACTGCGCAACTGCCCGATCTCCGATGGCCAGGGCCGGCTGGTCGCGGCGCTGCAGGATGTCGTCGTGTATCTGGCGGAAGAGGGAACCGGAGTGCGCGTGGTTTGGGAATATCCCACGGGCGGCTTCATTTCCGGTTCACCGGCCGCGGCTGCGGATGGCACGCTGCGAGTGCATTCCAACGACGGACGGCTGCACGGCCTGTCGCCGGATGGACAGCCGCTCTGGCCGCCGGTCGACGTGGGCGAATCGCTCAACTGGTCGTCGCCGCTGGTCGATTCGGAGGGGACGACGTGGCTGTGCGGGTACTCCGGCGGCCTCATCAAGGTCGATGCTTCGGGAAAGAAGTCGCCGAAGCCGTACTTCCGCAGTCCGAACAAATTCGACTGCGCGGGTGTGCTGCATGGCGGGATGCTCGTGGTCGGGAGCGAAGACCAGTTCGTCCACGCGATTAATCTGCGCGGTGTTTTGGGCTCCGAAGTGTGGGACCAGGGGGCCAATCACGGTCGCACCAACTGGTTCATCAACTCGGCCATTGCCCTCGCCAGCGGGCCGACGTTTGTCGTGGCGAGTCGCGACGAACATCTGTACGGCTTCTCGCCGGACGGCTCGGAGGTGTGGAAGACGAAAGTGCCGGGGCAAGTGCTCGGCTCGCCCGTTGTGGACGCGGACGATCGCGTGTTCATCGGCGTGTGCCGCGGCGATCGCGGTTCGACGCCGCAGGGTGCGCTCGCCTGCTTCGACATCCGCCGCCGACAGTGGTTGTGGGAAGCGCCCGCACAGGGGCCGGTCGAAAGCACGCCGGTGGTCGGATCAGACGGCACCGTGTACGTCGGCGACAACGCGGGTTTCGTGCAGGCTGTCAGCGCGTCGGGCAAATTGCTCTGGCAAGTTTGCGTGGGCCAGCCGGTCCGGTCGGCAGGGACCATCGTGAGCAGCGGCCATGTTGTTTTCGGCGACGATGCCGGGCGGCTGTTTGCGTTGCAATGTGATTCCACCGGCCTCGCAGGTGGCTGGCCAAAGTCTCTCGGAGTGGCGGTGTGGGCCGCTCCCTCCACTGCGCCAGTTGCAGGTGGACGACCTGCGGAAGAAACTCGAACGACAATTCGCATCCCGTTTGATTGCTCCTCTGCGCCGTCAACAAGTCAGGACTGGAAGCCACCTCAACCGGAGCCTGAACCTGTTCCCCGTCCTCCCGTGGTCGAACAGCCGACACGTCCGCCTGTGCCGCCACAAACGACAGCGACAACGACCGTCACGGGTGATCGACGGGCGTCCGAGTTGCCGTCCCGTCCCGTGTCGGAGGTGGCGGGCGTGCGGGAGACTGTTGGTGTGAAGCAGGCTGTGGGCGTGCCGGGATCGAGTGCGGACGGTTTGCCGACCGGCGTCACGACGTCGAGAGAACTTCCCGCGGTCGAACAATCGGTCATCACCACGTCACCCACAACGACGTCCTCGCCGATATTTTCGCAGCCTCCCGTCGTGGAAGTGGTGCCGCCGCCGATCGCCGTGCTGCAACCATTGCCGGGTCGATTGGTTTCCGTCGCGGATTACGGAACGGGCAGCGATCTGTTGCCGGTGCGGTTCTACCCGTGGCGTCTGCCCCGCACGGGGCAACCTGAGCAGCGGGTGTTGTACCTGACCAACGGCGGACTGGGAGACCTGTTTGTGACTACGCAGTGCATCGGACGCGGTGTGACCGCGTCACCTGCCGGTTGTCTGCGGATTCCTCCCGGTCGGCAGAAGTTCGTCGTGCTCAACCTCGAACCGACCGCCGACGAGTGGTTGCTCGTCAATTTCCAAACCCCGGACTCACGGCCGGGAAAGCGTTTGACCGTGCGCATCCAACGGTAGCCACGGTCGCCAGGCCGTGGGAGTTTAAGCTCAGCTCACAATCTCGCCACGCTCTGGCGAGCGTGGCGACCATCACATTTTTTCTGCCTGTAGACCACAAACACGGAGAAGCTCATGTCCGCCACCCTCCGCGATTCACCCGGCCTCGTTGCCATTCGTGATGTCGCAACCAACCGCGATCTGCTGCTCGACCCACAGCCGCTGTGCGTGAATCTCGACGCGAGCGCGAAGCTGGTGACGCTCCGCATCCAAAACGGCCCCGGCGGCTCGCTGCGACTGAGCATGTCCGCAGACCAACCGTGGTTGCGCCCGGAGCAGACCACGCTGGATCTTCCCGCCAGTGCCGTGATCGATCTTCGACTGACGGTACATCCCGACGGTTCCGGAGAATTCGCCGTCCTGCAACTCGCCTGGCGAGGACCGACCGAGGACTTTGCAGAACACGTCCTGGTGCAGCGGCAACGGAAGCCCACAAAGCCTGTCACCACAACCGAAACTCCAGACTGGATGAAGTGACAGGTTTGAGGCAGCCACCTCAAACTGATTTGCGTGTCGCTGGCCTTCCGGATTTCAACCCCGAAAGTGGCGAGATTCGGTAGTGCGTCAGTTTGCTGTGGCGTACGCGGCTCGCGTGCAAACGAGTTGTCAGGCTGGAAAGCCTGACCTACGTCAGCCGCGGCCGAGATAATCCTGACCGATTGGCAGGACGATGGCTTCGAGGAAGTTCACGTCGGCGGGGAGCGTGACCATTTGCAGGGCGACGAGAGAGATTGTTTCGACGCTCATCATCGGTTCGTCGTCTGACGGCTTGCCGGAATTGACGCGGCGTTCGATGCGCACGTTGCCGGGGTGCAGACAACTGCACGAGATGCCATAGGGGCGCCCGTCGAGTGCGATCGCCTGCGTCAGACCCCAGGTGCCGAATTTCGCGGCGGCGTAGGGTGCGCCCCCTTGTCGCGGTCGCTGGGCGGAGATGGAGCCGATGTTGAGAATCCTTCCGGCGCGTTGCGGCTTCATGATCGCGAAGGCTCGGCGGCTGCACAGGAACGTCCCCGTCAGGCACGGGCCGATCACGTTGTTCCAGCCCTCGAGTGTGACCTGATCCAATTCGCCGCCGTCGAACGCTCCCGCGTTGTTGATGAGGATGTCCACGCGACCGAACTGTTCCATCACGGCGTCAAACAACGCCTCGACATCGGTCTCACGGGACACATCGGTCGGCACGGCGACCACGTCGGCACCGCTGGTTCGCAAGCCGGTTGCCACCGCATCCAGCTTCGTGGCATTGCGAGCCGCGAGACCGAGCCGGCAGCCTTCGGCCGCAAACAGCGTGGCAATTCCCTTGCCGATCCCCTGATTCGCTCCCGTGATCACGGCGACTTTGCCTGTAAGCTGTTTCATGGTGATGTCTCCTCTGTTGTCGTGAATGTAAATGCAGCCCTGTCGCTCCGCGACAGGAAAGCCGAGTGCCTCTTGTTGCTGACAACCAACAAGTCCGCATCGCAACAAATCGCTGCGTTTTCCGACACTCGGCTCATCACGCGGAGCGTGATGGCTACGTAGCCGTCACGCTCCGCGTGACGAGCCGAACGGCCGCGCAGCTTTCAATTGGATGCGGACAGCTACGATAATCTAGCCATCTTCGGCTGCCCTGTCGCGGAGCGACAGGGCTACGAAAATTCACTCGCTCCCAGTGGACGGCGGTGCGGGGGCGACATCGGTTGGTGTGGCATCAGCTTCTGCGGGAGGCAGCGCTGGTGGAACGGTCACGCCGTCGGAGGCACCGACATCCTCGATGTCTTGTGGGTACGCACCGCGGCTGACCGCCATTGTCGGTTGCACTGTGGAGGTTGCCAGTCTCGAAGCCTCGAACTCGCGTGCTCGTAGTGCGGCCGCGTCCAGACAGGCTTTTCGAGGCCACGCGCCTTCCGACATGAACACGCCGTTGTAGTCGAGCAGCGAACCCTTTTCGAAGTGGACGTTCTTCACCGAAATGGCGTATTCGACCATCGCCCGCGCGTACTGACTCTCGGCATCAGCGGCGCGACGTTGGGCGTCGAGCAGCAAATGCAACGGCGCGTTTTCGTTTTCGAACGCGGCTTCCAGCGCGGCCAATTCCTGCTTGGCCGCGGCTCGGCGGTTGAAATTCGTCTGGAGCACCGCGTACGCGCGATCCTTTTCGGCCAGCATGTTGCTGAGTTCCAGTGTGACTTCGCGTTCCTGTTCGTGGAGGATCACCCGTTCGCGAGCCAGTTGCAGTTCGGCATTTCGCACGGCGGCGAATCCTTTGCGGTTGCCGAGTGGGATCGAGAATTCCGCGCCCGCCTGCCATTCCTGGAAGTTGCCGCCGAACAAGTCGCGTACTGCGTTGTCGCCAAATCCATCGTTGTATTGCAGCAGGCTGCGACCAAAACCGCGCCAGCGATAGCGACCGACCGCATCGAGCTTGGGGAGTGTGAAATTGTGGCTGGCCGTGCATTCCAACTCACGCCGCTTGACGAGCCATTTCTGACGACGCAGTTCGACTCGGCGTTCGAGCGCTTCCGCGAGCGTGTAATCCCAATCGAAGAGGACGCTTGCCAGCGGTGGTTCATCGGCCGGGCGAATCAAGCGACCGTCATTGATCGGTACTCCCAACAGCAATCGCAGCCGCCGCTCGGCCGTGTGGACGCCTCCCGATCCGCGAAACGTGCCGCCGCTACTGCCGTTGTTCGTGCGCGTGCCGTCGACCAGCCGGCCGCTGAGGGCGTTCTGCACTTCTTCCTGAAGCCGGTAGTACTGCTCGCGGGCGAGGGCTTCTTTGTCCGCTTCGCCCCCCTTGCGTCCCGTTTTGTTCCAGGCGTTGATCTGCCGCCAGGTCGCCAGTGCCGCGTCCCGGGCGGCCACTTTGGCGTCGAGGTCGCGGTAGGCGAAATACAAATCCCAGTACAGATTCTCCACGTCGTTGGTGAGGTTGCGAACGCCCAGCTCGAAGTCCGACAGACTGATATCCGTGTTCGTCCGGGCGACGAGCACACCGTTGTAGGCACCGGGGATCGAACCCGGTCCGGCGATTCGATTGAAGTCCAGGCCTGCTCCCTGCAACAGCGGCTGACGGACCTCGGCTTCGATGTTTGCATTCCACGCATGCGGAAACGCATTGGCCGGGGCGTTGTTGGCGTCGTAGTCGGTGTTGCTGCGCAGAGTGAGTTCGGTTCCCGTCCCGGATCGCTTGGTGAGCTGCGATGTGAACGCCGCGAGATCCTGCTGCAACTGCCGCGTCCCGCCGCCGAGAATCGCGTTGTTCAGCAGGCGATCATTCTTCTCGCCAAACACGCCCGCCGAAAACGTGGCATCGTACGCGGCCAGCGCCGCCTCGACACCAAACCGCGGATCGCTTTCCTGAATCGCGGGGTCGTGGACCGTCCGTGTACTGCCGGGCGAGCGGAGCACGCTCACTCCCAGTTCCCGCATCAACTGATTGTTGGCGAGAGCCAGTTGCACGGCCTCTTCCAATCGCAGCTCCCACGGTTCGGGCTGGCGATCCGGATGGGACAGCAAGCTGATCGGGGCCTGCGACGCGAGGTCTTCCGGGGCACTTTCGGAATCGACATCGGGCATGTCGATGCTGGTGGCCGCCGGGATGTACGTGTCTTCGGGGGCGGCAGGCTGCGTCGTGCCGCGCAGGCTGGACCGCGAGCAACCGGAGAGCGCAAACATCGCTCCCGCCAGAACCAAGAGTAGACTGGGCAGCACACGAATCATCGGTTGGACCCAATTTGGGATTTCATCAGTAGTCTGTTCATCGGCGATTGGCTCTGCTCGCAAAAGCCAGATTGTCGATACAATCCAGAAAACCCGAAACTTGCACACGCTGCGAAGCCCCGCGTACGGAACTGTGCCTCTGATGCCGATCCCGCCTGGCGACAAACACTCGACCTCCACCGGTTCCGGTTCGACGCCGAAACTCGGTCCGACGGTCGAGCAACTGTCGCTGAGCCTCCATGCCAGTCTGGATTTGCAGCACGTCGCGATTGCGATTGCCAACGACGGACGAAGGTTTGTCGATTGCGACCGGCTGAGCGTGCTGGTCTGCGATGACTCCAGTTGCCGGCTGTTCGCGATGAGCGGTGTCGATGCTCCCGACCGACGGTCGAATCTTATTTCGCTGATCGAACAGTCGGCCGACGCCGTCCTGCGGCAGAAGCTGCCGGTCTGGCGACGTGCCCCGCTGGGTGATCCGTGGCCGTCGCAAGCCGATCAGCGGGAGATCAGCGACGCCCTCACGTCGCTTCAATCCGAGACCGGTGCGCCAGTGATCTGCGTTGTGTCGGTGGGGGAACCCGATCCGAAAGACATCCAGGTGGGATCTGGCTCGGTGACGGCGAGAACCGAGAGACCGATCGGCGCGTTGGTGTGCGAGTGGTTCACACCGAATCCGACTGCCGACGGAGCGTCCGCCGCAATCGAGACGTTGCGGCGAGTCGCTGGTCTGGCGCTGCGAAACGCAGGCGATTATGACCGGGTGCCGCTGCGTGCCAGTTTGCTTCGGGTGCGATCGGTGGCCGATGCCCTGCGACGCCGACGGACTTGGATCACCGTCGCCGTGCTGGTCGCCATTGTGGCAGCATTGGTCGTGATTCCCATCGAATTGACCGTGACCGCACACGGCGAATTGCAACCCACGCAGCGGCGTGACGTCTTCGCTCCCGCGGACGGCATCGTTTCCGACATTCGCATGCAGTACGGTCAGTCGGTCGCAATTGATGACTTGCTGGTGACACTCCACAATTCAGACCTCGATTTCGAGGACAGCCGGATTGCGGGTGAATCGCAAACCGCACGCAAACGGCTGGCGGCTGTGCAGGCCGCTCGCGTCGAGTTGCAGCAGCAGGCGGTGCCGTCCCGCGAACGGGCGAATCAGCTCAGCAGTGACGAAGAAGAACTGAAGGAACTACTCATCAGTCTCGACCAGCAGCGCGGGCTGGTCGTCCGCCGACAAGCCGAATTACAAGTCCGCAGTCCGTTGGCCGGGCAAGTGATCACGTGGGATGTCCGGCAATTGCTCGCGTCGCGTCCAGTTCAGCGCGGTCAGGTGCTGCTAACGGTCGCGAATCCGGATGGCCCGTGGGAACTGCGACTGCATGTGACGGAAAACGACATTGGACACGTGCTGGCGGCGCGACGGAGTGGCAACGAAAATCTTGCCATGAAGTTTGTGCTGGCGACTCAGCCGGGGACGGAGTACGCAGCACGAGTGGCCGGAGTGTCCCTGGCCACCGACGTTCACGAGCGACTTGGTGCCGGCGTGCCGGTTGTCGCGACGTTCGATCGCGACTCGTCGCTGTCGCCGCGTCCGGGTGCCGCAGTGATCGCGAACATTCGCTGCGGCCAGCGGGCTGCTGGGTTCGTGTTGTTTCATCGTGTGTTTGAAGCGGTGCGGCGGTGGGGATGGTTCTGAAGGCTGAATTCCGAAGGCAGAAGGATGAAGGAGAAGCCATGAAACTCGTTGCCTGTATTTTGGGGATGATCGCTCTCACGACGACGTCGTTTGCCGCTGACAAGATCGCCGTACAGATTACGCCGCACGAGCAGGCCGAGGTGCCGGCACGCGATGCCGGAGTGCTCGTCAATTTTGCGGTGCGGGAAGGGCAGGTCGTTGCGGTCAACGACGTGCTCGGACAGCTCGACGACACCGAGGCGCAACTCGCGGTGAAGCGGAGCCAACTCGAACGAGACATCGCCGTGACTCTGGCGCGCAGCGACATCCGCGTCCGGTTCGCAAAAAAGTCCGCCGAAGTGGCTCAAGCCGAGGTGAAGCGGGCCAACGAGTCGATCGAGAAGTTTCCGAAAAGCGTCTCTGCGACCGAAGTGGATCGCCTGCGGTTGGCCGCCGAGCGGGCCACGTTGGAGATCGAACAGGCGCAGCTCGAATTGAGTAGCGCTCAACTGACGGCCCAACTGAAAGAGAACGAGTTGCAACTTGCGAAGCGACTCGCAGCTCGCCGTCGCATTGTCGCACCACAGGCGGGCGTTGTGGTGCAGGTGCATCGCAAGCACGGCGAATGGGTCGAACCGGGACAGCCGGTCTTGCGGCTGCTGCGAGTTGATCGACTGCGCGCGTCTGGCTTCGTCGATGCGAAGCGAGCGCACATGCTCAAACCGGGCACGCCGGTCACCGTGTCGGTCGACCTGCCCGGTCTGCGCGAGACCAGTTTCGCCGGCCAACTGGTCTTCGTCAGCCCCGAGGTGGACCCGGTGAACGGTCAGGTCCGTTTCTGGGCCGAGATTGAAAACCGCGACACGACGTTGCGATCGGGGTTGCAAGGAATGCTCACTGTTTCGGAGACCAAGGCGGCGGAGAGTCGGAGTCCGTAGCGCGAGCGAGGGTGAGTGTGGTGCCGACAACGAGGGAACTGTGATCGCCACCGATTCCAAACGACAGGACATCACTGCACCGCTGCCGCTTCGTGTGCGGCCGGATGTGCGTGTGCATCCGGTTCGGCTGCGTGGCCGTTGGCATTGGAACGTGAAAGACCCGGCGACGCAGCGTTATTTTCAACTCCGCGACGAAGAATACTTTGTGTGGCGACACCTCGACGGGACGCATGGATTCGCGGAGATTCAGAAACGATTCGATTGCCAGTTCGCGCCGCAGCGTCTCGCGACGGAGGAGTTGCGGGCGTTTGTGACGATGCTGGATACCGCGGGCCTGCTGTTGGTCGACGCAGCGGGGCAGGGTGAGCGGATGTGGCGGCGGCGGCTGAGTCATCAGCAGCGCGAGCGCTGGGCCGGTTGGACGAACCCGCTGATGATTCGTTTTCGCGGCCTCAATCCCGAACCGCTGCTGCGCTGGTTGACGCCGCGACTGCGCTGGTCGTGGTCGGCCAGCGGTTGCGCGGTCGCGACGCTGGTGATCGTGTCGGCCGTATTACTCGCAGTCGCTGGCTGGGAGGACATCATTGCCCGGTTGCCTGGCACACAAAGTTTTCTCACGCCTGGCAACGTGTTCTGGCTGGGTGTCACGCTGGCGGGAATCAAATTGCTGCACGAACTCGGTCACGCCGTGACGTGCCACCGGTTCGGCGGCGAATGTCACGAGTTGGGGGTGATGCTGCTGGTGTTCACGCCCACGCTGTATTGCAACGTCAGCGACTCGTGGATGCTGCCGAGCAAATGGCAGCGGGCGGCAATCGCATCGGCTGGAGTCGCAGTCGAAATAGTTCTGGCCGCCGTGGCGACGTGGCTGTGGTGGCTGAGCGAACCGGGATTGTTCCACACGATTTGCCTGAACGTGATGCTCGTTGGGTCGATCAATACGCTCGTGTTCAACGGCAACCCACTGCTGCGATTCGACGGCTACTACGTCCTGTCCGACCTGCTGGAAGTGCCCAACTTGCGGGAGCAGGCGGACGCGGCCGCGCGAGACGTGATGATCCGCGGGCTATGCGGTCGCAACGCCGCATCCGTTGTGCTCGACGCAAGCCTCCCGCGGACGTGGCTGATCGGCTACGGTGTGGCCGCGTGGGCTTATCGGTGGACCGTGCTGTTTGGCATCTTCTGGTTCCTGCATCGAATGTTGATGCCGATCGGGCTGGAATGGATTGTATTGACGCTGGCCGTGCCGATCGTCGGCCGCGCAGTGGTGAATCAGGTGTCACGAGGAATGCAGATCGTGCGTGAAACAGTCCACGGCGACGACACGTCGCGAGCGCGGATGCGAATGCGGGGCGGAGTTGTCTTCGCCGCTCTGGCCTCTCTGTTTTTGATCCCGCTGCCGTGTTCCGTCGTGTCTCCTGCCGTGGTGGAACCGCGCGGGACGCAATCGCTTTACGTTTCGATTTCGGGCCGAATTGTGGATTCTGTGCGCGACGGCGCCGCAGTTGAGGCCGGACAGGCGATCGTGCGGCTCGACAACCCGGAACTCGAACGGGACATCGTGCGACTGATCGGGCAACGGAACCAGCAACGACGGCACGTCGAATCGCTGCGGCGACGTCAGGTGAGCGACAGCCATGCAGCCGCTGGTATTCCGGCTGCGATGGGATCGCTGGCGGACCTCGAAGAGCGACTGAATCAGCGCGAACGTGATCTGTCGCGACTGACGCTGACTGCTCCGGCGGCGGGAACAATTCTGTCGGCGGTAAGCCGCTTTCATTCAGGATCGCCCGACGGACTGCGCTCTTGGTCCGGCCGGCCGCTCGACGACAGGAATCGTGGCGCGTTGCTTGATACGGGGACGCTGGTATGCCGGATTGGCGATCCCCTGCAACGGGAGGCGCTGTTGTTCGTCGTGCAGGACGACATCGAATTCGTGCGGCCGGGACAGCGCGTCCGCATGCAATTCGACGCCCTTCCCTCCGCGACGCTGGCAGGCACGGTCGCCGAAATTTCTGCCGTCGATGAGCCATCGATTCCGTGGCCACTCGTCGCCCGTGGTGACTTGCCCGTCACGTCCGATCACTACGGTCAGGCTCGCCCGCTCGTCACCGTCTATCAGGCGCGCGTGGAAATCGAAACGCACGATCACGACTTGCCACTCGGTTCCACCGGGCAAGCTCGAGTCCGCGTCGAACCGATGTCACTGGGAAGCCGAATGCTGCGTGCGGCGCGACGGACATTTCGATTCGAGATGTGACGGCGAGCCGGCCAAAGTTCTAGGAATTTCCGGTCGAATCGGCGTTCAGGAATCGCCCGATCACGAAATCGTACAGAACACCACCCGTCACTCCGCCGGCCAGTGGAGCCACGATCGGAATCCAAAAATAGCAGTCGTGCGAGCGAAAAACGGCGCTGTCCCAGCCGAGCAGTGACGAGGCGAGACGAGGGCCGAGATCGCGCGCGGGGTTGATCGCGTAGCCGGTCAGACCACCCAGCGACAGCCCGACGCTCCATACCACGAAACCGATCAACAACGGTGTCAGGTTTGAACCGGGCGATTGATTCCGCGAGTCAGTCAACGCGAAAACACCCAGCATGAGCATCAGCGTCCCCAGAAATTCGCTGAAGAAATTCAGCGGAGGATTGTCGAACGCCGGATAGGTCGCGAACACACCCGCCCCACCGGCGGCCGATCCCGCGAGCTTGCCGTCCAGCATCGCCCCACGGGTAATTCCTTCCGCGACTTCAAACGCGGCAAACGCTTCGAAGTAGTCCACATAGACGATGACGGCTCCGGCGAAGGCTCCGGCGAGTTGCGCTGCCCAGTAGGGACCGACTCGATTCCATGGAAATCCCCGACGGAGTGCCAGTGTCAGTGTGACCGCTGGATTCAAGTGGCCGCCACTCACGCGACCGCTGACATACACACCTACTGTCACAGCCAACGCCCAACCGGTGGTGATGACCACCCACCCTCCCGCCTTGTCGAGGAGGACCGCTGATCCGACCACACCGTCACCGAGGACGATGAGGATCATCGTTCCCAGAAATTCCGCGAGGAGCGTCGCTCGAAGATTGTTCATATTGAGACTCGACTCCCTCTTCAAAGTGTGGGGCTAATGTCAGACATTTCTCCTCCGGTCCGCCGAATCTCCAGCGCCACCGGTCCCCACAGGCCGCCCGGATTCGCTGTGTCGGGGGAGTCGAATTCCAAGTCGATCGTCAAGTGCATGTCGGGGCGCAGATGGTCGGTGATGTCAGCGGCCTGGGGTCCATCGCGAGTTTCGAGCCGACCAAGCGGGAGGCCGTCCAATCGTACTTCGCCCTGACCGCCGACAGCCAGGAAGATGACGAACACGCGCTCATCCGAATCGAGGTTGGTCGGACGATGAAATGGCCGGACAAACCGCACCACGCCGCGGAATTCACCGAGCATCTGTTGCCACGTGCAGGGCATTGTCGCGTGACCGGGCGGTGGAAGTTCGTCAGAGTCCGCGGCCGACCCATTGCGGCGCAGTGGCTCGTACTGCCACGGGCCTTTCAGGTGAATGCGATGGACGGCCATTCCCGGCGTATAGTTCACTGGGCCCGCTCTTGAGTAGTTTCGGATTCGCGCGGCTGCGGGCGATACGTCAAACTGCTGCCGCTGGTGCGGGTGGTCATGTCGAGCGTCAGCAGCGTGACGGTCCGGGTTCCGAAATTTTGGTGGATGAATGTGAGCTTGTTGCCCTCGACGGCATAAATGATCGCAGTGTGGTTGGGAACACCCATGATCGCCGTGAAGTTGCGGTCCTGGAACCGGCATGACGTGAACTGCATGATGTCACCGACCATCGGCTTTTCCGCCCCCCCAAGTTCCCGACCAAACGTGTAGCCCCTCGCGGTTTGAGCCTTGGCATAGATCAGGGCTTCAGCGGCGAGCGTCCAGCATTCTCCGTTGCCCACCTGCTGGCCGAGGTGGTTCGTCGCGAATTCGAGTACTTTGCGATTCAGCTCGGGAACGTTTGAGGCGGAGCCACTGCCGCTGCCCGAGTTGCTGGCTGGCCCTGAGTTTCGGCTGTCATTCGCCGAGGACGACTTCGAGTCCGCGTTCGAGGATGCCGGGGATCCTTTGGCTGTGCCACCATTTGTTGAATTCTGACCCGCATCCGTGGATTTCTTCGCTTGAGCGTCACTACCGGCCGTCGACTTGGCGGCACCATCGGCGGTTGAAGTCCGCGAAGCGTCGCTCGGTTTTGAGCCAGCGGTTGTCACAGCACCGGCTCCACCACCGATCGGCAGGAACCCACCGCTGCCAATGATTCCGGGATAACCTCCCGCGCCCGCCGCGTTGGCAACGCCTCCGTTCGCTTGCTGTCCATTCACCACACCGTCTCTTTGACCACGCGCCGCGTTGCCGTTCGGTGCGGGTTTGGCCTTGCGCACCGCGGCCACTTCGTCACCGGATTTGGCCGTGAGAGTCTTCGACCACACGACGCGATCGGGCGCCAGCAGGGCGATCCGAATTGTCTGCCGCTCATTCCGCTGCGACCACGTCGCGCTGATCACGCCGTCGAATTCGAATTGCTTGCGGAGTCGGGCGACATCCGACGGCTTCAACGAACCGGTCAGGTCGAGTTGCTTGCAGGCGGTGTCGAATTGGTCGCGATCGATCACCTGCCGCTTGCTCTGAACAGTCACTTCGTCCAGCAGGTCGCGCAAGGCTGCGAGCGTTTTCGGTGCTTCGAGGGCCGTGGCCGAACGATCGTCCGCGACCGAGACGACCGCCAGCTTGCGAAAGACCTCCCCCCTGGCTTCCAATGCGTCGGTCACGGCGACGGTGATTTGCTTTTCCAAGGCCAGCGCGGGCGGTGGTGGTTTGGGATCTGCACCCAAGCAAACGAGCATCGAGAGGGTGTAAACAATCGACATGATGGACTCTCCCGGCCCGCTAACTTGCCACGTGAATTCGCGGCAACTGAATTCGCGACGAGACCCGTCGCATCGGGCGTATTGTACGGCGATTCATCCGACTGTCTAGTGGCGATGCGCCGTCCAAAATCGGTTGCTGGCGAACCTCAGTCGTTGCCGACATAATGACCGTCGACAGAACGCCGCACCGGCGATTCCGGACTGAATTCATCAGGACCGGGGCGTACGTCACAAAACGAAGGCTGAATCGCAATGTTTTCATCCGGCATGACTTCGCCGCGCGTCCAGTCTTGGACGTGGATTCCGCTGGCGATCGTTTGCATGGCGGATCTGCTGACCCCCACGAGCGTGAACGTTGGCCTGTTGTATGTGTGCGTGGTCTTCGTCTCGCTGTGGTCGGCCAAACGAACTTTCGTGCTGACCGTTGCGGGAATCTGCTCGCTTCTGGTGGCAACCAAGTTGCTGATGGCCATGGTCGGATCGTCACCCGTCGGCGCCGCTGGCATGCTGAATGCGGTTCTGATTTGGTCGGCGATCTGGGGCGTGGCTCTTCACGGCTTGTTCCGCAAGGCAAATCGCCTCCGCGTGCAGGAGGCGTTGTCGGAAAACAATGAAATGCTGGAGCATCTCGTCAATGAACGAACCGCGGCACTCGAAGCGAAACAGCAGATTCTGAGTTCCATCATCGAATGTCTCAGCAGCGGTGTGGTCGTGGCGGACCAGACGGGTCGGTTCGTGCTGTTCAACTCAGCGGCTCAGCGACTGGTGGGGCGGCAATTCACAAATCTCCCGAAAGAGAAGTGGCAGGAGCATTGGGGGATCTGCCTGCCCGACCGGGTGACGAAATTTCCGGAGGACCAACTCCCCTTGTTGCGTGCGATGCGCGGCGAAGAAGTCGATGGCATCGAAATGTTCCTTCAGAACCCCGAGGTTCCACAGGGTCGGATGATCTCCGTCAGCGCTCGGCCGTGGCGTGACGTGGCGGGTAATATCCAGGGTGGGATTGTCGTGACGCACGACATCACGGACAGGAAGGTATCGGAACGCGCTCTCGTTCACAGCGAAGAACGACTGCGATTGATTCTGGAAACGGCTCACGACGCGTTTATCGGCATGGACGAACACGGAGTGGTGACTGATTGGACACATCAAGCCGAGAAGGTTTTTGGCTGGACGCGGGATGAGGCGCTTGGGCAAAACCTTGCGGACCTGATCATTCCACATTCCGAGCGAACGATACACCACAAAGGGCTGCAACGATTCCTGTCCACCGGGGAAGGGCCGATCCTCAACAAGCGTGTGGAAGTTCTGGCGCTGCATCGCAGTGGGAAGTTGTTTCCGGTGGAGTTGACGATTTCCCCTCTGAAGGATGGGACGAGCTACACGTTTCATGCGTTCCTGCACGATATCTCCCGCCGCAAGCAGTCTGAGGAAGAGTTGCGGCACTCGCAGGCATTTTACGAGTCGCTCGTGGAGAGCCTGCCACTCATGGTCATCCGCAAGGATATGGCGGGGAAGATTACATTCGGCAACAAACTGCTGGCTCGCGACCTGGGATTGCCGTTGGGGCAAATCATCGGCAAGACCGACTTCGACCTGTTTCCCCAACGACTCGCCGAAAAATACGTTCGCGACGACCAACAGGTGATCATGGCCGGTCGAGTGTCCGAAGCGATTGAAGAACACGTCGATGCGCTGGGTGAGCGATTGTTTGTCCACGTGCTCAAGTCACCCATTCGCGATGTGGCCGGACAAATTGTGGGTTTGCAGGTGTTGTTCTGGGACGTCACCGAAAAACACCTGGCCGAGGAGGCCCTGGACAATCTGCGGCGTCAGCACGAGTTGATTCTTCAATCGGCGGGCGAAGGCATCGTGGGCGTGGACTCTCAAGGGGAGATCAAATTCGCCAATCCCGCGACGGCGCGGATGCTAGGCCGCGAAGTGGATGAATTGATTGGCCGCTCGTTTCATGAAATGTTCTGGCCCACATTCGCCGAAGATCCACAGTCCAACCCGATCGCGGTATCGCTCCGTGACGGAACCCAAATTCACAGCGAAGACGACGAGTTTTGGCGTGGGAATGGATCGACCTTCCCGGTCGATTTCACAAGCACGGCGATCCGTGACGAGCACGGCGAAATCGTTGGCGCAGTCATCGTTTTCGAAGACATCTCGGCGCGCAAGCAGACGGAACTGGAACTTCAGCAGGCCGTTCGGGAACTCGCCCGGTCGAACGAGGAACTCCAGCAATTCGCCTACGTCGCCTCACACGATCTCCAGGAGCCGCTGCGGATGGTTGGCAGCTACCTGCAACTCATCGAGCGGCGATACAAAGATCGGTTGGATTCCGACGCGAATGACTTCATTCATTTCGCCGTGGACGGTGCCACGCGAATGCAGTCGCTGATCAATGATTTGCTGGCGTACTCCCGTGTGGGAACGCGGACCAAGTCGTTCGGTTCGGTCGACCTGAATGAAATTGTGCAGCAGGCAAAGCATCATCTGGAGGTGACCATTCGCGAACAGGGAGCGGATGTCACGGCCACTGCGTTACCCACGGTACAGGGCGATATGATCCAGTTGCTGCAACTGTTTCAGAACCTGATCGGCAACGCGATCAAGTTTCATAGTGCCGAGCCACCCCGCGTGCAGAACAATGCGGAGCAGGTTGGGCTGGAATGGCAGATTTC
>JACRIH010000479.1 GCA_016235885.1 Planctomycetales bacterium | reverse complement strand
TCCTGTTTTCCGGCGGTTGGGGTTCGTCGATGTACCAATACGCGTTTCAGGGGACGTATCAGAACACGGCCTACAACGGCGAGCGGAGCGTGAAAGAGGCGGTCAACAAGCTCATCAACAGCTTCGTTCAACAAGACAAGTACGTCTGCGCGTTGTGCCACGGCACGACCGTGCTGGCGTGGGCACGAGTCAACGGCCGCAGTCCGCTCTCCGGGAAGCAGGCCACTGGTCCGGTCCTTCCCGGTCCGGCCGGCAACTACCCCGGCCACCGTGGCTCGTCGCCGCCACCGTCGCGCTGGCATGCGGAGACCAACGGTGCGCGCCTGGTCGCTCCGAATTCGGTCGGTGATCCCAGCACTCTCGTTGACGATGTCGTGATCGACGGCAAGATCATGACGGGCCAGGACGACCCGACTGCTCGTGAAATGGGCCGCCAGTTGGCCCGCGCCTTGTTGCCCGAGCGAAGCCCGGCGAAGTAGCTCTCTCCAAAGACGATTTGGGGCGAACTTGTGGTTACGGTTCGCACAACGCGAAAACGAAACTTGGGCGCCGCTTCCAATCCAATGGCGAATCACTTTGCGGTTGGAACACTTCCATGACTGACACCGACAGCGTCGGACTGGCTGCGAGACTCCCGTGGTTTCCCGCGTGCGTTGCGGCGTTCGTGCTCGCAATCACTCAAGTTCCGTTTTGTTTGGGGGACCGCTGGGCGGGACACGAGGGATCCGAGTTCGACGGCCTGCTCGGCATGGTTCACGATCAGAATATGTATTACTCGTTCATTCGTCAGGGGGCCGAGGGGGAGTGGCTGTTTCTGAACCGGCTGACTCACATTGAGCATCAGCCCGCGCTGTTCAATCTGGAGTGGCTGGCGGTCGGAAGACTCACGGCGTGGCTCGGCGGTTGGAACGCGGGAGCGTACGCCATCTGGCGGATCATTGGCACGTGTTTGCTCATCGGCGGTTTTGCGGTGTTGACCGTACTGCTGTTGAAGACTCCATTCCAACGGCGCTTGGCCTTGTTGATGTGCGTCTTCGGCGGCGGGTTCGGCGGGTTCTTTCTGGTGCTGGAACGCAGCGGACTGATCGCAGCAGGGCCAGAGTCGATGCTCGACATTTCCGACGCCATTCACCCGTTCAGCCACATTTTCTTCAATCCGCACCTGTCGACATCGCACGGGTTGTCGTTGTTGTTTCTGGCCGCGTTCGTGCGCGGAGAGCAAACGGGGAGGCCGCGCTGGTACATGATCGGATCGCTGATCGCGGCGATCCACGGACTGATCCGTCCGTATGACTTGATCCTGGTCTCGGGTGCGATTCCGCTGTTCGTGCTGACGGAGCGCTGGGTCACCGGCACCTGGTCACTGCGGACGACGGCGCTGCGCGTGCTGCCGCTGGCAGTGATCGCTCCGGTGATCGGCTATCACGCGTACTTGTTTCAAATGCACCCGGTGTTCAAGCACTGGGCCAGTCAGGGAGGGGGACAGCCGTTCGATGTGCTCTGGCATTTCTTGAGTCTGGGTTGGGCCGGAGGGTTCTGCGTGCTGCGGCTCTGCCTTGTACGCCGCTTTCCATTGCGTTCCACAGCCGAGCGACTCGTGCTTGTTTGGGTCGTGGCGGTGCTGTTTTTGCTCCACGGACATCGCCTCCCGCTGTTGAGTTTCATGCCCTACACGCGTGTGTTCGGCGTGACGCTGCCGTCGACGATGCTCGTGCTGGGCGCCGTCCTGTTCGATCCCGAATTCTTTCGGAACGCACGATTCGCGTGGACACGGCCGGCTGTGGTGGGCGCGCTGGTGCTGGTCAGTTCGCTCGGCAGCGGAATCTGGCTGGCGAAAATCTGTCGCAATCTCGCGAACCGTTCCGAGCACTACGTTTCCCCCGCCGAATTCGAAGGGTATGGCTGGCTGGGAGAACACGCCGAACGATCTCACGTCATCCTCTGCACGCTCGACGAAGGCAACCGGATGGCCAAATACATTTCAGCGCGTTTCGTCCTGGGTCACGGGGCGGTCACGCCGCACGTCGACGAATTGTCCCGCCGCGTCTCGCGATTCTACTCCGGCACGTTGTCGCCGCGGGAAGTCACCGTCCTGCTCGACGAACTCCGCGTCCGCTGGATCTATTTCGATCCGGAGAAATCGTCCGGCGAAACGACCCACCTGCCAGACATTCCCGGAATCAGATTGCGTTACGCCAACGACGGCGTCTCCATCTTCTCCTACGTTCCTCAGACGGCAACGTCACTCTTTGATCCCTCGTTGTTGCCACGCCCAGCGGAAGAGATTGCGGGTGTCAGTGTAGCGGGCGTCGGAAGAGGACGAGCCGAGGACGACAACCAGTAGTTCGTTGCTGCCGCGCTGGCTGAGCGACACCAAACAGGATCCGGCCGCGAGCGTCGTACCAGTTTTCACACCGGAGTAGCCTTCGATGTCGAGCAGCTTGTTTGTGTTCTTCCACGTGACCGTCCGTTTGTAGCCGCGAGTGCTTGTGACTTCGCATTTGTGTTGCCGCGTCGAGACGATCTCTCGGAACAGCGGATTCTTCATCGCGGTCGAT
>JACRIH010000478.1 GCA_016235885.1 Planctomycetales bacterium | reverse complement strand
CGACACAGAAGGTGATCGACGAGGCGAATGCCTGCAAGGCGGCGAAGATCAGGTGCCTGACGATCAGTCTGGGGGCGTCGGCGGACAACGCTTTGATGCAGCAGGTTGCCGACATCACAGGCGGAATCCATTTCGCCGTTCCCGGCGGTGCGACAATCGCGACTTACCGGACCCAACTGGAAGCGGTCTTCCGCGAAATCGCGGCGACGCGACCGTTGCGGTTGGTATCGGGACAGTAAGCACGGAGGCGGGTATTAGCCCGCACTCAAGGTGAAGGGACAAACCCGAGGGCTGCCGCGCGAGTGGTAGCCCTCGGGTCATTTCGTGCCCGCAATCGCGTCCAGTACCGTTCCCAGAATCGCGAGGTCGTGGACACGACTCGCCGTGAGAAATGTCACAACTCTCGGAAGTCACCAGAAGCGAATCGGCTTCGGCACGCCGGCGATCTTGAGGAGTCGAGCAAGAATGGCACCGGAGGGCGATTGTCAGTGTGGATCGATCATCCGTTCGAATTCAGACAGATGATCAATCTGATTTTCTGAAACTCTTCGTCCCACTTCAGTCCGAGGATTGTTGCACGCGAAATAATTCCCCCAATGACGAAAACCAGTTTGACTCCGACAAATGGCAACGTAAGTTTCAGGTGACTCATCCCCTTGAGAGTTGCGATAACCCGGTTTGAAATTCGATCCAATGAGTGAATCTTGGGGTTGAGTGTGTAGCGGGTCGAGTTGGCATTCGACGTTCCTCGACAGGCGGCCGGTAGGCCACGGCGAGTGCCAGCGCTAACAAGTGGTGTGCTGTGATGCGAGGTCTACAGCGCTGCACCTTTTCGCGCAAACGGCGCGAACAAGGGAGTCCTCCTGAAGGGGAAGACTCCGATAAAGGCAAACCCGTCGCGAGGCGGGGACGCAAAGCCATGGGTCTCACACAAGGTTGGTCCTTGAGTGAGATCGCCAGGTTACCGAAGGTTTTCATCAACACAGGAGACTCACCATGTCGTTCACCGACACCCGTTCGCGTTGCGCCCACTTGGGGGCGACATCTTTCAGAAATCCACTTGTCCGAAAGTTCGCACTCTGGATCGGCGGTCTCGCGTTCCTCGCAACCGCACCTCTCGCGTTTCTGATCCCAGTCGTCGTCTTCGCAGTGGATGAACCATCCATCACGCGAGTTGAAGAAGACTGGCAAGTTGAGATTGCGACTCCCAAGGCCGGAGAATTCGCTCCGCAGATCACGACCGTCATTTCGCCGCGCTCCGACCTCGACCACTCGTACGCCGTGTTTGAGTTGAATCATGCCACGCAACCGGGATTTGAAGCCGGCGGCCTGCAAATGCAGTGCTGGTACGGCGACAGCTTCCTCTATGCGTCACGGCACATGCAGGCAGTGTCGTTGGCCACGCCCGACGAGATCATCACTTTCACAATGGCGATGACACTGAGCGATCGCTGGCTCAAATTCGAAATCGAGAACGGCAGCTCACCAACATGGGGCGCGTTCGGCAAGGGGTTGAACGGGAATTTGAAACACTGGTGGTATTCATCGCTGGACAACCTGAATCAATACAACCCACAGAACTCGGTGGACAATTCTCGAGTCGGCTTCGCAAGCTATCGAGTCAAGAAATTGCAGTTGAAGACCGTGCGTTACTACTCCGGTGACACGTTGGTTCGGACCGACGATACGCCGAAAGTGGTCTGGGAATACGTGCCGTAGGTGTGAGTTCGTCTCAACCCGAAGCCAACACTCTCCCAGAAAGGAACGCACAGCCATGAACCGCTTGATTGAAGCAACAGACAGACACATCGCGGGCGTCCAAACCCGTGATGGAAATATCGTAGTTCTTGCGGCGATGTCGATGGTGGTGATCGCTGCGTTTGCCGCGTTCGCAGTCGACATCGGATACATGACGTTGACCAAGTCGCAATTGCAAAACGCCGCCGATGCGGCCGCATTGTCAGGTGGCATGAAACTGATCGACGGATTGGGTCCCAAGCCGACCGCCGCATCCACCGTGGCTACAAATGCACGGCAGGATGCGGTGACAGTGGCCGGACAGAACGCGGCCGGCGACCTGAGTGGAGTGTACCTCGATGGATCATCCGACGTGGAACTGGGCCACCGCGTGTGGGATTCCGGCACGCAAACTTGGGGGGAAGCCTGGGGCACAACGCCGTACGATCTGATCCGCATAACGGCCCGGCGTGATCAGGCCAATTCCAGCAATGGGGATCGGACACTACCCCTGTTCTTCGCCCCCGTGCTCGGCAGTAGCACGGCGTCACTCACGGTTTCGGCGACCGCGACAATATCTCCGGGCAGTGGCTTCCGCATTCCTGTTGGATCCGGCATGACAGCCCCTGTTTTGCCGATCGCGCTGGACCAGCCAAGCTGGGACGCGTTGGTCGGAGGGGTGGGTTCGGATGACTATTCGTACAACCCGACGACCGGAGCCGTCACATCGGGTTCCGACGGGATCAGGGAAGTCAGCCTGTACCCGAATGGAACGACATCGCTGCCACCGGGAAATCGCGGGACCGTGGATTTTGGAAGCTCGAACAATAGCACCGCCGATTTGTCTCGGCAGATTCGTTATGGTTTGAACGAATCCGATTTGTCCTACTTCCCGAATAGCACACTCACCACGGATGATGGTCCAATTCAGTTGAATGGTGACACCGGATTGAGTGCTGGAATCAAGGATGATCTGGCGTCGATCATTGGTCAACCGCGAGCCATTCCACTGTTCACAACGGTCTCCGGACCGGGCAATAACGCAACGTACACCGTTGTCCGTTTCGTCGGCATCCGGATTTGTTACGTGCAGCTCACGGGATCACCCAGCAATAAGAAGGTGATCATCCAGCCGGCGACACTGACCAGTGATACGATCGTCCCTGGTGACGGTTCGAGCACGACAACGTACATCTACTCGCGATTGCGACTGATCCATTGATCAGTACCACATTCTCGGAACGGTCCGCAGCCCGGTACTTTTCACGTGTGGCACTCCTTCCCACAACGAAAACTGATTGGACTTGGACAACTGTCAACGGCATTTATCAAGTGATTCACCCCGTCGGGTGTTGTGGCCACTCGAATTGAAAGAACGATGCACCGTGTGAATTTTCGGGTGGGATTGTGTAGCGGGTCGAGCTGGCATTCGGCGTTCCTCGAAATTGTGGTCCGATGGCCTTGGCGAATGCCAGTGCTTACCGTTGGGTGTGCTGTGATTCGAGGTTCACAGCGCGGCACCTTTTCGCGCAATGGCGCGAACAAGGGAGTCCTCCTGAAAGGGAAAGACTCCGATAAAGGCAAACCCGTCGCGAGGCGGGGACGCAAAGCCATGAGTCTCACACAAGGTTGGTCCTTGAGTGAGATCGCCAGGCTACCGAAGGTTTTCATCAACACAGGAGACTCATCATGTCGTACACCGACACCCGCTTTCGTTGCGCCAATCTCGTGCTGCGCTTCCGCAGTCAATCAAAGAGCCAGTTCGCTCGGCGTCTGCGTCGGTTCTTGATTTCGGAGGATGGCCCGACAGCCGTTGAATACGCCGTGATGCTGGCGTTGATCGTCGTGGTTTGTCTGACCGCGATTTCGGCGATCGGCACGAATGCCAGCACGACGTTCAAGAGCATCGGCGATCAGCTTGGCGGCAGTTAGAGAACGTGATCGTTGGGGCAGATTGATAATCCCCTCGACGAACAACGGACTGTCAAACAGTCCCACGGGTTGATTCATCTTCGACAACCAACCCGATGAAATGCCCGGTTTCCCCAAGAAGCCGGGTTTTTGAACGCGCCGAACCAATTTTTGAAAGATTCTCAGCCCGGTGTTTCTCACACACCGGGCTGATTTGTTTGAGTCGGACGCTTCGGATTTGACTCTCCCGGATCAGACTTGTAACGCGATTCCGGTCGCCGTAGGATCGTTCCTGCGGGCCACACTTTGGATGGTCCGAGAACTGCCGCACCGGAGATCGAATTGCGGCACATTTCTGATTGGCCGATCGCCGATGCCCGAACTGACCGTTGACGAACTCGGCAAGATGCTGGTTCGTCTGCAACTTGTCAGCCAGCCTGACCTGAATGTCGCCCTCGACGGACTCGGTCGTCAAGAACGCCGAGGAGGTGCTTTGCTGCACGCTCTGGAACAGCGGCATCTGGTGACTCCATTTCAGGTCAGTCGCATTGAAAAGGGGGAAACAGACGGGCTGGTGCTGGGAGGCTACAAGCTGCTCTACCGCAACGCGTCCGGAAGTTTTGCCCGTGTCTACCGTGCGTGCGGAGTCAAAGACCGACGCATGGTGGCGTTGAAGGTGTTGCGGCAGCGGTGGGCACAGGATCCTCAATCGGTCTACCAGTTTCATCGCGAAGCCGAATTGGGTCGGAGCTTGAACCAAGAGAACATAGTCCCCATCTACGAGGTCGGACAGCAGGGCGATCACCACTTCATTTCGATGGAGTTTGTCGAAGGGGGCAACCTTCGCGATTTCATCAAGATTCGGCAGAAGTTAACTGCCGCCGAGGCGACGAAGTGTGTGCTGGAAATGACACAGGGATTGAGCTATGCCGCCGGACGCGGCATCACCCATCGCGATTTGAAGATGACCAACGTCCTGATGAGCAGTCAGGGCGTGGCCAAGTTGGTGGACTTCGGCCTCGCGGGGATGCGGACCGTCACCCAGGCCGGCGGCTTCGGCCGCGATGAGGAGTCGGAAAGCGGCGAAAGCCTGCAACGCGCTTTGGACTACGCCACCCTGGAGAAAGGGACCGGTGTCCCGCGGGAAGACCCGCGTAGCGACCTGTATTTTCTGGGAGCGATCTACTACGAATTGCTCACCGGCGTTGCACCACTGGAGCGGACTCGTGATCGCAATGAGCGCAGCCAGTTCAGTCGCTACCAGGAAGTCGTTCCGCTCGGCGTTTTCGATCCCGGCCTGCCGCGGTGTGTCACGGCGGTTGTCGAACGACTCATGCAACTGAACCCCTATCTGCGGTATCAGAACCCAGGCGAGGTATTGCGCGACCTGCAACTGGTGACAGTGGAATTGGGCGGTGGGTCACACTTCGAACTCCCCGTTCCACAGTCGCGCAGCACACAGGCAGCGGAAACAAAATCTGCGGCGACAGTGATGTTCATCGAGAACCGCCAGAAGAATCAGGACATCCTGCGGGAGTACCTGACCAAGCACGGCTACCGCGTGCTGATGCTCACCGATCTGCAACGCGGGTTGCGGCGGCTCAAATCTGGCCCGCCGGACTGCGTGGTGATCATGGCGGACATGCTGGGTGAAGAGTCGCTCCAGGGATTCCAGGAGGCACAGGCCGCCGGCGAGAACGGGAAGCTGGCCACCATCCTGGTGCTGAGTGAGAAGCAATCGGATTGGAAGTCACGTGTCGCGGAAACACCGACATCGCGCGTGCTGGTTCAACCGCTCAACCTGCGAGAGCTTCGCAAGGAAATTCGGCGCCTGTTGCCCGACAGCGGTTCAGACACCGAGGGTCCGAAGTCCGATCAGAATCTGTGATGGACTCCGTCCCAGCGCGGCTGTTTCGCGAACCGGCTGTTTCGCGAACAAGGCGGTCAGGTTTGCGACATGTCGCACGACAATCCACCGGCGGCGGGAACGTAGGAGTGGGTGACGTAATCCATCACCATCCGATCCGCATTGAACCGCCAGCCGAGTGTCCGGACGCCGCGCTTCATCCGCTTTGCCCACTCCTGCGGCAAATCGTCGCGATCCCGATCGTAGTACAATGGAATGACCTCGTGTCGTAATACTTTCAGCAGGTTGGCTGCATCGCGAGCATCCTGAACCTCGGTGTTGACGTGCGTCCGACCGGTCCCAATCGCGAACCCATTCGATCCGTCGTATGCTTCGGCCCACCAACCGTCGAGAATGGAACAGTTCAGGCAGCCGTTGAGCACGACTTTCTGACCACTCGTGCCGGAGGCTTCGAGCGGCCGGCGCGGGTTGTTGAGCCACACGTCCACGCCCTGCACGAGATGCCGGCCCAGGTTGATGTCGTAATCCTCCAAGAAGACGACCTTCCCAAGGAACGGCTCCTGCTGCGTGATTCGAATGATTCGCTGAATGATCGACTTGCCCGGCTCATCAGCGGGGTGCGACTTGCCGGCGAAGATGAACTGAACCGGCCGCTCGGAGTCGGTGATCAGTTGGGCCAGCACGTCGAGTTCGCGTGCGACGAGATCCGCCCGTTTGTACGGTGCGAATCGGCGGGCAAAACCAATCGTGAGGACATGCGGTTCGAGTGCCTGTGACGCCGCCAGGACTGACTGATCGGATTCGTTGCGGCGCTGCGCCTGCTGAACCAGCCGCTTGCGAGCGTAGACAATCAGCTTGTGTTTCAGCGACTGGTGCGTCTCCCACAGTTCGCCTGCCGAAATCTGCTCGACGCCAGCCCACACACCCGGTTCGCCGGTCCGCAGATACCAATTGATCGGCAACACCCGGTCGTAGAGCGCTCGCATTTGCGGCGCGAGCCAGGACGAAACGTGAACGCCGTTCGTGATGTGCCCGATTGGAATTTCCTCTTCGCTGCGCCACGGCCACAGGCTGGCCCACATCCGGCGGCTCACCACACCGTGCAAGCTCGAGACCGCGTTCGCCCGGCGGCAGACCTTCAGCGCCAGAACGGTCATGCAGAACGCTTCATTCGAATTCTGCGGCTCGACCCGACCCAGCCCCATCAGCGTTTCGCCGTTGAGCCCGAGCGCGTCGCGGAGTGGGCCGAGATGTTCTTCGAGCAGTTCGCCACCAAATCGATCGTGTCCGGCGGGCACGGGGGTGTGCGTCGTGAACACGCACATGCTGGCGGTCTCGCGCAGCGCCTCGTCGAACGTCAAGTCGTCTTCCTTCATGCGCTGCCGGATGATCTCCAACCCCGCAAAAGCCGAATGCCCTTCGTTCATGTGGATCACACCGGGATGGATCCCCATGGCGGCCAGAGCTCGCACGCCGCCGATACCCAAAATGATTTCCTGGCGGATGCGCGTGCGCTGGTCGCCACCGTAGAGTCGCGAAGTGAGCTGACGGTCTTCCACGCGATTTTCCGGAATGTCCGCGTCGAGCAAGAACAGCTTGATGCGTCCCACGTCGAGACGCCATACGCGGGCGTGGAGTTTTCCACTCCGCGTTTCGACACACACGCGCACGGGTTGACCATCGGGGGTCAGCGCGGGGGACAGCGGCAGTCTTTCCGCCGTCTGATCGATGTACTCCTCACGCTGCCAGCCTTCGCCATCGAGGTACTGCTGGAAATATCCCTGTGCGTAGAACAGCCCGATGCCGACGATCGGAATCCCAAGGTCCGACGCACTCTTGAGGTGATCGCCCGCCAGCACACCGAGGCCGCCAGAGTAGATCGGGAGCGATTCGTGGATGCCGAACTCGGCCGAGAAATACGCGGTGGGACGTTGTCCCAGCACTCCGGCATGAGTCGCACCCCACGTGTCGGTGGCTTCCATGTATTCGTGCCACCGACGGTACGCCCAGTTGATGCGCGGGTGCAGGACTTCCTCGGTCGCACGCCGTTCGAGTCGATCGACCGGGTATTCTTGAAGCAATGTGACTGGGTTGTGACCCAACTCGGTCCACCGCACGGGATCAATATCACGAAAAATACTGGTGACTTCTGGCTGCCAGCTCCACCACAGATTCCGCGACAGCTCCGTCAACTTTTCGTACAGCGATTTCTCTAGCGCCATGTCGTTCCATCCTGAATCGGATCACAGTTTCTGACCGGGCACCCGTCCAGTGGGCAGCCACGAACCGTGAAGACTCGCGGAATATATCGACTGAGTCCGCCAGATGCCAGAAACACTGGGACTTGCGCCAATGTCAGTGGGTCGCGACGAGTAAGTCGAGCACCTTGGCTCGCTCACTCGCTCCGCTCCAGGACAACGTCTCCTCGCGATAACCTCCGTCGGAAGTCTTGATCGCCAATCGCACGCGATCGCTCGCGACCTCCAGCACCGTAATGACAACATCGTCACCAATGACCACGCTCTCGTTCTCCCGACGGGAAATGACGTTCATCAGGATGAGTCTCCGAGTGAATGGATGAATGTGGAATGGATACGTCAGCAGCGGCGGCACATTCTGCGCAACGATCGTGATAACGGCAAGCAACAAAATGGCCGATCTCACGACTTCGGCAAAGACCTGATTTCGTCCGACAGTCGCGTCCGCGGCGTTGACAAATTGAGCCGCGTAGCTCCCACTGACTTTTCGACCGTGTTCAATTCGAGTTCAATGCACGCATCGTCACAACGGTTGTTCGCAGTCTGGAGTTGGTCCGCCATGAAACTCGTAATTCATCCCGCTGTTGAAGAGTCTCGCTTGTCGCGCATCCGCGAAGTGGCGGGATCGATGCAGGTCATCAACGCTGCCGATCCTTCGACGGCACTGCGGGAGATCGCGGACGCCGATGCGTTCTTCGGAAAGCTCACGCCCGAGTTGTTGAGTCACGCAAACCAATTACGCTGGGTGCAGGCGGCCACAGCCAGCCTCGAACATTACCTCTTCCCCGCACTGGTCGATCACCCTTGCTGGCTGAGCAACATGCGTGGCCTGTTCTCCGACGTGATCGCCGACCACGTGCTCGGTTTCGTGCTCTGTTTCGCCAGAAACTTTCCGCGCTACATCCGCCAGCAACAGCACGGAATCTGGGAGCCGGTCGGCGGAGAAGCGGCTCGGACAGACTTCGTTTCCGGACCGGGAGTCATCAACGCAATCGACCAAGCACACCGACATCTGGCCGATTGCACGCTTGGTGTCGTCGGCGTCGGTCAGATCGGCGCGGAAGTGCTGCGTCGGGCGCGAGCATTCGGAATGCGAGTCATCGGAGTCGATCCGATCGCTTCGGCGGTGCCCGGTCTCGACTGCGAAGTCTGGAAGTTGGACCAATTGCCGGTGCTGTTGAAGCAGAGCGACTTCGTTGTGATCGCCGCGCCGCACACGCCGGAGACGTTCAAGCTGTTCCGACTGGCTCAATTCGAACACATGAAACGGTCAGCGTACCTGATCAACATCGGCCGTGGCGTGATCGTCGATCTGGCTGACTTGACGGCCGCACTGCAGCGTGGATTGATCGCGGGTGCCGGTCTCGATGTCTGCGAGACCGAACCACTGCCGAGCGACCATCCGTTGTGGCGCATGGAAAACGTCATCATCACGCCCCACGTCGCGGGCGCGTCGCCACGGATCTCCGAACGGCATCTCGAAACACTGCTGGAGAACATTCGCCGCTTTGTTGTCGGCGATCCGCCAACGACGCTGGTCGACAAGCGCCGGTGGTTCTGAGCGGAAATTTAGACCGGTCACTCCGTGACCGGTCTAGTCGGGTCACGGAGTGCCCCGACTACTTTGACGATCGCTGCGAAAGCAACCGCAGGTAGTACCGTTGCACTTCGGCGATGCACGATTGACCGGTCGGTGACTTTGACTGGCAGTGCGCGTCCGGCGACTTGGCCTTCACCAGGAGCTCGCGAATACGTGTCGGCGTGCCGTCGTCGAGATCGCACTGGACATCCTCGCGCGTGAGACCAAAGCAGGCACACATCGGCGCGGTCGGATCTTTCGGGTACACAGGCTTCCGGAGAGATTCGCAGAGAACGACCCGCTCGAACTCGTCGAAGTACGCCACCTCACACGTGGCCAGCGGACAGAAGAAAGCGTGCTCGGCGACCTGCTTGAGTGTCTCGTGATCGAGATGCGATTCCAGCGTCACCGGCCCAACCGCGATGCCAAGCGACTGGCAGCGCGGGCAGTTCGCTTCACTCGTGTCCGGTTCTTTGACGAATGCTTTGTTCATGGTCGTTTATGCAAATCGCAAAACCGGCCGTATGCCTGGTCCCACGCTGCACGCTGTTGCGGTTCATATCGTTTCATTTCCGAGGACGCGCGGACAATGGAACGAATCTCGGACAGAGTCGCCACGTCGCCAGAGGCCCGCGCTTGGACGAGGACGTTTCCGAGCGCTGTCGCTTCAACTGGTCCCGTCACCACCGGCCGACCGCAGGCATTCGCTGTGAATTGGTTCAACAGTTCGTTCTGCGTCCCGCCACCGACAATGTGGATCACTTCGGTCTTCTCGCCCGACAATTCTTCGAGCCAGCCGAGGACCATGCGGTACTTGAGAGCCAACGATTCGAGGGCACAGCGGACGAGTGCTCCCTCGGAATCCGGGACGACTTCGCCGCGCTGCTGACACCAGTCGCGGATCGCCGTCGGCATGTCGGATGGACTGAGAAACGACGGGTCGTCCGGGTTGACGAGTGACCGGAACGGAGCGGCTGACGACGCCAGGTGGGCGAGTTCGCCGTAGCTCAGCGATTTGCCCGACCGCTCGAACGATCGGCGGCATTCTTGGACGAGCCACAGTCCCATGATGTTTTTGAGCAGCCGGAACGTGCCGTCGATGCCCCCTTCATTCGTCACGTTGAGTTCCAGCGCCCGCTGGCCGAGCGTCGCCTGTGGCAATTCCAAACCCATCAGCGACCACGTCCCGGAACTGATGTACGCCCATTTCGCCGTGCCGCCGAGTTCCGTTGGGATGGCGGCGACGGCAGCCCCCGTGTCGTGCGTCGCCGGTGCGACGACATTTAACCGCGGCAACCGACTCCGCTCCGCGACATCGCCGCGCAGTTTGCCGAGATTCGTCCCCGGTGGCACGACTTCCGGAAACATTTCGGTCGGGATGTCGAACTTGCGCAACAGATCATGCGCCCACGTGCGCGTGCGCGGGTCCAGGCATTGGCTGGTCGTCGCGTTCGTGAATTCCACGACCTGACTGCCGCAGAGCAACCAATGAAATAGATCGGGCATCATCAGGAATCGTTCGGCTTGATCCATCAGCACCGGCGTGCGCTGCCGCATGGCGATCAGTTGGTACAGCGTGTTGATGGTCATGAATTGCAGCCCTGTCGCCGCGAAGATGTCGGCTCGCGAGACGCGACTGAACGCCGCTTCCATCACCCCCTGCGTGCGCGGGTCGCGATAGTTGTACGGTTGGCCGAGCATTTCGTTGTTCTTGCCGAGCAACACGTAGTCCACGCCCCACGTGTCGACTCCGATCGAAACGGCCGACTGACCGTATGTCGGCGCCGCCTTGGCCAGCCCGGATTGAATCTCGGCCCACAGTCGCAACACGTCCCACCTCAGCGTGTCGGCGACCGGAACCGGCCCGTTGGGGAACCGGTGAATCTCTTCGAGTCGAATGCGCTTGCCATCAAACAGCCCCGCGATCACGCGGCCCGATTCGGCTCCCAAATCAACACCGAGGTAACATCGTTCTGCCATCGCTGAAGTTCCGGTTCGTGAATGGTTGTGAGTTGCCGGCCGATCCCCACGCACGCGACTTGTCGCATGCTGGCCTTTTGTTTTCGGGCTGCTATTGTAAAGCCGCGTCGCGTGAAATTCCCAGCGACCCCAACCCCGAGTCGATCCATGTCCACTGAAGCTCGCAAACCGTGTCCGATGTGCGGTGAAATGATCGTTGCGTCGGCCATCATCTGCCGCTTCTGCGGCGAGACGGTGGACAAAGCCCATGCGGCTCCGGCCGAACAGGGGGACGCGACCGGAGGGGTGATTCCATACAAGAACGCGCCGGCGTTGATCGCCTACTATTGCGGCGTGTTTTCAATCATCCCGTGCTTTCCCATCGGGATCGTCGCGCTGGTGCTGGGCATCATGGGATTGAAGAAGGCGAAACAAAACCCGCTGGTTCGCGGTCAGGTTCACGCGTGGATCGGGATCATCGTCGGGGGATTGTTTGGTTTGTTGTATCTGGTGGGGACTTTGTTTTTATTCCTCACCCCTTTCTTTGCAGGACGATGACTGAATGAAGGACGACATGCGGTTTTCAGGACGTAACGCCCTCGTCACAGGAGCCTCACGCGGGATAGGCCGCGCGACCGCCCTCACGCTGGCTCGCGGCGGAGCCAACGTGGCGATCAATTTTCGGTCGCATCCCGATGAAGCCGCCGAGGTGTGTCGCGAGATCGAATCGCTCGGACGAAAGGCTCTCGCTGTGCAGTGTGATGTCGCCGATCAAGCGTCCGTCGAAGCGATGGTGGCCCAGACGGCGCAGGCATTCGGGGGCCTCGACCTGTTCGTGTCGAACGCGGCTTACAGTGACCGGCAACTCATGGTCGAAGCGGACATGGCCGGCTTCCGTCGCACGGTGGACGTGACGATGTGGGGTGCGTTTTACGGCCTGCGGGCGAGTGCTCAGCAGATGGTGAAGCAGGGACGCGGCGGTTCGATCGTGATCGTCAGTTCGCCACACGCGGTGCTCGCCATCCCCACGGCGATGGCCTACAACATGGCCAAGGCCGCCATCGACCACATGGCCCGCACGGCCGCGATCGAACTCGTCGAGCACCGCATCCGCGTGAACATCGTTCACCCCGGTTGGATCGACACGCCCGGCGAACGAAAATTCTTCTCCGAAGAACAAATGCAGTCGGGTGGAAAGAAACTGCCTTGGGGACGACTGGGGACACCCGACGAAATCGCGAACGGCATCTGCTTTGTACTCAGCGACGCCGCCGACTACATGACCGGCAGCACGTTCAGCATGGAGGGCGGCGTGAGCCTCCCGTGGTGGTCGAACCGGGGTAGCGGCGAAATGTAACCGTGCGGTTGCTTGGATTCCTTGCGAGGCCATGCCATGCGAGTCGCCTCATTCTCAATGCTGGCTGTGCTGATCGGCATGTCGACTGTTCGTGGGCTTGCGGCGGAGCCGGAAGGTCAAAAGCTCGAGCACGATGGTCGAGCGCGCACGTACATCCTGCATCTCCCCAAGTCGCACACGAAAGGAAGTCCCGTCCCGTTGGTGGTGGTGCTCCACGGCATGGGAGCCAACGGGGCCATCACTGCGGCTCTGACTCAGTTCGATGGCGTGGCGGACAAACACGGGTTTGCGGTGACGTACCCGGATGGAGTCAACAAGATCTGGAATTTCGCAGCCGAGCGCCCGGCGGGAAAAGTTTTGAAGCGGGACCGTGCGGTTGACGACGTCGGGTTTCTGACGGCACTCATCGACGAACTGGTTCGCGATCGGATCGCCGAGAAGCGACGCGTTTACGTCACGGGAATCTCCAACGGCGCGTACATGTCCAACCGGCTTGGGTTGGACGTGTCCGACCGCATCGCGGCCATTGCTCCGGTGGCCGGTACGATGCCCAAGTTTTCCGCCGAGAAGACGTGGGCACCGCGGTCGATGCCGGTCCTGTATATTCACGGCACTCAGGACAAGATCGTGGGATTCGACGGCGCGGACCTTTTTACCAAGCGGGCCTTTTCACTCTCCGCCGAGGAACAGGCACGCTGGTGGGCAAAGCAAAATGGATGCGACTTGAACGCCAAGGTCGAACAACTTCCAGACAAGACCGATGACGAAACGACTGTCAAGCGACACACATTCGCCGCCAAACCCGGAGGGGCACCCGTCGTGTTTTACGAAGTGATCGGCGGCGGTCACACCTGGCCGGGCGGCTCGCTGCAACCCGAAGTCCTGCTCGGCAAGACGTCCCGCGACTTCTCCGCCTCGGACGTCATTTGGGAATTCTTTTCGCGGCATTCCCTGCCCGAGTGATCTCGTGAATTCATTGACATCCTGACCGCCGTTGCCTTGCTCGCACGGCTTTGTCGCGCTG
>JACRIH010000463.1 GCA_016235885.1 Planctomycetales bacterium | reverse complement strand
GAGCGTTGTACTGACCACCAACAGGTCGCGGCGAATGACAAAATCCACCTTGCTGTCGAGCAACGCCTGTCGCCTGGCCTGCAAGCCGGCGACATCCTGTTTGCCTGGCGTCACGCCGGGGTAGAGACCATCGACCAGATTCTTTTTCGACCAGCGAATCGGCGCTTCGATCGAATCGAGCGCGTTAACGGCGGCTCCGAGGGCCACGTTCTTGCCCGAGCCGTCCAACACCTTCAATTCCGAGATCGCGAGGATGTAGTCGTTTTGCCGCGGAGCCAACTTCGTCGCCGTGAACCGGACGAACCGGCCCGCCTTTCCGCCGACCGTGGCCACCTGCGGCGTGATGCCGGGATTTGCGAAGTCGGATTGCGTCTGATCGACCAGCGCGGTGACTCCCGTTTTGAATTCCGAGTCGTCGGACAGTTCGATCTTGAACCGCACGGGAAAGCCGAACCCGGCTCCGATGTTGTTGAAGTCGTCGTGACACGGAGTGTATTCGAGCTTCTCGATCGCGACGCTGCGACCGAGATCGACCTGTACCCATTTCGGCTTGTCGGGTGTCGGTTCGATGCCGCTGTGGTAACCGTACTCGGGCGGACGCTCCGCGGGTTTTGTGACAGCGGCGATGAGCTTGTCGATCTCGACGAGTTCCGAACCGGCTTGCTTCGCGACCTCGGCGTCGAGCGCTGCCTTTCGCGTCGTCAATTCACGATGCCGAGATTCCAGTTCGGTTCGCTTTGCTGCCACGGCGGGATCGTTGTCGTATTTTTTGTCGGCTCGATCGACGGCCGCGAACACGGCTTGCAGGCTGTAGTAATCCTCCTGCATGATCGGATCGAACTTGTGATTGTGGCACTGGGCACAATGCACGGTCAGGCTGCAAAACGTGTTGATCGTGTTCGACACCATGTCGTCGCGGTCGAGGTGTCGGGCGATCTTGCCGTCGATCTTCGTCTCGGGGACTTCGGCATGGCCGATGAAATCCCACGGCCCGGCGGCGATGAACCCGAGGGCCTCGATGCCGTCCACCGTGTCCGGGAAAAGCACGTCCCCCGCGATCTGTTCTTGCACGAACCGGGCGTACGGTTTGTCTTCGTTGAACGCCCGGATCACATAGTCACGATACGGCCAGGCGTTCGGCCGCAGCTTGTCTTTGTCGTACCCATGAGTCTCGCCGAAATGGACGACGTCCAGCCAGTGCCGAGCCCAGCGCTCACCGTAGTGCGGCGATGCCAGCAGTTTGTCCACGAGTTTTTCGTAGGCCAGCGGGTCGGGATCGGCCACGAACGAATCGGCTTCATCCGGCGTGGGAGGCAACCCGATCAGATCGAAGTACAACCGGCGGACGAGCGTGCGGCGCTCGGCCTCCGGCGCGGGAGTCAGTCCAACAGCGACATGCTTCGCGGCGATGAAGGCATCGACGGGGTTGCGAATCCACTTCGCGCGATCCGGAACCTGTGGCACCGCCGGACGCACGAGGGGCTTCAGCGACCACCAATCGGCGTTCGCGACCTTGGCCTCGCGCAGGCGGACGCCCTCCGGCCACACCGCCCCCTTCGCAATCCAGTCGCGCAGAACCGCGATGTCATTCGCGCTGAGTGGGTCCGCCTTCTTCGGCATGGCGGCCTTGCCGTTCACCGGGGTGACCTGTTCGATCAGCGAACTGGCTTGCGGATCGCCCGGTGTGACAACTTCGCCCCCGTCGCCTCCCTTCAGCAAATCTCCGCGAGTTTCGAGGGACAGACCACCCTTGCGGTCGGTCGTATTGTGACAGCTCAGACAGCGTCGCTCGAACAGCGGGGCGATGCGGTCGCGAAACAGATCATCGGCCGCGAACAAATCGGCGGCCGAAACCAAGATGCAGCACACTATCGCAATTGCCCGCCACCGGGCTTGCCCCGGTGGTTCAACGGCTTTTGCACTACTCGGCGCGCACTCGAAATGTTCAACGAAGTAGTGCAAAAGCCGTTGAACCCCTGGGACAAGCCCAGGGGCGTCGCTTGTTTGAGAGCTATTGGAATCAGGCGTCCGCGCAGTGTCAGAATCACCCATCTCGATGCCTTCTACTTCGTGACCTTCGTTAACTTCAGTTCGAACCAAGCACGATGCTGTTTAGCGTGTCCTAGAATGACGAGTCCCGCCTGAGTTTGACAGGCGAAACCACCGGGTAAACACTGCCAAAACTGGATCTCCGCCATCCGTGTTGAAACCAGCAATTCCAAGACTGAGGTCTCACGCAGAGGCGCAGAGTTCGCAGAGTTAGATGAGAGCGGGAGTTGGTTGTTCTCTGCGAACTCCGCGCCTCTGAGTGATATGTTTGTCTTTCAACGCGTCAGGCGGAGAGCCGCAAAACTACGCCAGCCCATCCTGCAACGCAACAATCAGCCTTGATTCATTCATTCCCCTGCCTTAGTTTATGCCTTTGAAACGCAGCAAGCTGTGGCGAGTGGGCCAGCGCTCTTCTTCCAAGAAAACGCCCACCCTGATGGCTGACAGGTTGGTGCGAGTCTGAGGTGTGGGCTTCAGACATACCGAGTTGCGTGCGTCACGGCAGTGGTTTACCGCGGTCGAGCGTGGCACCGGCCCTGAGCGGAAGTCACACGGTTCGTTCAGGATCTTCGCGTCTGTGTGCGTGAGTGAAGGAGTGGCATAACATGCCCATGGGAACGATTAAGAAGCTGGTCCAAGACAAGGGGTTTGGGTTCGTTTCGACGGACGATGGCGGAGACATTTTCTTTCACCATTCCGTGGTGCCAGATCATGGTTTCGACAACCTGACCGTTGGTCAGTCGGTCGAATACACGGTCGACAACACCCCGAATCCCAAGAGCAAAGGACCGCGAGCTGGTTCCGTGACGCCGCGCTAAACTGCCAGATTTGACAGAGAAGGGCGATCCGATTGGGTCGCCCTTTTTTGTTGCGCACGTGTTGGAGTCCCGGCTTCAGCCGGTACATGTTAGGGGTGATCGCCGCCTGAAGGCGGGACTCCAACTCATTCGCTTTCCATCCCCCAACCGCTCGACTAGACTCGCCATCCGTTGTTTCTCGCTCGATTCGCACCCTGTCTGAGGTCTCCCCATGTCGCAGCAGCACTTTCCCGATGTCCCCAAAATTCAGTTCGAAGGCCCCAAGAGCAAGAACCCGCTGGCCTTCAAACATTACAACCCCGACGAAGTTGTCGAGGGGCAAAAACTCCGCGACCTGTTGCGATTCAGCGTCTGCTACTGGCACACGTTCCGAGGCACGGGCAGCGATCCGTTTGGACCGGGGACCATGCTCCGGCCGTGGGACGACGGGTCGAACTCGGTCGAAAACGCGGTGAAGCGAGTCGGTGCCGCCTTCGAGTTCATCTCGAAACTGGGTGCGCCGTTCTACTGCTTCCACGATCGCGATGTCGCGCCCGAGGGGGAGACTCTCGCGGAGAGCAACAAGAACCTCGATGCCGTCGCCAAGGCGCTGGCCGAAGCGCAGGCGAGCACGGGAGTGAAACTTTTGTGGGGCACCGCCAACCTGTTTTCGAATCCGCGATTCATGCACGGCGCGGCGACAAGTTGCAACGCCGACGTCTTTGCCTACGCGGCCGCACAGGTGAAGAAGGCCATCGAAGTCACCCACCAGCTCGGCGGTGAAAACTATGTCTTCTGGGGTGGCCGCGAAGGGTACATGAACCTCTACAACACCGACATGAAACGCGAGCTGGATCATCTCGCCAAGTTCATGCACCTGGCCGCCGACCACGCCAAGTCGATCGGGTTCAAAGGACAATTCCTGTTCGAACCGAAGCCGAAGGAACCGACGAAACATCAGTACGATTTCGACGCCGCCGCGTGCCTGAACTTTCTCCGCGCGTACGGGCTGCTCGACAAAGTGAAGTTGAACATCGAAACGAATCACGCCACGCTCGCCGGCCACACGATGCAGCACGAACTCGAATACGCCCGCATCCAGGGAGTCCTCGGCAGTATCGACGCGAACACCGGCGACCTGTTGCTCGGCTGGGACACCGATCAATTCCCGACCGACATCTACCTGACCACGCAATGCATGCTGGTGATCCTTCAGCAGGGGGGACTGAAACCCGGCGGAGTCAACTTCGACGCCAAGGTGCGTCGCGAGAGTTTTGAACCGCTCGACCTGTTCCACGCCCACATCGGCGGAATGGACACGTTCGCCCGCGGCACAAAGATCGCCGCCGCCATCCGCCGCGACGGCGTGCTGACCAACTTCGTAAAGAACCGCTACCGCAGCTTCGACACCGGCATCGGCCAGAAAATCGAAGCCGGCACCGTCACGTTCGCCGACCTCGAAAAGTACATGCTCGAAAAAGGCAACCCCACGCCGAACGAAAGCGGCCGGCAGGAGATGCTGGAGAACATCGTCAACGATTACCTGTAGGCAGACCCACTCCTCCCCTCTCCCCTCGGGGGAGAGGGGTTGGGGGTGAGGGGCGG
>JACRIH010000471.1 GCA_016235885.1 Planctomycetales bacterium | reverse complement strand
GATCCACAATCCGCCCGCTCGCATCGGGCGACAACGTCGAGCATCCTTGCTCTCTCATCGTCACAGCCTCCTTGATAATTGGTGTGGGACCAATCACAAGTTATCACGAGGCTGTGACTTTCAACTCGCCGAACGGTATTGCGTTTAGACGGTAACAAAGCATTCCAGGCCCTCCAGGAAGAATTCGATTCACTGTTCGTTGAGCTGTCACGTCACGACAGGTTGTGGATTCGGTTCCGGTCGTCGCAGCCACGAATACAGGATCGGGACGACAAACAGGGTGAGCATGGTCCCCGCCAGCAGTCCGCCCAAGACAGCACGACCCAACGGGATGTTGGCCTCACTTCCCTTTCCCAGCCCGATGGCCATTGGGATCAGGCTGATAAACGTGGCCAGAAAGGTCATCATGATCGGCCGCAGCCGCAATGCCCCGGCGGTGACGATCGCTTCGTGAACGTCCATGCCACCGCGCAGCAGGCGATTCGCGAAATCCACCAGCAGCACGCTGTTCGCCACGACAATCCCCACCATGAAGATGACTCCCATGCTCGACTGCACATTGAGCCGTGTGTTCGTGTAGTAAAGCGTCACGAGTACGCCGGTCAACCCCAGCGGCACGACGATCAGGATGATCAGCGGGTCGAGGTACGATCGAAACAGCGCCACCATGATGAGATACACCAGGACCGTCGCCATCGCCAAACCGAAGCCCATGCTGCCGAACGCGAGTCGCATTTGCTGCACTTCGCCGCTCATGCGCACCTGCACGCCGGCCGGAACGTTGAGCTTTGCGATCTTGCGTTCGATGTCAGCAGCCACACCACCGGCGTCTCTTCCCGACACGTTCGCCATCACCTCGATGACCGGGGAGTAATTCGTGTGCATGATCTCGGCCGGAGCGCTCTTGCGATGCAGTCGGGCGACGTTTCGCAGCAGCACGGTTCGCTCCGAGTTCTTGCTGGTGATCGGTACGTTCATCAAATCGTCGATCGAGTCCACCGCTTCCTCACGGTACTGCACGCCGACCCAATACTGGTTGCCGCTGACCGGGTCGATCCAGAAGTTGCGGGAGAATTGAATGCTGGAGTTGAGACACGTGACCACGTTGCGGATCACGTCCTGCTGGCTCAGTCCCAGGTCCGCGGCCTTCGCCCGATCGACTTCGATGAAAAGCTGCGGGTAGTCGAACCGTTGCAGAATGCGGACGTCGGCTGCGCCGGGAACTTCGCGAGCGGCCTGCAGAATCTCGCGAGCCAGCTTCCGGCCCTCCGTGGTCTTCTTGCCGGCGATCTGGATGTTGATCGGCGAGAGCGCCCCGTAGTTCAACGCGGCCGACACGAGTCCGCCCGTGTTGAACGCGAATTCGACACCCGGGAACTTCGCGTTCAAAACCTGGCGCAGTTGCTGCGCGTATTCCTGGGCCGTGTGCTGACGGTGTTCGGTCAGTTGCACTTTCAGGACGGCGTCCTGCGGACCGGTGTTCGGCGTGTACGCCGCCGACCAGTCGGGAACCAGGCCGAGTTCCGAAATGATCATGTTCAAATCGCCCGGCGGGATCGTTTCCTTGATGGCGTCTTCGACTTGGACGATGACAACTTCACTGGCCTCCAACCGCGACCCGGTTGGTCCGCGGACCGTGATCACAAGCTGTCCGGCATCGACCTCCGGAAACAGTTCCTGCCCCAATCGCGGCGCCAGCGTGAGCGACAGCCCGAACAATGCCAACACGGCGATCGTCACCTTCCATCGGTGACGGAGAACGAACCGCAACATGCGTTCGTAAATCCGCACGACCAATCCCAGCGTGAAATCGACGGGCGCGTGCAGTTTCTCGATGAGCGACTTCTTCCGCTGACCGTCGCCGTGATGATCGTGCCCTTTCAGCCACGTCGCGCACCAGCTTGGCACAAGCGTCAGCGACAGTCCGTAGGACGCCAGCATGGCAAATGTCACGCTGAGCGCCAGCGGTCGGAACAGGAATTTCCCCATCCCCGGCGAAAACGCGATCGGCACCAGCACGATGATGGTCGTGCATGTCGCCACGAGCACGGGGAGTGCGACTTCTCCCGCGCCGTCGAACGCTCCTTGCAGCGCCGTCTTCTTCAAATCCTTCATGCCCAGATGCCGGTGCGTGTTTTCGAGCACCACAATCGCGTTGTCCACCAACGGTCCAATGGCAAGTGCCAAGCCACCCAGCGTCATGGCATTGATTGTGTTTCCTGTCACCAGCAGGCACCCGACAGCCGCCAGAATCGACAGGGGGATGCACGTCACCGCGATGATTGTGGTCCGCACGCTGCCGAGAAACACCAGGATCATCAGCGACGCCAGCACCGCACCCAGTACGCCTTCGTGCAGCAGGCTGTCGATGGCACCGCGCACGTACACGGACTGATCCATCACGACTTCGGGTTGGACCCCTTCGGGAACCCGTTCGACCATCGTCGGGATCGAATTCTTGACGCCATCCACGACGCTCAACGTGCTCGCCCCCTGCTGGCGATAGACCGGCACGTACACCTGCCGCCGGCCGTTGATCCGCACCGTGCCGGTCTGATTGCGGGCCGCGTCCTCCACAAATCCCACATCGTGCAGGAACGAAGCGTTCCCCGACGCGGTTTTCAGCGGCACCTAGCCCATTGCTTCCGGGCTTTCGTACATGCTGTTCGAATCGATCTGGTAATCGATGTCGCCAATCCGGGCACCGCCAGTCGGCAGCATGATGTTCGATTCACCGACCGCATCCACCACATCGACGGGGGACAGATTGCGAGCCTCGATCTTGCCCCGGTCCACGTAGGCCATCACCGCCCGAGCCTTGCCGCCAAAGACTGCCGGTGCAACGGCTCCCTTCACCGACTGCACAACGTTTCGCAACTCGTATCTCCCGATGTCCTGCAATTCCCCCTCGCTGTGCTTCTCGCTGGAGACGCTCAGGATGCACGTGGGCATCGTGGCTGACG
>JACRIH010000470.1 GCA_016235885.1 Planctomycetales bacterium | reverse complement strand
CCCTCACCCCCTCACCCCCTCTCCCCCTGCGGGGGCAAGGGGGAACCACGCTACACCTTCGGTTCCCACCCCGGCTCGTACTCGCGACGCCAGAGCTTCATGGCTGCGTCGTCGTTCAGGATGTGACCGTCCTCCGGATTGCATTTCAACGTTCTTCCTGTGCGATGAGCGATGTTGCCGAGGTGGCAGAGCAGAGTGCTCTTGTGCCCCGACAGGATCTCCTGATTCAACCGCAGCGGTTGATCGTCGCGGATGGCGGCGATGAAGTTGGCGACGTGGTCGGCTTCGCCATTGCCCGTCCCCGGAACCTTCTTGGACTCCTTGTTGTTGTCGTCGTAGATCACATAGCCGCCTCGCTCGTCGAGCGACAGCGAACCCTTCTCGCCGTAGAACTTCACGAAGTCGTTCACGTTCTTGTTGCAGCTCAACCCCTGCCAGCAAATGGACGAACGGTTCGCGAACTCGAACGTGACGGTGTGGGTGTCGGGCGTTTCCTGATCGTCCTCGAAGCGGTATCGCCCGCCGCTCGACACCGCATGAATCGGATAATCCACACCCAAGCCCCAGCGGCACAGGTCAAGCGTGTGGATGCCGTTGTTCCCCAGCTCGCCGTTCCCCCAGTGCCAGAACCAGTGCCAGTTGTAATGCACGCGGTTGTCGAGATACGGCACGCGCGGCGCGGGGCCTTGCCAGTAGTTGTAATCGAGATGCTTCGGCACCTCGGCCGGCTTGCCGATGCCAATCGGCCCGCGGGCACTCGCGTACCAGGCCCTCGCACAGTAGACCCGGCCGATCACGCCGTCCCGCAGTTCCTGCATGGCCGCAATCGTCGCCGGTGAACTGCGACGCTGCGTTCCCATTTGAACCGCCTTCTGATTCTTCCGCGCCGCCGCGACCATCCACTCACCTTCTTGCGGATTGTGGCAGCACGGTTTTTCGACGTACACGTGCTTGCCGGCCGAACAGCCAACGATCGTCGCCGGCGCGTGCCAGTGATTCGGTGCGGCACACACGAGAGCGTCCACCTGTTTGTCGTCGAGGATTTTGCGGTAGTCGCCGACGCCGAGGTGCGACTGACCCGACGCCTTGCTGAGTGCCTCGACTCCCTTCCCCACGCGCTGCGCATCGATATCACACAGATACCGAACTTCGACACCGGGCGTCTTCGCGAACGTCTGTGCGAGACCCATCCCCCGGCTGAGGCCCATTACTCCGACCACCACTTTGCGGCCGGGTGCGTCCTGCGCGGCGTACGCGGTCGTGGCGAATGACAAACCCAGAGCCGCACTGCCGGCGGCGGAGTGTTCCAGAAAAGTTCGACGCGTGACATTCTCGGACATCGCTCGCTCCTCGCTGAAGAATGATGATCGGTGGTCTGGAAGCAGCATACTTAACGCGAACGCCGCTCACCAGACGTCGGGTTTTTCCTCTGGTGGCCTGAATTGAGGCGTAGCCACGGTCGCCAGACCGTGGGTTGCAAAAAGGAAAAACACCCACTCTCTGGCGAGAGTGGCTACCGCTGAAATGTCTCATTCTGGGCCGCGCGAAGTATCACTCGGATTCCAACGTGACTTTCGCCGCAGACAACGCGGCCTGTTGTTTGTCGGAGAGCGTCGGGTAGCGCGCGTCCAGATCGCGGATCGTGGACGTGAGAATGTCCGCCACAACGGCGCGCGTCGCCCATTTGTGATCGGCGGGGATGACGTACCACGGTGCCCACTCGGTGCTGGTCGCGTTGATCGCGTCCTGATAGGCGTCCATGTATTCGTCCCAGTGCGCCCGCTCGGAGACGTCGGACGGTGAGAACTTCCAGTTCTTGCTCGGGTCGGTCAGCCGCTCCAGAAACCGCTGCTTCTGTTCCTTCTTCGAGACGTTGAGGAAGAACTTGAGAATCACCGTCCCGTTCCGCACGAGGTGCCGCTCGAACGCATTGATATCGTCGTAGCGCGCCTCCCAGAACGATTTGCCCCGCTTACCGTCGGGCAGACGTTGTTTGTCGAGCAGTTCCGGATGCACTTTCACCACCAGCACATCTTCGTAGTACGAACGATTGAAGATGCCGATCCGCCCGCGTTCGGGAAGCGACTTCATGCACCGCCACAGGAAATTGTGATCCAGTTCCTCGGCCGATGGCTGCTTGAAGCTGAACACCTGGCAACCCTGCGGATTGACCCCCGACATCACATGCTTGATCGTGCCATCCTTGCCCGCGGCATCCATCGCCTGCAGGATGATCAGCACGGAATACCGATCGTCCGCGTACAGTCGATTCTGCGCGTCGGCCAGTTCCGCGAGATTTTCCGCGAGCAGATCCTTCGCCCGCTCCTTGGCCGTTTCCTTGCCAAGCTCCTTCAACTTCGGCGTCTGATCCCAGCCGGTATCGAAATCCTTGATCCGGATTTTCTGACCGGGTTCGACACGAAAGCAGTCAATGACATCCTTCGGCAGCATGCTGATTCGCTCCGAGATTCTTACCTCCCCCTCGCCCCCGCAGGGGGAGAGGGGGCCGGGGGGTGAGGGGCGAATGACCCCCGATGTGTTTTGATGTTCGAGTCCAGAGACGTTGGCCCCTCACCCCCTGACCCTCTCTCCCTCACCGGGGGCGAGGGGGAAACCCGCGTCGCCGGCGTGCGACGCGATCCATTCCAGATGATCCTTCCTCACAATTTCGATGGCCTCTTCGACGGTGTTCACGCACTGCGGGATCTCCAGATCCAGCGGACTGACCATTTCCGAACCGGGGACGAGCATGTGCTGGTGAGTCCAAGCGACCAGATCCTTCCACATCGGTCCCAGCAGCACGAGCGGCGTGCCGTACAGTTTTCGAACCTGGAGCAACTGCCAGATCATCATCAATTCCAGCACCGTGCCGATGCCTCCCGGCACCACGATGAACGCTTCGGACATCAACACGAACTGGTGCAACCGTGAGAAGAACGTCCGGTGTTGAAACATCTGGCCGACGAAGGGATTCACCGCCTGTTCGAACGGCAGATCGATCCGAATGCCGACGGAGTGTTTGGAATTCTTGCCTCCCACTTCCGACGCTCCCTCATTTGCCGCCTGCATCAACCCCGGCCCGCCGCCGGTGACGATCCCGCATCCCATCCGTGTGAGTTCCGTCGCTAACCGTTTGACGTCAACGTACACCTGCTCGTTCGGTTGGATGCGGGCTGAACCGAAGATCGTCACGTAATAGTGTTCGCTCTTGGCTCGGCGCAGACGGGTGAGGTTGTTGACCACCTCCCACAAGCTCTGCACGGCCTGTTTCAACACTTCCGCCGAAGCCTCTTCGTCGCTCAGGTTGATGATGTCGGTCGATTGTAGCGCGGGATTGATGTCGCTCATCGGAAGTTCAGCCTCCACCAATGGCCGTCAGGAAATGAAGTTCGGCTCCGTCGGGAACTGTCTGCATCAAACCCAAACTGCTGACAGTGCCGTTGACCGACACCGCCAGTCCCGGCTTGAGCCGCTCCCCCTCGCACAACCGCGCGGCAATTCCCGGATGGAGTCGCTCCAATTCCCGAACGACCTGCCGCACCGTGGCCCCTTCGATTTCGACGCACGACTGTCCGTCGGTCGAACTTCGCAGCAGCGGCGGGATGAACACGGTGACCATCTGCAACAGACACTCCCCTCTCCCCTCTGGGGAGAGGGGTCGGGGGTGAGGGGTGGTCCGCACGTCGCTTGGCCAACCTACGAAATACTACCGCAAGCCATACCACCGCCCCTCACCCCAGCCCTCTCCCCAAAGGGGAGAGGGAGTACGCCTATTCTGTACTTGATCAACGGCTTTGACCGCTGCTCCCCTTCGCCAGAATCTCGTGCAGCACGTTCGGCGGCGACATCGGCAATCGTGTCATCCGCACGCCGACGGCTTTGTAAATCGCGTTCGCAAGCGCAGCGGGAGGCGGAATGATCGGCACTTCGCCCACGCCGCGGACTCCGTACGGATGGCCGGGATTGGGGACTTCGACGAGGATCGTTTCGATCATCGGCACGTCCAGGCACGTGGGGATGCGGTAGTCGAGGAAGCTCGAATTTTTCATCGTGCCGGCCGCGTCGTAGAAATACTCTTCGTTGAGTCCCCAGCCAATTCCCTGCACGGCTCCGCCTTGAATTTGACCCTCGACATAGCTCGGGTGAATCGCCGTGCCGACATCCTGTGATGCGGTGTAGCGCAGGATCTCGACCTTGCCGGTTTCGGGATCGACTTCGACATCGACGACGTGCGTGGCGAATGCTCCGCCGGGCTGTTGCGGGTCGGCCGCACCGCGACCGATGATCGGTTCACCCGTTTCGTTGATCTGCGCGGCGAGCTCCTTGAACGTGAATCGTTTGCCCTCGGGGCCGATCAGGCATCCGTCGATGTACTTCACCTGCTTCGCTGGCACTTCCCAAATCTTTGCGGCGCGGGTGACCATCTGCCGCTGAATGTCGAGGGCCGCTTCGTGCGCGGCCCATCCGGTGGCGAACGTGACCCGGCTCCCACCCGTCACGTCGGTGTAGCCCACGCTGTCCGTGTCGCCGACGGTCGGCGTGACTTCCGCGGCGGTGATCCCCAGCGTTTCCGCAAGCTGCATCGCGATGCCGGTCCGACTGCCGCCGATGTCGGTCGATCCTTCGACGAGACCCACCGTCCCATCCGCATTCACCGTCGCGCTGCACGCCGACTTGAGGCCGCAGTTGAACCAGAATCCGCTGGCCACGCCTCGGCCGCGATACTTGCCCTTGAGCGGCGTCTTCCAGTGCTCGCTGTTCTTGATCGCTTTGACCGACTCGATCATCCCGACGCGCGGGAACACCGGGCCGTCTACGCGGCGCGTCCCCTTCTTCGCTCCGTTTTTGATCCGGAAGTTGAGCGGATTGATTTTCAGCGCTTCGCAGATTTCATCGACGACCGTTTCCACCGCGAACGCCGCGTTGGTCGCACCGGGAGCGCGGTAAGCGTTGGTTCGGGGTTTGTTCACGACCACGTCGTAACCGTCCACGCGGCCGTTCGGCACGTCGTAACAGGCGAACACGCACATCGCGCCGGCCCCGACGGGCGAACCGGGAAACCCACCCGCTTCGTACGCGAGGTACGCTTCGGCGGCGGTGATCTTTCCGCTCGCATCCGCACCCATCTTGATGCGGATGAACGAACCGGGCGTGGGACCGGTCCCTTCCAGCACGTCCGTGCGATTCATCAACACTTTCACCGGCTTGCCGCACTTGCGTGACAGGATCGCGGCGACCGGCTCGAGGTACACGGAAATCTTGCCACCGAACCCGCCGCCGATTTCCGTCGGGATGACTTTCACGTGCGAAATCGGAATGCCGCACAGTTCGGCCACCTGCTGCCGCACCGTGAACGAACCCTGCGTGCTGCACCAAACCGTGACGTGTCCGTCGTGATTCCAGATCGCCGTGGCGTTGTGCGGTTCGATGTATCCCTGATGCACGGTCGCCGTGTGAAACTCGCGTTCGATCACAACCGCCGCTTCGGCGAACCCCTTCGCGATGTCGCCAACCTCGTGCCGAAAATGCTTGGCAACGTTGCTGGGCTGTTTGGACTTCTCCCCCATTTCGTCCGTGAACACATCCTCGTGCAGCAGCGGCGCTCCCGGCTTCATCGCCTCCTGAACCGTGAGAACCGGCGGGAGCACTTCGTATTCGACTCGGATCAACTTGGCCGCTTCATCCGCGACGTGAACCGAATCCGCCGCGACCGCCGCCACCGCGTGACCGCGATACAACACCTTGTCGCGAGCCAGCACGTTGGCGCTGAGGTGTTTGAGAATGATCGAACCCTCACCCAGTTCCACTCGACGATCGCCCGGATCGGCCAAGTCCTTGCACGTCACGACGGCTCGCACTCCCGGCACGGCTTCGGCCTTGCTCGTGTCGATCGACTTGATGCGCGCATGCGCGTGCGGGCTGCGGAGGATCACGCCGTGGATCATCCCGTTGAGCTGAACGTCCGCCCCGTAAATCGCCCGCCCCGTGACCTTGTCGGTCCCGTCGTGCCGGATGGGCCGGGAACCGATCACTTTGTATTTTGGTTGCGAACCGGTCGTCTCGCGAATGTCTGTCGCCATGAGTAACTCTCCCATTTCCATCGTAGGGTGGGACGACCGCAGGGAGTCCCACCACGTGAATCGTTGCGGGTGGGTCTGGTTCCTCGACCCACCCGACCATCTACCATCGCATCAATTGCCCGACTTCTTCGCCTTCGCCGCCTGCAGCACCGCCCGCACGATTTTGTCGTAGCCGGTGCAACGGCACAAATTCCCCGCGAGGTAAAACCGCGCTTCGTGTTCCGTCGGGTCGGGATTCTCGGCGAGCAGCGCCTTTGTCGACATGATGAATCCCGGTGTGCAAATCCCACACTGCAAGGCGGCGTTTTCGAGAAACGCCTGTTGGATCGAATCCAACCCGTCCGCTTTGGCCACGCCTTCGACGGTGTCGATCTTCGCCCCTTCGACTTCGACGCCCAAGACGAGACAACTGTCGACCGGCCGCCCGTCCAGCAACACCGTGCAGGCTCCGCAGTTGCCGTTCGAGCAACCTTCCTTCGCGCCGGTCAGTCGCAGCGTGTCGCGGAGAATTTCCAGCAGCGTCTGCCGCGGTTCGCACAGAAATTCCGTGGACTGCCCGTTGATCGTGGTGGTGACGACGCGTTTTTTTGCCATTCGAGCCTCCAACTCAAGTTGATTCGTTTAACCGCGACCCGCAGGGGAGCGCGTTTCTTGCCGCCGCAACACGCGCTCCCCTGCGGGTCGCGGTCAAACGACGTGTGATTACTCCCGCGCTCTTTTCACGGCCTCTTCGATGACGCGACGCACCAGCACGCCCGTGACGTGCAGCCGGAATTCCTTCGTGCCACGCATGTCGTCAATCGGTGTTGCAATCGCCTGCGCTGCGGTCGCTGCTGCCGCGATCGATTTCTCGCTGACCGACTTCCCGGCCAGACCGTCGCCGGCAACCGTCGCGAACAGCGGTGTCGGGCCAACCGCGCCCAAGGCAATTCGCGCCGAGACAAATTTCTCGCAGCTATCGTCCAGCACGACCGAAACTCCGACACCGACGACGGCGATGTCCATTTCGTTGCGCGGGATGAACCGCCGGTAGTGCGAACCGCTGTGCGCCGGGCGCGGCGGAAATTTCAACTCCACCAACAATTCACCCGGCGCGAGCACGTTCTTCCCCGGCCCCGTGCAAAAACTTTCGACCGGAACGTCGCGAGTTCCGTTCGGCCCCGCGATCACGGCCACCGCGCCGAGCGCGATCAGGCTGGGAGTCGAATCGGCGGCAGGCCCCGAATTGCACAGGTTACCCCCCACGCTGGCTCGGCTTTGGATTTGGATGCCGCCGATAATTCGAGCGCTATCCGCCAGCGCGGCATATTTCTGATTGATGTCGCAGCCACCGTAAATGCGATAGCACGGCACGGCCGCTCCGAGACGTAGTCCGCTCTCCGTCAGTTCGAGAACATTCAGTTCCGGCAACTTCTTGATGTCCACCACGACCGACGGCGCGTGCCGACCGACGCGAATCTGATCGATCAGGTCCGTCCCCCCGGCCAGCGGTCGGGCCTGTCCGTTGAACCGTCCCAAAACCGCCACCGCCTCGGCCACAGTTTGGGGAGCTTCGTACTCAAAATCGCGCATGGTTCGGCTGCCTTCCTCGTCGTACGTCAGACTTTCCAGGCTGACAACGTTGTGATTCCCAAGTCCACGATGTCAGGCTGGAAAGCCTGACCTACGTTCGCAGCTAAGGTATCAGCAGCGATGAATTCGGCAAGCATGCGGCAAAATTTGCGGAGGCACGCGCGATGCCGGAATCGTTCGAGCTTGCAATCAGTTGAAGGATCGGGCGTAATGGCGTGAGCGGTCCAGCGCAGGACATCTTTATCTTTGGTTCCCCAGCACAAGGCGTCCCCGCATGGCAATCCGCTCGTGGCTGACTGCGATGTACCGACGACTGACGACTCGCACCATGTGGTCCCGCCAGCGTGGCCAGCGGACGGCCTACTCCGCCGTGCCTGCGGTGGTGGAAACGCTCGAACTGCGGCGGTTACTGTCAGCTTTTGCCGTAGGCGACGAGTTTCGCGTCAACACCACGACGACGTATGCTCAACACACTAACGGTCCAGGTACCGTGGCAATGGACGCCGCTGGCAGCTTCGTTATTACGTGGTCAAACTCCGACCATCCGGCGGACAATCTCAATGACGTATACGCACAGCGTTACAACGCCGCAGGTGTGGCTCAAGGGGACGAGTTCCGCGTCAATACTACGATGGCGGGAAGTCAGTATTGGGCGTCGGCGGCGATGAGCGCGGTGGGAGATTTCGTCGCTACCTGGTCTAGTAATCACGAAGACGGGTTTTACTTTGACGTCTTCGCACAGCGCTACAATGCAGTGGGAGAGCCCCAAGGAAGCGAGTTTCGCGTCAACACGACCACCTACCCAAGCCAGTTTCTTTCCACAGTGGCGATGGACGCGTCCGGGAACTTTGTCATCGCTTGGACGAGCGATCAGGAAAACGCTCCAGTCCAGAACGTGTATGCGCGTCGTTACAACGCTGCGGGAGTAGCGCAAGGAAACGAATTCCGAGTCAGCACTACCGCGACAGAATCGAGAGGAATTCCAACATATCCGAGAGTGGCAATGGACGAGGGGGGGGACTTCGTTATCACTTGGCAGAGCACTCAGGACGGGAATGACTATGACGTGTATGCGCGACGTTACGACGCCGCAGGTGTGACTCAAGGGGCCGAGTTCCGCGCCAATACAACCCGCGCTGCCCCTCAGAAATACTCATCGGTGGCGATGGATGGGGCTGGGGAGTTCGTCGTCAGTTGGTCGAATTACAGTCAGGACGGCGACCTTTTGGACGTGTATGCACAGCGCTACGATGCAGCAGGTGTTGCCCAAGGCAGTGAGTTCCGCGTCAATACAACTACCGCGAACCACCAGGAAGACCCATCAGTGGCGATGAACGCGGCGGGAGACTTCGTTGTCACTTGGCAGAGCTCGGGTCAAGACGGCAGCAGCAGCGGCGTGTATGCACAGTTGTACAACGCGGCCGGGATGCCGCAGGGAAGCGAGTTTCGAGTCAATACTTATACGTTCAACGACCAGCGGACCCCGTCAGTAGCGATGGACGCTGCGGGGCAATTTGTCGTTGCGTGGACAAGTTACCTTCAAGACGGGAGCAATGACGGCGTCTACGCCCAGCGGTATCAGACGAGTAATTATCCGTCAGTTGAACAGGTGGCGGCAGTTCTCCAGCGACAGACGGTGACGGGCGCGACCATCATTACACACGGGTTTCAGCTCTCGGATTCGGATGGCGATTCACTGGCTGCTCTCGCACAGGCCGTGCGAACAAGGGCCGATACGGAGAACGGACCCAACCAGACGGCGTGGCTTCTGGATTACGATCTGGTCAATGCCAACGGTCAATTCACCGGACTGTTCGATGCCAATCAGTCGGTCTTTCCGAGTTCCGAAATTCCTGCCACGGGTGAAGTTGTGCTCCTGTTCGACTGGGCTCGCGAATCGAATGAATCGTCCGCGGGGTGGGGTGAAGCTGCTGGGGATGCACTCTTCAACTTGCTGGTGGGACTCGGACTTGCTTCGCCCACGGCGGGGACTTCAGTTCCGCTGCACCTGATTGGTCACAGTTTTGGAACAGCGGTCATCAGCGAAGCAGTTGAGCGGTTGGCCACGTTCAGTATCCCCGTCGACCAAGTGACGTATCTGGACCCGCATGATTTCGACCAGGGCATCTTGCCGGTCGATGGATCACAACGGTTGTACGAACTTGGGAAGCCCAGTGGCTACGGCGCTACGGTATGGCAGAACGTGGCGTTCACGGATGTCTACTACCAAACGGAGTTCGCGCCAGACGGCCGGCCGATTCCTGGTGCCTACAACGTCTTGGTGAACGATCAGGTGAGCGGTATCGACGCCCATTCGGATGTCTGGAACATCGTCTACAAGACGACTGTCAGCGACCCGAACAGCACCACGGGTTATGCGTTCAGTCGCATAGCGCAACAAGTAACCGGTAGTCATCCGAACCTGCGGGACGCTTCCTACTCGCAGTTTCGGTTCTACTCTGCCCAGCAGGATCACCAGCACAGTTCTGAAACGCTGGTTGATCCCGACACAGGGAATGCCAATACCCAGGGACTGAACCAGCTCGGCCTGACGGTGGATGGCGTCGATTTCGCGGCATGGCTGCCAGCGACGAATCCGCTGGAAATCGTCAACGGCGACTTTCGACACGTCGGCGACGAACTCCTTCCCGGCTGGGTGGATCACGGAGGTGGTCGTGTCTCGGCGGGAACCTGTCCGATTTTCTCCGTGTGCGGCGATGCGCTCGACGGAATGCTCACGCTCGGGGCACGGACGGTCAGCCGCAATCACAATCGGTTCTTCATTCCGGCAGGTGCCACCTCGCTCTTGTTCGACATGAAACGGACTGACGCCAGTAACGATGATCAACTCGTTGTCCGGCTCGGAACACAGGTTGTGCGTACGCTTTCCCTCAACTCGTTCGATGGTTCATTCACGACACAAACGGTGGAGATTCCTACGGCCCTTCGAGATGGAAGTCGTACACTGGAATTCACAATTACAGCCGGTGGCGCTGGGATCGACTCCGAGGTCCAGATCGACAATGTCCGTTTGGCCGCAAACACCCGGATGTACCGCGCCTACAATCCGAATGCCGACTTCCACTTCTTCACCACGTCTCGCGCTCAATTCGACAACGCGGTGCAGGCCGGCTATCGCGATGAGACGGCCGACAACTCCGGCTTTGAGGTTTATGGAATTGCGGTGACCGATGCCCGAGGCACCGCGACGCCGATCTACCGCGTCTACAACCTGCAACGCGGGTTCCATTATTACACGCTCAACCTGAACGAGAAGAACTTCCTCGTGAACATCGTCCCGCCGCCGGTCTCCGGTCCGGACACGCGCACGACTGGCTGGCGTGATGAAGGGATCGAAGGCTACATGTATGCCGCGCCTGCCGGGTCCACGGCCCCGGCGGGAACCACGTTGGTTCACCGTCTGTACAACAACAACAGCGGCGTGCATCTCTTCACGCAGGACATCAACGTCCGCAATGCCATCCTCGCTGCCTTCCCCGGTGTTTGGGTGCAACACGACCCGCTGGGATACGGCTTCGCCGTCAATGCGTCGGGGCAGGCCGCGGCGCGCCGCGCCCCAGCGCTGGCCGCGGTTGAGTCGAGAGATGAGAGTCGAGAGATGCGAGGAAACCTTGCGACGACGGCTGTGTCACTTTCGACACTGGACTCGCGACTCAGCACTTCGCACTCGACATCTATTTGGGTTGGCCCGCTGACTTCGACTGGGAACGGTGATGTGCCGCCGATTCGAACTCGCGGCAGAGCCGATGTGGATTTCGAGACCACTGGTGACTCGCGCCGGTTCAAAATGGATCGAGATTGTGGATCACACGAATTCGACGCCCAGTTGCTGGACCGGGTTTGGTCGGATTTCGGGGCCGAGATCGGCTCGCTTGGAGAACTGTAGGATGGGCACCTTGCCTGTCCGACTTCCTTCCACTGCGAGTCGATAATCGACGGACGGACGGGGCGTCCATCCTACGGGTTACATCAACTCGCGAAGTGGCGGCATGTTCGACAGGTACTGTGGGCGGCCGGTCGGGTCGGCGATTGTCGTGCTGGCGGTGTCGATGCCGAGGTTGCGGTAGAGCGTCGAATGGATTTCTTGGAAATGCACGGGGCGATCTTTCGCGTGTTCACCAAGGCGGTTGGTCGAACCGATCGCCTGCCCGGTTCGCATTCCACCACCGGCCATGAACGCACAGCTCACCTGCGGCCAGTGGTCGCGGCCCGACTGCGGATTGATGCGCGGCGTTCTTCCGAATTCGCCCCACGCGATCACCGTGGTGCTGTCCAGCATGCCGCGCTGTTCGAGGTCTTCGATCAGCGCGCTCAGGCACTGATCCAATTTTCCACCGTGGTCGCGGACCAAGCCAAAATTATCGCCGTGGCTGTCCCAGCGGCCAAACGTCAGGGTGACGCAGCGGACGCCCGCTTCGACCAGTCGCCGCGCCAGCAGCAGGTGTTCGTTGATTGTCGGCGACCCGTCGTACTGGAAGTTGAACGGTTTGCCATCGCCGTACCGTTCGCGAACCTTGGGGTCTTCCTTGCTCAGGTCGAGCGCGTCCAGCAGGCGCGACGACGTCAGCACGTCGAACGCTTTGGCCTCGAACGCATCCATCCCACGCAGCGTCCCGTTCGCGTCGGCGTCTCGTTTCAGTTTGTCGATGCTGCGGAGAAGCTGGCGGCGGTCGTCGAGTTTATCGGGAGTGATGCCGTTCAATTTCATGTCGGCCATCCCCTCCCCTTCGGGCTTGAACGGCGAGTGCGCCGCACCGAGGAAACCGGACGTGCCGGGGTGCTTCCACACGCCGACGTTGGCCAGTCCGACGAACGGCGGCACCGACTTGTCGACCGGGCCTTGCAGCCGGGAGAGCGCGGCTCCGATACTCGGCCGTCGGCCGACCGAAGCGAGGTCGTTGAACTTCCAGCCGGACAGGCACTGGTGCGAATCATGCCGATCCTCGGCTCCGATGACGGACCGAATGACCACCGACTTGTCCATGACCTTGGCCAGCCGCTGAAACACTTCGCCAATCTGGATGCCGGGGACGTTGGTGTCGATCGGCTGAAACGGCCCCCGAATCTCCGTGGGGGCTTCGGTTTTGATCTCCCACATATCCTGATGCGGCGGGCCGCCGCCGAGGAACACGTTGATCACCGACTTGTGCGACGAACCCGTTCCCGCCTGCGCTTCGAGCCGAAACAGATCGGCCAAACTCAGCGCTCCGGCTCCCGCGCCGAGTGCCCCGATTTTCAGAAAGCTGCGGCGGGTGATGCTATCACAGAAACGATGCCGGGTTCCGGGCAGAGTGAGCATGGTGGCCTCCGGGTGGGATGGTAAGGAGGGATGTCGGTGGGTGAGGACAAGTGGCCCAAGTTCAGCCGGGTCAAGCTTGTACCCCAAATCTCATATCGTCCAGAGCATCCTAAGCCAACGCATCAATTCGTGTCAATCAGACGTCGCCCGCAGTACCGGTTGAAGAAACTGGGTAAGGTCTGCCGATATTGACGATGATTCGGATCGTACGGACATCTGCCGCGCGCAGGGTAGGGAGAACGACTCGTGAACAACACACAGAATCAACGGGACATTGCCGACAGTCGCCTGAAAGTGGCAAGACCTCGGTTGAGTCGTTCGCTGACACGCAGTGCGGCACTGGGCGGCGCGAGCCTGCTCGTGGCGTGGGCGACATTCGGACCCGTTCTCGCGGAGGGTCCGGCGAAATCGGCCGACGCGAAGTCGTACTCGGTCACTAAATCCGCGGTGCAGACTCAACAGCAGATCACCAGCCACGCCGGTGGTGAAGTCAACTTGAACTACCTGCAAGCGTCGTGGAAGAAGGTGCTCGAAGACTTCGCGCGCCAGACCGGGACCACGTTGGATGCGGAGCGACTGCCGACGACAAAGTATTCCCGCCGCGACTGGCGAAAGCATCCGTCTGACGAAGCTCTGAACATTCTCAATCGGGAACTGAGTCCGCAGGGATACAAGCTCACGATTCGCGGCGAAAAGCTGGTGCTCAGCGAGTCGTCGAAGACTCGACAGGAGTACGTGCGCCAAGATGCCGCGGCGGTGCGTGACGTCGCCGGGGATCGAGGAGCGAAGGTCGATGATCGAACTCGCGGGGTGAAGCAGACGCAGGTGCAGCCGATCCGGACGGCGGATGGGACAGACACAGGCAATCGAGTTCAACCCGCATCCCATCGTGACACCTCCGCGGTCGAACGACGTGATGTCGCAACGGAACGTAGCCGTCACGCTTCGCGTGACGAGCCGAGTCTGGATTCGGCGTCGATAGATCATACGGCTCATCACGCGGAGCGTGATGGCTACGCAAAGGTCAGCCGCAACGAAGTGGTCCGGGTGGTGCCGATGGAAGAAAACCGCGCGGTGGTGGTGGGGCGGATCATTCACGACGGGTTCGGATCGTTCTCGTCGCTGGTGGATCAAGGCCCCGAGGGGTTGCAGGGTTTTCGAGTGCAGCGCACATCCGGTCGCACGCCGGCAACCGGCGCGAAACGCGCAACCGCGAATCCGGCGGGTGACGTTCAGTTTGCCGTTGGGATCGACCGGGACGCGAACGAACTGATCGTGCAGGCCGAACCGAGGTTGATCAAGCAGATCGTACGATTGATCGAGACGGTCGATGCCATTCCAATCTCGTCGCAGCAGCAGGTGCGCGCGGTCGCCACTACGAAGGACGCGACGCAAGTCGCGAAGGTGCTGCAACCGCAGCTCGAACGACTGGCGCAGGCAAACCGTGGTGGCCGCCGAACGGTCGCGTCGCGCAACGTCGAACAGGACGTGGACGAGGAGCCGAAGACGCCGCCGGCTCGGAATGGTGTCCGCAACCCACTTCAGCCGGCGAACGAAGCCGAACCCAAACCGAACGCCGACGCCGAGAAACCGAAGGCGTCCGATCTGCCGTCTCTGATCGGCGGACTGAAGGGAGACGTTGCGGTCGAGGCCATGCCGGACCTGGGTGTGCTGATCATCCGCGGCAATCAGAAAGATGTCGACGCGGTGATGTCGGTCGTCCGGGAAATCGAACGGCTGAGTGCCGGGACGGCACCGGAGGTCCATCTATTGATGCTCCAGCACGTCAGCAGTGAGGGCTTGGCGACTCTGTTGAACAGCATCTACGAGCGCATGGGCAACCTGCGATCGCGGACAGTACAGCAGACCCAGACGGTGACCGTGATCCCCGTGCTGCGACCGAACGCGGTGCTGATTCTCGCGGCCGCGTCGGACATGGAAGCCGTGCTCAACCTGGCCGACGAACTCGACCAGCCCACCGATCCCGAAACGAATTTCGAAGTCTTCCCGCTCAAGCACGCGATCGCGTCGGAAGTGGCCGACACGATCGAGGAGTTGTATCCGGTTCCGGCGCAGCAGGCCGGTCAGGCGCAGCGCATTGACGCCGGGCTGGCGCCACGAGTCCGAGTCACGGCCGACGGCCGCACGAATTCGGTGATCGTGCAGGCCCGCCCGCGTGACATGGAAGAAGTGGCGGTGCTCATCAAACGGCTCGACACGGACGAATCGGGCGCGACGAACCAAATCCGGATCTTCCAACTCAAGAGTGCCACGGCGACCGAACTCGCCACGACGTTGCAAGACTCGTTGCAAAACATCTCGTCATCGACCGGCACGGGCTTGAGTGGCGGTCGAGCGGCTGGTGGTACCGGCGGCACGCAGGGTGGCACTCGCGGCGCTCGCGACGTGAAGTCGATCGTGCTGCAATTTCTGACCGTGGACGGCGACCGCGAGCGGATCGTGCGATCGGGAATTCTGGACGACGTTCACGTCGCCGCCGATTCGCGGACGAACAGCCTCGTTGTCACGGCTCCCGAACAGAGCATGGAGTTGATGACCGAGCTGATCCGTCAACTCGACCGGCCCGCCGCGTCGGTGGCCGAAATCAAAGTGTTCACGCTCGCCAACGGCGATGCGACGCAGGCGATCACGCTCCTCGAACGACTCTTTCCGCCGCCCAACCAGCAGGGGCAGGGCCAGGGTCAGAACCAGGGCAATCAATCCGTGGGCATTCAGGTGGCGGGAGCTGACGATGCGGGAAGTGGTTTGATCCCGATGCGGTTCTCGGTCGATGCACGGACAAACAGCATCCTCGCGATTGGCGGCGCGGAAGCGCTGCGCGTCGTCGAAGCCATCCTGCTGCGGCTGGATGCCAGCGACATCCGGCAGCGGGAAAGCACGGTGATCCGGCTGAACAACAGTCCGGCCGCCGACGTGGCCAACGCCATCAATCAATTCCTGCAATCGCAGCGGCAGGCTGTGACGCAGGTGGACCCGAACCTGTTCAGTCCGTTCGAACAAATTGAGCGAGAAGTCGTGGTCGTCGCCGATCCGGTCAGTAACAGTCTGCTGATCAGTGCCACGCCGCGGTTCTTCGACGAGATCAAGGACATCGTCTCGCGGCTGGATATGGCTCCCGAGCAGGTCATCATCCAGGCGTTGATCGTGGAAGTGGCGCTCGACAACACGGACGAGTTCGGCGTGGAGCTGGGCTTCCAGGATCCAGTGCTGTTCAGCCGCAGTACGTTTCCCGCAGCCAACATCACCACGATTCCCGTCACGAGTACCCTGCCGAATGGTACGCAGACGACGGACACCAAAATCATTTCTCAATCGGGATCACCAGGCTTCTTGTTTGGCAATCCGAACGATCCACTGGGAAACAACATTGCCGGCAACCCAGGCAAGGTCGGAACACAAGGGATCAACGGTTTCGGTCTTGGCCGCGTGAACGGCGATTTAGGTTACGGCGGCCTGGTGCTGTCGGCCAGTTCCGATGCCGTCAACATCTTGCTGCGAGCACTGGCGCAGCGACGGCGAGTGGACATCCTCAGCCGGCCGCAGATTCGCACGCTCAACAACCAGACCGCTCAGATTCAAGTCGGTCAGGACGTGCCTGTCGTGAACGGCCTGAACACGTCGGTTGCCGGCGTCGTCAATCCGCTGGTGCAGCGGCTTCCGGCCGGGATCATTCTGACCGTCACTCCGCGCATCACGCCCGACAAAATGGTGGTGATGGAAGTCATCGCCGAAAAGAGCCTGTTCCTCGCCGAAGGCGTCCCGCTCTTCACCGACTCGACAGGCCGGACGATCGAAGCGCCGAAAAAAGACATCACCACGGTCCGCACCACCGCCAGCGTGCGAAACAACCAGACGGCGGTGCTGGGCGGCATGATCACCAAGAACAACGTCAACGAAGTGCGCAAGGCTCCGATCCTGGGAGACCTGCCGTTGCTCGGTCACCTGTTCCGATACGATTACAATCAGAACCGCCGGACCGAATTGTTGATCTTCCTCACCCCGCGGTTGATCGCGACCGACGAGGATTCGGAAATGATCAAGCAGATCGAAATGGAGCGGATCAATTTCATCGAGTGCGAAGCCGAGTTGATTCACGGTCCGCTGCGGGGGATTTCGAGCCAGGTGAATTGGTCCGCAACGGACGGTGGCCAACCGGTCATTCCGCCGCTCATTCTGACTCCGCCGGCCCCCGGTCAAGACGGAGTGCAGACGCCGCCACCGGAAGAATTCAACGTCCCGACCTCCAAGATGCCGGCGGTGCCGTCCAAGGTCAAACCCGCTTCCCGAACGGTGGGGCCAACGCTGCTTCCGAAACCGAAACGCTGATTTTCAAGGACGGTCCACCATGAACCCAAGCGGTCTCTTCAAACGACAGGGACACGGAGACAGAGAGATGCAGAGTAGCGGAGACTGCCCGTCGCCGTTGATCCACTCTCCGCGTCTCCACGACTCCGCGTCTCCGTGTCTCGTCCTGCTTGTCGCCCTCTCGCTCTTCTCCGGCTGCGCCACCACCAGTGGCCTGTTCAACTCCTTCTCCTTCGAACGCGAGTTCCCGAAAGCCAGCGACAAGAACCCGGTCACGAACATCATGGCTCTGTGGCAGCCGACAACGGGGACCGGTCTCGACGGCCTGACCTGTCGCGGCTTCGCCGGACAAATTTTCTTTTTCTCGCACCAGAAGCAACTCCCCGCCGAAGTGAACGGCACGGTCCGCATTTACGTCTTCGACGACCAGGGGTCGGAAGAGGACCAGGTCAAGCCGTTTCACCAGTTTGACTTCTCTCCCGAAGCGTGGAAGCTGCAGTTTTGCCGAACGAAACTCGGCCCGACGTACACCATTTTCGTCCCGTACACACGCAAGGGACCACACACGGCCCAGTGCAGCCTGCGGATTCGGTACACGCCGGCCAACGGTGCTCCGGTCAGCTCCGACATGGTCAACGTCTCCCTCCCAGGTTCGGGAGGCTCGAAGGAGATCGAGAACATCGCGAAGCGCAAAGCCGCGAGAAACGCCGACGCGACGGATGGCGAATCGAGTTCCAACGCTCGTGGCCACGAAGCCGCCTCGCGAAACCACCGCGATCCCGCCGTGCAACTCGTCTCCGCGACAGTCGAACCCCAGCCAGCACACCGCCCCGCCAAGCTGACCGCCGCCGAACGACAGCGAATCATCGAAGAAACTCTCGCCCGCCAGGGTGAATCAGCCGACGTGGTCGATGACGACGTGGTCTACGTCGCCACGGAACGAACCGCGACATCTCATCGGAAACCAATCCCATCCGACCGTGCGAAGTCGCACCGCGTTCCCCATGTCTTTGACGAAGACGACGAACCGGAAACGGAAACCTCCATGATCGAACTGCCATTGCAGTAATCGACAACCGTTCCCCGTAAAGTAATTCGGGCAGCCAATCGTGGTGTCGCTCGGTATACTCGCGGCCAAGGAGATCGTCATGCTCACTTTGAAAGCGCGATTTGACGGGCACGTGTTCATTCCCGCGGAACCTGTGGATTTGCCGACGGGTTGCGAGTTGGAAATCTTGGTTTCGCCGCGACAGATTGTCGAGACGTCCGGTTCGACGCTCGCGCAACTTGTGGAACTGGCTGACCAGTTCCCGGAGAATCCCGATCTGCCGACCGACCTCGCGGCCCAGCACGATCATTACTTGTACGGGACGCCCAAGCGGCCATGATTCTGGTCGACACATCGTTCCTGCTGGCCGTTGTCAACTCGCGCGACAATCTGCACGCGCGCGCCTTGGCTTGGGCACAGCAGATTGTCGAACCGCTGGTCGTTACGGAACAAGTCGTCTGGGAAGTGGTCAACGCGTATTCGCAGCCTGCTGACCGCCCCAAGGCACACGCCATCGTGACCCGGTTGCGGTCCAATTCCGATTGCGAATGGATCGCTGCATCAACCGGACTGCTTGACGAGGGCTTGAAACTGCACCAACAGCGTGCGGACAAGGAGTGGTCGCTGACCGATTGCATTTCGTTCGTCGTGATGCAGCAGCGCGGGATCACCCGGTCGCTGACCCACGACCATCATTTCGAGCAGGCGGGCTTTGAAGCCTTGCTTCGCCGTGACCCACCGTGATTGGTGCTGACGCCACTCCGATCACACCACTGGTCAGTCTGGAAAGCCTGACCTACGGGCGGGCCGGTTCGCCGCGGAGGAACGCCAACAGATCAGCCATCTCGGTCGTGGCGATCTTCTTCTCGACCCCTTCCGGCATCAGCGACTTTCCGGTGCTGGAAACTTCGTCGATCTCGCGCCGCAGAATCGTTTCGGTCGCCCCCTCGGCGCGGCGGAGCGTGATGCTGGTGGGCGTTTCCGACGCGATCAGACCGGTGGCTGTGCGGCCGTCGTTCAGTACCACGACGTATTCGACAAAGTTCGGCCCGACCTCGCGGTTGGGGTCGAGGACGTGCAACAGGAGTTCGTCCGGCCCGCGATGCCGAACCGTCGCCAGACTCGGTCCCACGTCGAACCCGTCGTCGCCGACGCGATGGCATTGCCGACACTCCCGCTGGAACACCTTCCGCCCGCGCCCCGCGTCTCCCGCCAGCGTGAGCGCCGCCTGATACTCCTTCAGCACCACCTCGCGCGGCCCGGCCGCTTCGCGGGCAAACAGTTTGAGTGCGCGTTCCTTGATCGCCGCGTTGGCGTTTCGCAGCAGCAGATTCCTCCGCGCCAGCGGCACATCCGTCGCCGAGACGGTTCCCGCCTCGATCGCGTCCAGCAGCGAGTTGATCCACTCCGGACGCGACAGCAGCGTGTTGATGATTTCGGCGCGCACGCCCGGCGTCGCGCCGCGATACGTCGCCAGCAGCGTACCCGGAGCGTCCGCCTGTCGGAACCCAGCCAGCGTTCGAATCGCCGCGAGTTGCACCGCCTGCGGTTGCTTGGCATCCAGCAGCGTGACGAGCACGTCTCGAACAGACTTCGCATCGCCGTGGCCAAGCAATTGGATGGCTTGCTGACGCTCAGCTTGAAGAGCAACACGATCGGTAGCGAGCTTGGCGGCTTCGCTCACGAACTCGTCAATCAGCTTCGTCCAGTCCGAGTCAATCTCTGACAATTCGGCCAACAATTTGCCACGTCGCTGAAAGCCATTGCCCAAGCCGACCAGAATCACTCGCAGAAATGAGTCTTGCTTCGTCGAACGTTTTCCCTTTGCAAACAACATGACGCACGCGGACAGTTGTGAAAGTTCGGCACGGTCGCCGCGTGTTCCTGTGATCGTCGTGAGTTCCCGTCGCAGTTGGATCTGTGCATCAAGGTCGGCGTCTTTTTTCAGCAATTCTAATGCGAACAACAGTCCGACGGATCGCTCTGCGGCGGAACTTAAAACCGCCGCGCGGACCCATTCGTCACCCGCGTCTCCCCGGACGATCTTGGCAAGCGCGTTGCATACGTTCGGATCGGTAAAACAGGGAGGGTGCTCAACAACCTGGTCGGG
>JACRIH010000474.1 GCA_016235885.1 Planctomycetales bacterium | reverse complement strand
GATCCACAATCCGCCCGCTCGCATCGGGCGACAACGTCGAGCATCCTTGCTCTCTCATCGTCACAGCCTCCTTGATAATTGGTGTGGGACCAATCACAAGTTATCACGAGGCTGTGACTTTCAACTCGCCGAACGGTATTGGGATTAGCCGGATTTTTCCGTGCAGTGGCCATTTGGCATCAGCAATTCCTGATTGTTTGCGCGGAGCTGCCGCGAAGTGCTGTGACCTCTTCGCCCAATCTGTGCGACGTCGCACGAACTACGATGTGGTCAGGCGACAGAGGGAGCGACGTTGTTTGCGAACATGCGTCGCCACTTGGACAGCATCGCGTCGATTCCCTCGCAGTTCATGCCGAACCGGTGGCTCCTGCGTGCCGGCTTGCCAGCGAAGTGGACCTCCGAATCAACTTGGCGACGCGACGGAACGGGCCTTGCGATGGTGATTACTCCACCGGGCTGACATTTGATAAAGTGAGACGCATCATGGATCCCCAAGAGTTGCTTCAGAAATATCGCGACTTGCAGGCGTACGTCGGGTGGACCCCTTCCGACGCCGGACGCGTTCGGTCCACCGTGGCTGTACTCGAACCGCATTTGCCGGAGATCGTGGACGACTTCTATGCCGAGATTGAAAAGCATCCCCAGGCGCGGAAGGTCATCTCTGGCGGTGCCGAGCAGATCGTGCGGCTGAAGGGGACGCTCACGACGTGGCTGCGGCAACTGCTCGGCGGGGATTACGATTTGGAGTACGTGCTGCGACGCTGGCAGGTGGGTTATCGGCACGTGGAAATTGGCCTCGACCAGGTGTTTGCCAACGTCGCGCTGGCCCGCATTCGGCTGCACATCGCGGGCATCCTGCGAACTCGGTGGCCGGGTGACCAGGCAGAACTCGCCGCCACACGGGACTCGTTGGACAAGCTGCTGGACCTCGAAATGGCGCTGATCAACGGTGCGTACCAGGCGGAGTTTGCCGCGCGGCAACAACGGGTCGAGCGGTTGGTGGCCATCGGCCAGGTGGCTGGAGGCATCGCGCACGAACTCCGCAATCCGCTGAACGTCATCAAAACGTCCGTCTACTACCTGACCAACGCCCGCAGCGTGTCTCCGGAGAAAACGAAAGAACATCTGGAACGGATCGAGAAGCAAGTCACCACGGCTGACAGCGTGATTACCGCGCTCTCCAACTACGCCCGTCTGCCATCGCCGACTCTGCGCCCCTTCCCACTCGAACAGGTCGTCCGGGAAGCGCTCGAAGCGGTGGAACCGCCGGACAACATTCAGGTTCAAGTTGATCTCCCACCAGCTCTCCCCCCCGTCCTGGCAGATTTGGATCAGGTTCAGATCGTGTTTCTCAACCTGTTCCGCAATGCGTATGAGGCCATGCCCCAAGGGGGCGCGTTGCGGATCTCAGCCACCGACGGCGATGGGCACGTCGAGGTCGCGGTGACGGACACGGGAGATGGCATCCCACCGGAAGTGCTCAAGCGGATCATGGAACCGTTCCATTCGACCAAATCGCGAGGCATCGGCTTGGGGCTGGCAATTTCACGTTCGATCGTGGATCGTAATCAAGGCACGTTGAAGGCGTTTAGCGAACCCGGTCGGGGAGCCACGTTCAAACTCCGTCTGAAATCCGCCGACCGAGTTCCCGAACAGAAAGAGGTAAACTCAGGGCCATCATGACGTCTGATACACCTGCTTCCATCCTGGTCGTCGATGACGACATCGATACCTGTCAAAACCTGTCTGACATTCTGACGGACATCGGGTATGACGTCGCCGTCGCACACAACGGTCTGGACGCCTTGGGACTTGTTCGCCGACAGCCGTTTGACATCGCACTTCTCGATCTGAAGATGCCCGGTATGGATGGGCTGACGCTCTACCGCGAGATTAAGAAACTGCGAGCCGGCACGGTGGCCATCGTGATTTCCGCGTTCGCCAGCCTGGAGAACGAAACGGCGGCGTACGGAGCCGGATGCCTGCGAGTCCTCGCCAAGCCCGTCAATTTCAACCAGCTTCTGCCACTGCTGGGAACCGCACTTCTGCAGCCCACCATCCTGGTTGTGGATGACGATCAGGATCTCTGCGCGAATCTGTGGGACGTGTTGCGGCACCACGGTTACCGTGTCTGCCTGGCCTACGATGAGGAGCAAGCCAAAACCCGATTGTTGGAACGACGGTTTGATCTGGTGCTGATCGACATGAAACTCCCCAGGGGAGACGGCTCCTCCGTGCTACTGAACGTGCGAGCGGCGAATCCAGAAGCCCGCGTCGTGCTGATCACCGGCTTCCGGGGGGAAATGGAAGCGGTGATTCAACGCGCGTTGACCGACGGAGCAGACACGGTGCTCTACAAACCGTTCGACATGCCGCTGCTACTGAGCACGGTCCAACAACTGGCAAAGTGATGAGTCCCACGGTCACCGACACCACACTCGACCTGCTCGTGATCGAGGACGACCCCGACACGCAGGCGAATCTGCGGGATATTCTGGAGTTGGATGACCATCGCGTCGAATGCGCCAGCACGCTGGCTCAGGCGGCGAGTCGTGGAAATTGGGATGACATTTCGGTCGTGCTTCTCGATCGCCAGCTTCCCGATGGCATGGCGGAAGACTTCTTGCCACGACTGAAGCGGCTGGCCCCCGAAGCCGACGTCATCGTCATCACCGGATTCTCGGATGTGGAAGGGGCCATCACCGCGCTCCGCCGCGGTGCCGCCGACTACATTCTCAAGCCCATCAACCCGGATGTGCTGCGTGCCAGCCTGGCCCGGTCGGCCGAGCGCCGCCACTTGCGGTTGGCCAAAGAACAGAGTGAAGAGGCGTTTCGCACGCTCGTCGAAACAGCCGACTGCCTGATTGCCATCCTGCGACCGGACCACACGATCGTCTACCTCAATCCCTACACCACCGAACTGACGGGTTATCGCCTCGACGAAGTTCGCGGACAGGATTGGTTGGATGTCTTCGTACCGCCGGGACAACGACCGGCAGCGACAGCACTCCTCGATGGCCGTTCGGATCGCGGTCGCGAATATCCCGTGAACTGCCGTGACGGCTCGCGCCGCTGGCTGCTGTGTAACTCGGGTGATCTGAGCGACTTTGATGGCGGCGAGGCGGTGCTGGTCGTGGGACAGGACATCACTGAACGGAAACGAGCGGAAGAGCGGATGCTCCAGTCGGAGCGGCTGGCGGCCATCGGACAGATGGTGACTGGCTTGGCGCACGAAAGCCGCAACGCGCTGCAGCGGAGCAAGGCATGTCTCGATCTGCTGACCGTGGAACTCGAAGGTAATGTGGACGCACTTGAGCTCGTCTCACGCATCCATCGGGCGCAGGATCATCTGCACCGGCTGTACGAGGAAGTCCGTGGCTACGCGGTCCCGATCGCCTTGCGTCGCGCGACGCTGGACCTGCGAAAACTGTGGCGCGACACATGGGCCGACCTCGCCGTGGCGCGTCAGGACAAGTTCGTCCGGCTCGTGGAAGGTGAGAACCAGCCGGACCTCGATTGCAGCGTGGATCGCCATGCTCTCGAACAGGTCTTCCGCAACATTTTGGAGAACGCGATCCATGCCTGTCCCGAGCCGGGCGAGATCACCGTGAATTGTGCCGCCGTCACGCTGGACCATCGCCCCGCGTGGCAACTCGCCTTTCGCGACAATGGCCCGGGCCTGACAGCGGAACAGCAGACCCGTATCTTCGAGCCGTTCTTCACGACCAAGACACAAGGGACAGGGTTGGGCATGGCGATCACCCGACGGATTGTCGAAGCTCACGGTGGCCAGATTTCCGCAGCCAGTGGCCCAGTGGGCGGAGCCGAGATCGTGGTGACACTGCCGAGAGAACCGTAGAAACATCTGCTGTGCGAGGCCGTTGTCGAGTCATTCACGTCGTGCCACCCCGCAGCAAGGTCCGAGTTGACGGTCACCATGAATGTCGAACCCAGTCCACTACCGGAAATCTCGGCCGAGTCGAGTGGTCTCATTCCGTTGCACGAACTCGAATTTGAAACCGCGGCGGAACACCATACCCGACACGTTCCTGTCGCTGCGCCACACGACCGTGTGAGTGTGGTTCGAGAATCACTGCGGGGTCAGCGATACGATTCCGTCAGCGAAATCGTTGTTTGTGACGCATCGGGACTTCTGGTTGGCTTGGTGAACATTGAAGACTTGCTGGCCACGCCGGACGAAACCTCACTCGGAGAAATCATGGATGCATCGCCCCCGATGGTGATGCCCGGTGTGGATCAGGAGATCGCCGCCTGGCAGGCGATCCGGCACCGCGAGACAAGCCTGGCCGTCGTCGATGCTCAGGGCCACTTTCTGGGAATCATCCCGCCCAATCGAATCTTCGAGGTCTTGTTGTGGGAGCACGATGAAGACACGGCGCGGCTCGGCGGGTTTTTGAAAGGCAGCTCGGAGGCAAACACCGCGAGTACCGAGCCGGTGCTCCAGAGATTATGGCACCGTTTGCCCTGGTTGTTTGTGGGCCTGGCGGGAGCCATTCTTTCGGCCGACTTGGTGGCCCTCTTCGAGGCCCAGCTCTCCACCCACCTGATCCTGGCATTTTTTGTCCCAGGCATCATTTATCTGGCTGATGCCGTTGGCACTCAAACAGAGACGCTCGTCATCCGCGGATTGTCGGTCGGCATCTCCATCGAACGCGTCTTCCGGCGGGAATTGGTCACGGGCGTCCTGATTGGGGCCGTGCTGGCCGCGCTGCTGTTTCCGATGGTTCTCTGGCGTTGGGAAAGAACCGACGTGGCCATTGCGATTTCGCTGGCACTCCTGGCCGCCTGTTCCATCGCCAGTTCGGTGGCAATGATTCTTCCCTGGACCTTGCGATTCTTCCGACAGGACCCCGCATTTGCCGCGGGACCACTGGCCACCGTGATTCAGGATCTCCTGTCCTTGATCATCTATTTTCTCGTGTGCTTGACAATCGTTCGATAGCCCGCAACGTGGAGACCACTTTCACCACTGGTAACTCGTCAGGCAATCTCTCGATGTGCCGATGTTGCGACTGGCGAACGCCGCCCGATGCGTGCGGTTTCGCCCAAACGTGTGCCGAATCGTCTCGGCGAACCTGGCGCGCCGCACATCTTGCTGATCGGTGTTCGCCTCGGCGTTGCAGCCCGGCCCCCTCCCGCTGCTTCGCCGAAGCGGAATCATTTCGATCCGCCCGAGAATTGCAGTCACACGCAACCGGACATGCCGTGGTGCATCGGGTTTGTTGATCTAATGTGGCGGTGGCACTCCGTGACACCGCATGTCGTGACCGCCCCGCAGGGCGGCCACAACAAGTTCCGCCACGGAGTGTCGGGACCATATTAAACAACAAGGCCGTACCGATTGCGGATCAGAATCGGTGAACGGTTGGTGGCGTCAACGGCCAGGAGGTGGATCGGCATGGGCGTGGAAAACATCATTGCCGAGCTTTCTCAACCGGCGGCGTTTCCATTTGCGGTGGAAGACGTGGCCGTCTGTCACACGCATCTTTCGGCGGTCTTTCTGGCGGGCGAGTTCGCCTACAAAATCAAGAAACCCGTGCGTCTGTCGTTCGTCGATTTCAGCACGCTGGAGCTGCGCCGATATTTTTGTGAGCGCGAGGTGCAACTCAATCGGCGGTTGGCTCCGGATGTGTATCTTGACGTCGTGCCGGTCACGCGGGAGGGAAACCGTCTGCGATTTGAAGGGACCGGCGAGGTCGTGGAATGGGCCGTGAAGATGCGTCGGCTGTCCGAATCGGGCACCCTGGCCGAGATGCTGCGGACTGACGCCGTTCAGGCTCCGCTGATTCGGAACCTTGCCGTGCGGATTGCCGAGTTCCATCGCACGAGCGAATCCTCGGCTGAGATCTCGCGGTTCGGACGGTTCGAAGCGATCGCCGCCAACATCCAAGACAACTTGGACCAGGCGGCCAAGTCGGTGGGAACCACGATCAGCCAGCAAGTTTGCTCACGATTGACCGCACGCACGCACGCCGAACTGAAACGCCTGCGAACATTGATCGACCACCGCGCCGAGTCTGGCGTGCCGCGCGATACGCACGGCGATCTGCGGTTGGAACACGTCTATCCTCGTCCCAACGTTCAGCCGCCGGGTGACTGGCTGATCGTCGATTGCATCGAATTCAACGATGGTTTTCGCTACGCGGACCCAGTGGCGGACGTGGCATTTCTGGTCATGGACCTGACATTTGCGGGGCGACGCGATTTGGCAACTTGCTTTGCCGACGCATATTTTGCTGCCGCAAACGATGCCGCCGGACAACGCCTGCTGCCACTGTACACGTCGTACCGATCCGCCGTGCGGGCGAAAGTCGAGAAGATCGAGGCGAGCGAGCAGGAAGTACCGGCCGACGAGCGTGCGGCGGCGGGGCAACGGGCTGGCGGTCATTGGCTGCTCGCGCTGTCCGAATTGGAGTCTCCAGACCGCAAGCCGTGCGTGGTCCTGGTCGGAGGTCTACCGGGCACCGGCAAGTCCACCGTCGCGCGGCAGGCGGCCGAAGTCGCCGACTTCCACATCGTTCGTTCCGACGAGATTCGCAAACAGCTTGCGGGACTGGATCAGCACGAATCCGCCCGGACTGGATTCGGCGAGGGAATCTATTCGACGGAGTGGACTAATCGCACCTATGCCGAGTGCTTGCGTCAAACCGAACTGTTGCTGTCCGAAGGCAACCGAGTCATGGTCGATGCCACGTTTGCCACCGAACGGCACCGGAGGCAATTCCTCGATGCCGCGCAGGGCTGGGGTGTGACAGGAATGAGCCTAGTCTGTGAATGTGATGCACAGACGGTCCGCAATCGACTGGCTCATCGGCGCGGGGATGTCTCCGATGCCGACTGGAATATCTATCTCGAAGCGGTGACACGTTGGGAGACCCCATCACCCTCCACGCTCCGCGCCACACGAATCATCGACACAACAAACTCCACTTCCGCCGCTGTGTCAGAACTCCTCACGGTTCTCGTGGATGAGCACCTGCATTCGCGGTGATGCTAAGGCATCACGAACTGATGCCCTTCCGGCCGGACGGTGAGGACCGGGCACGGTGCCTTGCGGACGACCTTTTCGGCCACACTCCCCAGCAGCACGTGCGCCAAACCGCCTCGCCCGTGCGTGCCGAGAACCACCAGATCGGCGTTGGCCTCCTTGGCATAGCGGACGATTTCCACGAACGGAGTGCCGCGTCGCAGCACACGCTGAACGACCTTTCCCTGACACCATTGGGGATCAGGAACCTGGTTGAGAGCCTTCTCGGACTGCTCCTTGATATCGGCGAGAAGTGTATCCGGGATGGGATAGAACGCGCCGGGTTCCGGGATGATGACCGCTGGTTCCACCATGACATGCAGCACATGCAACTCCGCACCAAATTGTTCGGCAAGTGCCGTGGCATAGGCGAGGGCCGCATTGGCGTTGGGGCTGAAATCGGTTGGGAACAGAATGCGTTTCAATTCGATCATCGCTCAATCCTCCTGGTTGTTGGACAGCCATCGCTGCCTGTGTGGGCCGTGAGTTTGGGAGTGGGGCCAATGCCTTGGTTGATACCCATCAACAGCAAGTCTCGCACCAAATAGCTTGGCGACCGGGTTGGTTTTGGGAAGATTCCCAAGGAGTGCGATTTCGGACAAATACCGTGTCACGTCAGGCCATTACACCCAGCACCGGCTTCCCGGCGGCGATCGGCAACGGGCGATTGAGATTGTCGCGGACTTCGGTTTGCGGGTTGATCCCCAGCAGGTGGAAGATCGTCGCGGCGAGGTCATCCAACTTCACGCCGTCGCGGTCGGGGAAGGCTCCGTTTTTGTCGGACGCGCCGTGGATCGAGCCGCGTTTGACTCCGCCGCCGGCGAGCAACGCCGTGTAGCACTGCGGCCAGTGATCGCGGCTGACGTTGTCATTGATCTTGGGCGTGCGGCCGAATTCTCCCATCCACACGATCAACGTCTCGTCGAGCAACCCGCGTTCGTCGAGATCGCTGAGCAACACCGGCAGGGTGTGCTCGGTGATCGGTAGGTGGCGTCCCTTCAAAATCGGATACATCCGCGTGTCGTTGAACCCGTGCGTATCCCACCCGCCTCGCTCCGTGCTCTGACCGCCGATGGTCTCGTCAAAATAGACGTTCACGAACTTCACACCCGCTTCAACCAGCCGGCGGGCCAGCAGGCATGACTGTCCGTACGTCGTGCGGCCGTACCGCCGCCGCACGGAGTCCGGCTCCTGAGTCAGGTCGAACGCGGTGCGAACGTCAGGCGATCCGAGCATCGTGAGTGCCCGCTCGTAGTATTCGTCCAGCCCGCGTGCGGCGGCGGACGCATCAAGTTTGCTCACCTGACGATTGACCAGTTCCTGAATGGCGCGTCGGCTGTTGAGACGTTCCGAATTCAGATTGCTCGGCAGGCTGAGTTCCGGCAGCCGGAAGCTGGCATCATTCGGGTCTTCCGTGATCAAAAACGGATCGTGCTTCTTGCCGAGAAACGTGGCGTGCTGTCCGGGCGTGACGGCCCCGTCGCGGATCACGTGCGGAAACGCAACGAACGTCGGCAGGCGACTGTCCACGGGAGCCAGCCGGTCCACGACCGAACCGTACGCGGGAAACAACTCAATCGAATCCCGCAGCCGGATGTCGTCGAGCGGCGGAGCGTGACCGGTCAGCGCGTAATACGCCGCCGAGTTGTGATTCTTCATCGTGTGGAACACCGTCCGCACGAGCGTCACCTTGTCCATCACCTTCGCTGTCTCGGGCAGGTGCTCGCAAATCCGCAGTCCGGGCTGGCTCGTCGCAATCGAATCGAATTGACCCCGAATCCCCGCCGGAGCCTTCGGCTTCATGTCAAACGTATCGATGTGACTCGGCCCACCAAACTGGTACAGAAAGATGACCGACTTGGCCCGCGCCTTGGGATGCGTCACCTTCTCTGCCGCCAGCATTTGCGGCAGCGTGAGACCCAGCATCCCGAGACCGCCAATGCGGATCATATCGCGGCGGAGCACGTCCATTGGCGACGATGCAAGCTCGTGCGGAAACATGGACACCTCGCAGGGTCAAAGGCATTGCGCCCGATTGGTTTGACTATCGTTAAGCGGCCAGCCCGACGCGAAACTCCCGAAGGTCGACCTGAACGGGCGCAAGCAGTGACTGTTCCAGCTCAGGTTGGGTCAGAAAGTCGCTGTGTTCCGATCAGGGGCCGAGGCAGCGGATCACCGTCTTCGACCAGACCAACGAAATGCATTTTGAGTGCGCTACGCATGCGCTGAAGAGTCGTTTCGACGGGCTTGCCGGATGCGACGCAGCCCAGCACGTCATGACAATGGGTGCTGTACTTCGTCGAGGTTCTCGGCAGTTCGATCAGGTAGGTGGCCATCATCTTCTCAGTTAACAGCCCGTTGCAAATGTGGCGTACGCGGCTAGTGCTCCGTCAATGCTTAATTTTGGGGCAGCCACGGTCGCCAGACCGTGGGAATTCCCCTATTTTTGTCGTCTACCCACGCTCAGGCGGGCTTGCTGAATTAATGTGGCGGTGGCACTCCGTGACACCGCACGTTGTGGCCGCCCCGCAGAGCGGCCACAACGTGTCCCGCCACGGAGTGTCGGGACCACATTAAATCAACACGCTCTGGCGAGCGTAGCTACCACCCCAAATCTTAAGTTTGACGCAGCGCTAGTCTACGAGCCGTCATGATCGTCGCCAAGCCCGGAACAAAGCTACTCCCTGCTGCGAGGTGCATCCGTTAATTGGTGGTGGCTCGTGTTTACGTGGCGAGGATGTGGACGTGTCGCGTTTGCTCCTCGATCTCGACCGCCGTCCCGCCCACCACCTGTTCCACATTCGCCACTTCCCGACCATCAATCCGCACGGTAATCTGAATCTGCATGATGCCCTCCTTGGAAATCCCGGGTTCCTAACCCGACTGGATGTTCAACCTCTTCCAAGGAGGGTATCTCTTGACCTGCTACCCCCCACCAATTAACGGCTGCACCCCATGACGTCTCCCGAAAAAATTTTCCACCCGCAGTCCAGTCGCATGCCGCAACTTCTGGTGAGCGTGCGCGATGCCGACGAAGCCGTGGCGGCCCTCACCGGTGGAGCCGACATCATCGATGTGAAGGAACCGCGCCGTGGATCGCTCGGTATGGCCGACGTCTCGCAAATCGAAGCCGTGCTGCGAGTCGTTCGCGAATCGAATCCGATGGCAACGGTGAGCACCGCGCTGGGCGAGACGATCGAATGGTTGAGCCATGACGAACTCCCACGACTACCGCATGGATTGAGCTACATCAAGCTCGGTACCGCCGGACTGGCACGAGACAGCGATTGGCCGACAACCTGGCGTCGCGTGTGCGATGACTTTCTGAAGTCATCCAATCAACCCCGTCCACCATCCACCATCCACCATCCACCCCGCCTGCTCCCCGTCGCCTACGCCGACTGGCACCTCGCCGAATCGCCGTCACCGAACGATGTCGCACAACTCGCGATCACCGCTGGTTGTCCCGGTCTGCTCATCGACACCTTCGTGAAGCACGGACAGCGACTGCTGGATTGGCTCGACGTGCGCGAGCTTTCCGAATTGGCGGGCACCTGCCATCACCACGGCCTCTGGCTCGCCATGGCCGGTAGCCTGGATGTCGCCGACTTGCCGAAGCTGGTCGCCGCCGGTCCAGACATCGTCGGCATTCGATCAGCGGCGTGTCGTGGCCGCCAGCGGCTGGATGACATCGACGCCGGTGCCACCGCTGATTTCAAGCAGTCTCTGCGGTGGAGCTTTGACACCACGCGACGACCTGCGGCTCTGGTTCTCGCAGGTTGCACCAACTGACTCGCGGCAGCTTGTCGGCCACTCGCGGAAAATGGCGATCGACGAGTCCGTCAGCCGCGGCTTGGTCGAACGTGATGCCCGTTGGAAGCGCGGTCGATTTAAGGAGCACCAGCTCGCTCGCTTCCAGCAAGACTGCGACCCACGTGGCGATGGAATCACTCGTGACATCCCACGTGTGCGGCAGCGTGTCGCGTGTCGCGATCTCTTCCGCCTGCCGTAGAAATCCCCCCGGCAGCAGGATCAGCGGCGTTCCCCGCAGTGGACGCAGCTTGCATCCGCTCCCGACGCTGGCAGCGTCGACCACGCCCACCGTGGCGTGTAGTTGCTCTCGGTTCGCGACCAGGTCCGACTCCGGCAACAGCTCTGCGAGGAACCGGGAATTGAGATCCATGGCTTCCACTGCCAGCCAGTGTGCTCGCTCATCGCCGAGGCGATGCTGCCGATCCCAAACGCGAACGACGTCGCCTATCGCACCGCCACCGACGACGATCAACGCGGACGAATTGGACCGCTGACGAATCACCTGTCGAACCCGCACTGCGAGGTCGGGCAAGTTGAGCAAGCTGCCGCCCAATTTGAAGACGATGAGATTTGACATTGGCTCCGTGTATTACTGCGCGTCGGCGTGCGCGCAGATTACGTAGCCATCACGCTCCGCGTGATGAGCCGAATGGCATAACGACGCCAAATCCTGATACGGCTCGTCACACGAAGCGAGACGGCTACGTTGACTTGGTTGCAAGTCACCCCGTCCCCGCCGCATAATCACGCCCAATCACTGCGGCCCCGGCCAGACGACGGCCGGACGTCATACCGAAATCTCGCACGATTATCGAGGACACCACCATGCTCACACCGCTCAATCGTCGCCGGTTCATTCAATCCACGCTGGCCACGGCCGCGATCGGTTCCCTCGCGATGGGGAACGCCGGCCAAGTTGTCGCACAAGATGCAGCCGGTAAACGGCGGCTCAGGAAGGCGGTCAAGTTCGGGATGATCCGGATCGAGGGTTCGATCGAGGACAAGCTGAACCTGGTGAAGTCGCTCGGATTCGAAGGGGTCGAGGTGGACAGTCCCAGCGGGTTGAACCGGGACGAAGCGTTGAAGGCAAGCGAAAAGACCGGGATCAAAATTCACGGCGTGATCGACTCCGTCCACTGGCGCGACACGCTCTCGCATCCGGACGAAGCCGTGCGTGCCAAGGGAGTCGAAGCCCTCAAAACAGCCATCAACGACGCCAAGTTCTACGGAGCCGACACCGCGCTCCTCGTTCCCGGCGTCGTCAACAAGGACGTGACCTACGAGCAATGCTACGAACGGTCGCAGGCGGAGATCCGCAAGGTACTCCCGCTGGCCGAAAAACTCGGCGTGAAGATCGCCATCGAAGTCGTGTGGAACAATTTCATCACCAAACCCGAACAGCTCGTCCAGTACGTGGACGATTTCAAGTCGCCATTCGTCGGTGCGTACTTCGATTGCAGCAACATGCTCAAGTACATGGTCCCCGCGGCAACGTGGATTCGGCAGCTTGGCAAGCGGATGCTCAAGTTCGACTTCAAAGGCTACAGCCACGCCAAGCAATGGGTGCCGATCGGTGAAGGGGACGAAGACTGGCCCGAAGTGATGAAGGCTCTGTCCGAGATCAACTACACCGGCTGGGCCACCGCGGAAGTTGCCGGCGGCGGACCAAAGGAACTCAAAGACATCGCAGATCGGATGGACCGCTGCTTCGGGTACACCGCCTGACCTCGACTTTTGCCATGTTTTTGGAGTGTTTGTCGGACCAAGTTGGTGAAGTAAAGGAAGCCTCCTTGTGAGTAGACTTTGGTTGTTACGACCCGAGTTCACTCGAGCAAGGAGGCTCCCGTGGAAGTTGTACCGGATGTGT
>JACRIH010000473.1 GCA_016235885.1 Planctomycetales bacterium | reverse complement strand
GGTGGTTTGTCAGCGAACGAACGTGGTGGCTGGCGGACGAGGCGTTATGGGTGGCGCTCGTGGTGGTGGCAGCAATGGGAGCGATCTGGTCCAGCGCACGGCGTATCGGCGAGACAACTCCGGATGGACAACGGGTCGTGAAAACTCCCGTGTCAGTGGAATTCGTGGCACTGGCCATGTTGCTCGTCGTCGGCGCTTGCTGGACGTCGTACTTGTGGTTTTCGGGCAGCTTTCCGATCGATCAGATGACTGTCGTGTCGGCCGCAGCCGTGGCGGCAATCGGACATTTGGTCGTGCGACGTGTCCGATGCGGCGTCGCCGGAACGCGTGTGGCCTGGTTCACGACGGAACTCGTCTTTCTCTGGTGTCTCGCCGTGGGTGGCACCGCGGTGGGAATGTTTGTCAACGCCCGCGAAGGCAACAAACAGGCCGAGGCGGTGGTGGCCGACTGGCCGGCGTTTCGCGGTTCAGTCGCCCGTCTCGGGACGACTCGGGTGGACGATCCCGGTCTGGCCGCGCGACCGATCGTGCTGTGGTCGTTTGATCCGCGCGAACGCAAGGGGCGCGTGCGATTTCACTCGTCGCCGACGGTCGTTGACGGGCAACTTTACATCGGGGCGATGCACGAAGTGTCGACGTTGATTGAAGGGTACGTGTACTGCGTCAACACGCGTGACGGAGCGCACGCGGCTGGTGCGTCTGCCGCGTCGGCTATCCCCGGCGAGCGGCTGTGGCAGTTTTCCGCGGGCGGGACGCTCAAGCCGGTGTTCTCGTCTCCCACGGTCTCCGGCGGTCGCGTGTTTATTGGCGAAGGGTATCACCAGGACACGGGCTGCCGGCTGTTCTGCCTCGACGCGAGAAACGGAGATCACGTCCATTGGTCGTTGACCACGACGAGCCACGTTGAATCCAGTGCCACCATCGCGAATGAAAATGTCATCTTCGGTGCGGGCGATGATGGATTGATCTGCTTCGAGGCGTCGATTGCAAAGGCCGACACCTCGTCGCAGCCTCCGCCGTTGAAATGGATTGTCAAGAACCTCCACGTCGATGCATCACCAGCGGTCGCCGATGGCCGTGTATTCGTCGGCACCGTCGTGGGGGACGTGCATCGCGAGACGCTCGTGCTCGCAGTGGATGCCGTCACCGGAGCCGAGTTGTGGCGTACGCCGACGCCATTGGCCGTGCCCGGTTCTCCGGCGGTGGCGGACGGCCGCGTGTTCGTGGGACTTGGCAACGGCAAGGTCGATCACGACGCGGACGATCCCGCGGGAGCCGTTTGGTGTCTCGATGCGAAGTCGGGTGAGAAGCTGTGGGAATTCCGCACGGCCAACGCCGTCCTGAGCACTCCGGCGGTGAGCGGCGGTCGTGTCTTCGCCTGCTCACGCGACGAGCAGTGTCATTGCTTGAATGCGGACGACGGGAAGGTCGTCTGGTCCACGTCGCTCGGCGGCCCGATTGTCGCGTCACCTGTGGTCGCGGGTGACCGCGTGTACGTCGTCACCACCAGCGGAGTCGTCGTTGGCCTCGATGCGGCGACCGGCTCGGAAGTGTGGCGATTCGATGAACTCGATGTGCCCGACGCGGATGTTTACGCCAGCCCGACGCTGGACGACGGGCGGTTGTACGTGGCGGCGGGAGGTAGAGTGTATTGCCTTGGGAAAAAGTAGGGTGGGACCAGCTCGCGAAGCGAGCGCCGCCCCACCATTTCCAATCCATCGCTGGTGGGCCTGCGCTCTGCTGGTCCCACCCTACAACGAATCGCCATTCTTCGAGCACAGTCGCGCAGCGACTCGGAGCGCTTCCAGCATTCCATCCGCCTTCGCCACTCCCTGCCACGCGATGTCGAACGCCGTTCCCTGACTCGGGCTGGTGCGGATGATCGGCAGTCCGAGCGTCACGTTCACGGCGCGGTGGAAGCCGATCAGTTTGAGCGCGATGTGTCCTTGATCGTGATACATCGCGACGACCGCATCGAATTCTCCGTCGCAGGCGCGTTTGAGGAGCGTGTCGGCGGGAAACGGTCCTGAGGCCGCGATCCCTTCGGTAATCGCCAGCGATACAGCGGGCTCAATCAGGCGAGATTCTTCGTCCCCGAACAAGCCTTCTTCACCGGCGTGCGGGTTCAGCGCACACACGCCGACGCGCGGCGATCGGCCGGTGATTCGTTGCATGAAGTCCTTCACGAGACGAATCTTTTCCAGCACGGCCGCGGTGCTTAGCAGACCCGGTACGCTGCGGATGGACGTGTGCAGCGTGACATGCACGACACCGAGGCCGTTCGAGCCGCGCAGCATCTCGCCCGGCGGTAGGTAGAGCATCATCGCATATTCACGCACGCCACACTGTTCGGCGAGGATTTCGGTGTGACCGGGGTATTTTAACCCGGCCAGATGCAGCGCGGCTTTGCTGAGCGGTGCGGTGCAGATCGCATCGACGTGGCCAGCTTTCGCGGCTTGAATCGCGGCCACGAGGCACTCGAAAGCCGCGCGTCCGGCCCGGGCGTCGTTGCGAGCCGGTGGGACATGCGCGGCCGCGTCGTCGGTGGGGTTCCAGCAGGGAAGCATTGAGTGCCGAGTACTGAGTGCTGAGTACTCGGTACTGAGTACTGCGGACGGAGTACGGTTTCCTGAGTGTCGCGTCAGTTCCTTGTTCGTTTCGAGTGATTCAACGGAAACGACTTCGATCGTCGCTCCGACGAGTTGCACGGCTCGTCGCAGCACGTCGGGATGTCCGATCACAAGCGGTTCGGCCCACGTGAAAACGTCTCCGGACGCGATCGCTTTCACGATGACTTCCGGACCGATGCCCGCCACGTCGCCAAGCGTGATCGCGATGCGGGGTCGGGCAGCGTGGAAAGTGGGAGTGGTCAACATTTGACGAAAGCCATCGAGACGCAGTGAACCAACTATGGATGCCCGCGAATCGACGCGAAAACCACAAGCGTTGAGTCGCCTTGAATCTTCGCGTCGATTCGCGGGATTCGCTGGCAAACTTGGGTCATCGCGTTTGCGACACGTTTTGTATCACACGCTCCAACTCAGGCTCAACGGGCGGCGGCGGCGATCGCAGCAACTCCAGCTTGAGTGGTGGATCGTCCATCCCTTCGGCGAGGGCTTCCAGAACCTGAATACATCGCGGGCAATCGCCGAGATGGTCTTCGAGGGCCTGTTGTGTTTTGGTCAACATCCTCCCCGCGAGAAGGTCCCGCCACTGCGCGATGTCTGGACAATTGGTGTATTCCGACATGACCTGTTCCTCTCAACGGGGAATTCCTTCCACAATCCAAACCTCTTCTCGCAGCTTCTTGAGCACGCGACACTTGGCAATATAGACGGCTCCCGGCGTCATCCCCAACGCCTCGGCAACCGCCTCGGTCTGTTTGCCTTCCACGCGAGTTTGCCAGAAAGCCTGCCACGTGCGACCGTGAAAGTCGACTTGGACCTTTTCCGCAGCCCAATGCAACAAACACATTTCGTACTCTTCGTCCCAGACGCGATCTTCGGGAAGCGGCGGCTCCCGCGCGGGCTCGGCTTCGAGGCGTCTCTGAATCCTGGTGTCGCCGCTTCCCACATCGGGAATCTGTTCCCGGTTGATGTGATTGAGCAACTTGTGCCGGGTGATGGCGAACAACCAACTGCGAAACATTCCACGCTGCGGATCGTACCTCAGACGGTCAATCCACATCGCCACCGCCGAAAAGACCTCTTGAGACAGATCGGCGGCGTCGGCCTCCTGAATTCGATGACGCCTCAAAAATCGGAAGATCAGCGGCGCGTACAGCGTGACGAACCGGACCCACGCGTCGTGATCGCGAGGATCGCGTATCCGCAAAAGCAGACTCGGATGGGTCGTCAAATCGTCTCGTGAACGGACTGTCATTGTGACTTGGTCGGAAATCGAGTGGCCAGCATCCGGCCCGTGATGCGCTGGGGCCATTGGGCACCATCATGTCTTCCCGACAATTCATTTTCCAGTGCGGATCGGAACTGCCGACTTTAACACCAGATCCGGTTGCGAATGGACTCGTCCGGACCGAGGGAGCCGGACTACTCCACGAATCTCACGACTCAAATTCGATCGTCACCAGCACATTTTTGAATGCGGGGGTTTTTGACAGCGGATCGACGTCGGTTGGGACGAGGACGTTCGCCTCGGGACAATACATCGCCGCACTGCCGGGATGGATGTCGAACGGGCGGACGAGTTGCCGCCGCATTTCGCCGGCGGAACTGCGAACGGTCACACGCTGGTCCGGTTGCAATCCGAGGCGGCGAATGTCGTCGACATGCATCAGGATCACGTCGCGACGCACCTGGCCGCGGTAGAGGTCTTCGTCCTCGTAGACGACCGTATTGAACTGGCCCTCGGAGCGGATCGTCATCAGCCGGAGTTGGTTTGGACCACACTTGGGCAGGCGGGGGATTTCGACGGCGTGAAATTTCGCTTTGCCCGACTCTGTGGGAAAATGTGGCGTGTGAAATGCCCGGCCGGGGATATGGAACTCGCGTTTCGTCTCGTCGATTTTCGCGAGCGATTCGAGACCGGGAATCATCTCGGCCATGAGGCGCCGGATGGCGGCGTGGCTTTCGAGGGCGTGCCAGTCGATCGCTGGAGTCCCGGCTTTAGCCGGATCATTCGCTTCGCCAGAAGAGCCGCCTGAAGGCGGGACTCCAACAACTCGGCGGGCGGTCTCCAGCAGGACCGACACTTCGCTGCGCGGCCCGGCGTAGCGGCGCGGGCCTCCGTCACTCAGACGCACGAAACTGAACATCGATTCCTGCGTGGTCGGTTGCGGCTCTTCATCGCGCGGCAGCACGGGCAGGATCAGCGTTTCCCTGGCTTGTCCCCACGCGTGCGTCGTGTTGAGCGTCGTCGACAGGTAGGTGATGAAGTCGAGCTTGCCGATGGCCCGCGCAGCGAATGTCGCATCCGGATTCGATCCGAACAAGTTGCCGCCGAGGCACAGCGCGGTCTGCATCTCGCCGCGATCGGCCGCCTGTATGCAGCCCATTGTGTCGAGGCCCGGTGACTTCGGCAGTTCCACACCCAGCCGCGATTCGAAGCGTTGCAGGAGCGCCTGCTTGAGGTGCGGCGTCACGCCGACAGAACCAACTCCCTGCACGTTGCTGTGCCCGCGGATGGGCATGAACCCCGCGTGCGGCTTGCCGACCATGCCTCGCAAGAGTGCGAGGTTGGCGATCATCCGCACGTTTTCGACGCCGTGCAGATGATGAGTGATCCCCATCGTCCAACCGAAGATGACATTCTTCGCGGCGAGATACCGGTCGGCAAATTCCGCGATCGCATCGCGCCCGACGCCCGACGCCCGTTCGATCTCGTCCCACCCAGTCGCTTCGACCTGCTGACAAAAACTGTCGAACCCTTCGGTCGCCGATTCAATAAACGCCCGATCCGCACCGCCTCGTTCCAAGACGAGCTTCGCCACGCCGGTCAGCAACGCGATATCCCCGCCAATGTGCGGCTGGACGTACTGGCTGGCGATCTTGGTTCCGAACAGCAGGCTCCGCACGTCACTGGGAACTCGGAAATTGACGAGGCCCAATTCTCGCAGCGGATTGACGACGATCACGTGTCCGCCCCGGCGGCGGATCTGCATCAGTGACCGCAGCAGCCGCGGATGGTTCGACGCCGGGTTGCCGCCGATCAATACATACAGATCGCACCCGTCGAGGTCTTCCAGCGTGATGGTTCCCGTGCCAGCACCGACCGCGCTCGTCAATCCCACACCGCTCGCTTGGTGGCAGTAGTACGAACAATTGTTGACGTAGTTCGTGCCGAACAGCCGGGCGAACAGTTGCAGCAGAAACCCCGCCTCGTTCGACGACCGCCCGCTGGCGTAGAAAAAACTCTTTCCCGGTCCGCTCGACTTCAGCTTGTCCGCCAGCCGCGAGAACGCTTCGTCCCACGAAATCGGCCGGTAATGGGAATCGCCCGGCCCGGCGTAGACCGGCTCGACCAACCGCCCGCACTCTTCGAGTTGCCGCGGCGACATGGCTCGCAGTTCGTTCCGTCCGAACCGACGCCAGAACTCCGGCGTGATCCCGGCTTGCATGTCGGACACCATCGCCTGCAACGATTTTTTGCAGACCTCGGGGAAGTGCCCCCCTTCGTTCACCATCCCGCCGGTCTGTCCCCCCATCCCCAGCGCACACGTCTTGCAAGTGTTCTTCGACCGCATGGCTCGCCACAGCGGCAGCCATCCCACCCGGTTGGCCATGCGCAGCGTGTACCCTATCGCCTTCCATCCGCCGCCGCTGGTCATGGGTCGCCTCGCTGAATGGTTTCGGTCAGTCGTCGCAATTTGTCCGGCGGAAACAAACAGTATGAAAACTCACGGCTGGCGAGAATCCGGTTTGCGGCGAGTTGTCGTGAGACATCGGCCAGTTCGCTCGCCGCTCGGTCGCGGTGATCGACCACAAGTGTCTCCAACTCGCGGTTGAATTCCTGAATCTTCAAATAGACGTCAATGTACCGTGGCCGTTGACCACGTTTGCCACGTGGATTGATCCAGTTGCCACTCGCCTTCGACTTGGGTCGAAATTTCCTCGCCACGGC
>JACRIH010000043.1 GCA_016235885.1 Planctomycetales bacterium | reverse complement strand
TCTGCACCATGTGCAGCACAACAACGTGGTTGAAGCGCTGGCTGCGATCAAGAGCAGTGTGATCTACATGTTTGGAACGATCATTTTGTATGGCATGTTCATCCCGAACACCTGGCAACGGGCTTTGAGGATCGTCATTCCGATGGCCATCCAGGTTCCGGTCGTTATGGCCTTGCTGCGACTGGGACCGTCCGATCCAGATGACCTGCTTTCGCAAATTGCCTCCTTCGACCATATCAGCGACGACCTGTTGATTCTCGCATTGGGAGTCGTCGCCTCGACGTACGGCACGCACACGATCAACGAATTGCGGCGGCAGGCATTCAAAGCGCGGCAACTCGGCCAGTACCGCCTCAAGGACTTGCTCGGCGCGGGGGGCATGGGAGAGGTGTACCTCGCGGAGCATCAACTGCTGAAACGGCCCTGCGCGATCAAGCTGATCCGCCCCAGCCACGCGAATGACCCGCTCGCCCTCGCCCGTTTCGAGCGCGAAGTGCGGCTGACGTCGCAACTCACGCATTCCAACACGATCACGATCTTCGATTACGGCCGGACTCCCAGCGACACGTTTTATTACGTCATGGAGTTTCTGCATGGGATGAGCCTGTTTGAAATGGTCAGGCGCTTCGGTCCATTGCCACCGGCCCGCGCCGTCCACTTTCTGCGCCAGGCGTGCGGCTCGTTGCACGAAGCCCACGCGGCCGGGCTGATCCATCGGGACATCAAGCCAGCCAATCTGTTCGCGGCCGAACTCGGCGGACGGTACGACGTGTTGAAGGTACTCGACTTCGGTCTCGTACGGGCCGTTGGCAAGTTGGGAGCGGCGGCGAGTTCTCTCGACGACGGCATCAGTGGATCGCCCCTGTATATGTCACCGGAAGAAGTGTCGCCGACCGCCATCCGCACTTCAGACCACCGCGGCGACATCTACTCGCTCGGGGCGACCGCATACTTTCTGCTCACCGGTCAACCGCCGTTCAGCGGCGAGAATTCCATTGCCGTGATGACCGCACACCAAATCGAGGAACCGCAACCGCTCCACCGACTGCGTGAAGATGTACCGGCCGACATCGAAAGAATCGTGCTGCGATGCCTCGCCAAAAACCCCGCGGACCGCTTCGCTGACGTCGAATCGCTGGACCAGTCTCTCGCCGCGTGTGCCTGCGCCGGCCAATGGACCACCGTCGACGCGGCCGCCTGGTGGCAAAAGGCCATGCTCAATCCGTCGTAGTCCACGCCACCGGAATTCATCCGCGCCGCAACTCGATCAGCACGAACTGGCCAGGTGCCGGGAACAACACGTCGCGTCCGTCCGAATTCCGCAGGTGGATTTCATACCCCGCCTTCGTCACCGCCGACAGAAAAGCCGGCACCGACCAGCGCCCCGGGTCGCCAATCCAACACACGCCGCCTTCCTCCAGCATGGAGTCGATCGAGCGCAGGATCGGGGGGATATGCTGTGGGTGATATAAAACGTCCGACGCGAGAATCACTGGGAAGCGGTGCGAAACCGGCGCAGTCCAGTCCAGCAGCAGCCCCTTCGCCGTATGGAATCCATTGCGGCGGGCGTTCGTCAGCGCGACTTGAACGGCGACGGGATCGCAGTCGCTAAACGTGACGCTCAGTCCCGCCGCCAAAGCCGCCACGCCAACCAAGCCCACTCCGGAACCAAGTTCGAGAGCTTCCTGCCCGGTCTTCCACACCGCCCCCATCACGAGCCGCGCCATGTCGGTGGCCGCCGGCCAGAGGTATTGCCAGTAGCTCGTCTGGATTGACGTCGCAGCCGCAGCGGCTGATTCGTCCGGTTTCAGGAATGACTCCGGTTCGGCCGGAACCACGAAATGAAACGCCCGCTCCGCCACGATGACGTCGCGTGCGATCCATCCGCCGGAGATGTCGGGCAAATCGAGATCGGTCATGGGCGTGCTGTCGAATCGTTACGGCACCTGTTTCGTCGGCTGGTGCTTGAGCACGCGGTCGATGAACTGGTACGCCTCGCGACGCACGTCCGGCGGGAAATCGTGGGCACAATCGGGATACCGCACCTGCAACGCCTCGGCGGCACCGAGCAGATCGAACACGGGGCGACACGCGGCTTCCGCCTTCTTCACCCCCGAGACCTCGAAGTTGGAATCCTTGAGCGGCGAATTGGAAAAGAAGGCCCGCGGCGCGAACGCGGCGACGATGCCGTAGAAATCGAATGGGACCAGGTCGGCATTGAGTTGGTAGACGTCGCGCAGCCGCGGCATGTACCGATCGCTCGTCCAGCCGGCGATTTTGCCGCCGTAGTATTCGTGGAACGGGTTCCACCCGCAGCTCGACACGATCACTTTCAGCCGTTCGTCGAACACGCCGACGAACATCGCATTGTGCCCGCCAAGCGAATGCCCGATGACCCCGATCCGTTCCGAATCGACCTCTGGACGCGACACGAGAAGATCGACACCGCGAATATGATTGAAAATCCCCTTCATCGTGCCCGACACGTACTCGTCCTTCGCGAAGTCGTATTTGTAATCGCCGAACGACGGGTAGTCGGGACACAGAACCACGTATCCGCGTCGAGCCAACTCCAAACCGTAGTGCAGATTCGCCAGCCCACCAATCCCGGCCGGTTCTCCCTTGCCAATGCCGGTGGTCTGATGCAAAGCCAGCATCGCCGGCAACAGATCGGAACCGTTGCGTTGCGGCAGAAACAGATAGGCCGGCACGCGATCACTGCCTTCAGAAACGAACGTGATCTTTTGCCGCACGAACCCATCGCCCGCGACCTCTTCGTCCACCTTCACGTCCAGCGGTGACAGTTTCGACCGACTCGGGAGCGGTCCCATCGCCTGTTGCATCCCATCGAGGACGTGCCTCCGCCGTTTCGCCCAATCCTCCCGCGTTCGAACGGCGTGCTCGGTGTTGCTGTCGTCGAGATACACGAGCAGCTTGGAATGATCTTTGTATCGCGATGCCGTCGGTTGCCCGACATCGTCGGCCAGCAGCAAACCGACAACGAAACAGGAGAGAAAACTCGTCAGGCAGAACAATCGATGCAGTGACATGTGGACCTCGTGTCAGGGTTGGGGTGTCAAAGGTGTCGGGGTGGATTCATTCCGGCGGCCGGACCGACGGACACTGAAGCTGCACTTTGATTCTCCGTGAACCGGGCCAGCTTGTGTTGAAATCCGGGCCGATCGAGGACTTCGCGATTGACCACGTTGTCTGGGATTTCTCCTCTGGCAACTCGGAGCATGCCGGTCGTCATGGCCTGCGCGGTGGCCTGCCAGACATCGCTGGTCGAAGCTGACCAGTGTGGAGTGGCGATGATATTGTCGAGCGTCAACAAAGGATCATCTGCCGGAAGTGGTTCGCGGTCGAACACGTCGAGACCCGCGCCAGCGATTTGTCGTGACCGCAGCACCCGTTCGAGAGCCTCCTGATCGACCAATTCTCCGCGTGCCACGTTGTTAAAGAACGCCGTGGA
>JACRIH010000469.1 GCA_016235885.1 Planctomycetales bacterium | reverse complement strand
GCTGATGTGTGTCCTCGGAGCCGTCGCCATCGGGTGGTCTTCGACGTCACGAACGAATGCGGATGATCAGGAGAAGAAGGCTCCGCTCAAGAAGTCCAAGGTGATGCAGGCATTCATGCGCGTCAAGCTGGGTCATTCGCAGGCTGTCCTCGAGGGCTTGGTCACCGAGGATTTTGACCGCATCGAACAAAACGCTGCGGCGATGGTGTTGCTCACGAAGGCCGAGCAATGGAAGGTCAGCAACGACCCGCAATTCACGCAGTACAGCAATGAGTTTCTACGGGTCACGACCCAAATTGCCGCGCAGGCCAAAAAGAGGAACCTCGACGGTGCCTCGTTGGCCTACGTGGAAATGACAATGAACTGCATCGAATGCCATCGCTTCATCCGCGACAGGCTGAACGCCAAAGCGGCGACGACAGATCCCTGAAGCCGTTAACAGTCTCAATGGAGAAACACCATGCGACAAATGCCCAACTACTTGTCGATCGGTGGAGTCTTGGTTCTGGCAATGATGCTGGGGGGCTTGGTTTTCGGATTGGGGGACACGGGCTTCGCGGTAGCGCAAGTCAATGCCAGTGAACCAGCAATTGATGAGACGTTGGTGATGCACGCGGACAGCCTGTCCAACGCCTTTCGGCAGGCTGCCGCGTTGGCTCAACCAAGCGTGGTGACGATTGTTTCTGAAAAACGGCAACGCATCTGGAGACAGTTCCGGAGTGACTCGCCGTCATTCCCCGACGAGTTGCGGCGATTCTTCGGCGGGGACTCTGAGCGATTCTTCGATCGGCCTCCCTCCGGAATGGATGTGCAACGCGGGCTTGGTAGCGGAGTCATTGTCTCGACCGAGGGGCTGATCCTGACGAACAGTCACGTCGTTGCCGGAACCGATTACATCACCGTCAGGCTTCCAGACAACACGACGCACACAGCGAAGATTGTTGGCACCGATCCGAAGACCGATGTGGCGGTCATTAAGATTGAAAGGCACAGCCTGCCCGCGGCAACTCTGGCGAACTCAGACAAGCTGCGAGTGGGGGATTGGGTGCTGGCCATTGGTGGGCCGTTCGGATTGGAGAACACGGTGACCGCTGGCGTCATCAGCGCCAGAGATCGCAGCACCGTCGGTCTGGCCGACTACGAGAACTTTCTGCAAACCGACGCGGCCATCAACCCTGGCAATAGTGGCGGGCCGTTGATCAACATGCGCGGGCAGGTTATCGGCATTAACACGGCCATTGCGACTCGCACGGGTGCCAGCGCGGGAGTCGGCTTCGCAATTCCCAGCAACATGGCCAAGTCGATCATGGGATCGCTGGTCAAAGAGGGGCGAGTGCATCGTGGATACCTCGGAGTGTCGGTTCAGGATCTGACTCCCGACCTCGCCGAGTCGTTTCATTATCAAGGACGACATGGAGTCTTGATCGGAGACGTCACCAAGGACGGTCCGGCAGAAAAAGCGGGACTGAAAGCGGGTGACGTCGTCGCAAAGTTCAACGGCCAGTCCCTCGATAATGCCAGCCAACTTCGAAACATGGTGGCCTCCACCGCCCCGCAATCGACTGTCGATCTGGACACTTTCCGCAACGGCCAGCACCTGACGATCAAAGTCAAACTTGGGCTGTTGGAAGAGAAAGCCGTGGACGTGGCAGACGGGAGCTCGGCCTCAGCCGAGTTGGGTCTGACCGTCCACACACTCACCCCCGATATGGCTCGGCAATGGGGTTTGGACGAGAATCTGAAAGGTGTCGCCGTGACCGAAGTGGAACCCGGAGCACTGGCTCAAAGAGCAGGGCTGCGAGAGAAAGACATCATCGTGTCGATCAATGGCATCTCGGTCTCGGATGCGAAGAGTTTTCAAGACACGCTCGCGAAATCGGACCTCAACAAAGGTGTCCGTCTGCAGGTCACATCCGACGGACGAAATCGCTTCGTGCTTTTGCGAAACCGCCGCCAATAGCCCGAATGCATGCCCGATGCGGCACCGTCCAACTCTGCAATCGTTCTTGTCTGGGGCGACTTCGCTGCGGATAACTCGGTCGCTGCCAGAGCGACCCGAATCAAGAGACGCTCCCGAGTCTTGCCGTCCTTGCCTTTTGGAAGAGTGGCTCGCAGGAGCTTGCCGACTTCGATACTCGGGACAGGCATTGGTTCCAGCTCGCCGATCAGTAACTCCTCCCGAGAACAACGTGTTGCGACCTCAAACATCGGCTGAGAGAACGGGAGCGTCACGACACTCCGTTGGAGAAGCCAGAGGTGACAATTGCTCCAAACGGGTGCGGGTTGCCGAGAGAGAGTAAGCCGCGCCGCCATCGGTGATTTCGGTTCGTCTGAGTGATTTGACCATACGTCATTCTGCCGACATTTCCGCGGAGAGACTTCGATCATCGACCGTCATCGCGTACATTCACCTTTCCACCCGACTGGCACTGGCGATCCATCGTGGGGACGACGACTAATCGGCTCACATGCCTGCATCCATGAGATCAATCTTTCTCCAGGCACCACCGCTGTGCCGTCGTACGGGGGCCGGTAATGACTGACAAACTCAACTCACTGCTCGAAAAGATCCAACAACTTGAACACGAGCTGCTGACCGAAATCAAGAAGAAGGAATCGCAATTCAGCTACGAAGTGCGGGACAAGAAGGCACACTTTACGGCGGCGGTCATCGCACAGCATCGAAAGCTGGCCAAGACCATGACGCGGTATGTTCGCGAGTCGAGTCTATTCAACCTTCTTACCGCACCCGTCATTTGGTTGGTCCTGCTGCCGGTGGTCTTGCTGCACGTGACGGCCAGCGTCTTTCAGTTTTTCTGCTTTCCGGTTTATGGCATCCCCAAGGTTCGGCGACGCGATTACGTTGTCATGGATCGCCGCATGCTGTCGTACCTCAACCCGCTCGAACGACTGAACTGTGGTTATTGCGAATACGCCAACGGCGTGCTGGCCTATGTGCAGGAAATCGCCGGCCGGACCGAGCAGTACTGGTGTCCCATCAAACATGCGATCGGGTTGAAAACAAGACACAGCCGCTACTCGCGATTTCTCGACTTCGGCGACGCGGAACAATACCGTCAGCAGATTGAACAGGTGCGAAGAGCCTTTGAGGACATTCAGAGGGAGGAGTCGCCCCCTCCACCGGCAAACGAAGTCAGTGGTTCCCAGCACTTCGAATGAAACGACAGCCCAATTCGGCTCGGATTCACAGCACGTCGATGTCGTTGGCCGAAATCGGGAGATCTGTCGTGTTCATCAAGAACTGTTGGGCAAGTTGCTTCGCGTAGTAGGTGTGGACGCGACCGCACAGCACAAGGCTCCCGTTTTCGATGGAAAGATGCAGGTTTCTGATCCGTCCGTTTAATTGCACCTGCAGTTGATTCTCAAGCCGATCAAGTTCGTCGCGACTGATGGGGGCGGCTTCGTGTTCAAAAGTGGGAATATTCATCGGTGATCTCCCTTGGTCCCCTTGTCAGGACGACGGTGTGCTTGCCAGGTTGCCGTGCAGACTTGGCTCCGCCGTAATCGACTCCGGGTGACTGCCATCCAGCGCATGAAGTTTTAGATTTACTTCCAAGCGATCAACACGGACTGCGGCTGGTGCAACAATCCCCAAGCGCACGCGGTTTCGCTTCACGGAGACGACTCTGACGTGAATTTCGCTTCCGATTACGAGTTCTTCACCCACCGAGCGTGTCAGTACCAGCATGGTGACTCCTTCGCGTCCTGCTTTTGACAAATCCAGCGGTGTGAGGTTGGGCGCTCAGCGATGACTCCCGCGAGTCACCGCCGAGTGAATCACGATGCGAAGCATCGTGACAACGTGGCCTCACGAATGCAGTCCAG
>JACRIH010000468.1 GCA_016235885.1 Planctomycetales bacterium | reverse complement strand
GTTCCGGGGAGAGGGGAGTACGCGCCGTGTGATCTTGTGTCTTGCCATCTTCGGGGCCACACTCGGCTACGGCTATGCACGGCGACACGGAATCGAATTCGCTGCCGGGCCGCGTGTGGCGGCGATTCAGGGGAACGTGACTTCCGAGGTGAAGCACGATCCCGAGGACTGGCAGGACATCTACCGACGGCACGAGCGGTTGACCGGCATGGCGGTGCTCGAACAGCCGGACCTGATCGTGTGGCCGGAAACGATGTTTCGCTGGCCGCTGCTCGAAATGCCGGACGACGTGCCGTTCGAGGAACTGCGCGAAGCCAATCCGCACCTGCCGCTGCGCGATCTCCACGACCTCCCCGTGCGCAAAAAGTTGCAAACGCTGAGCCAGATGTCCAACGCCGCGATGGTCATTGGCCTGGAAACTCTCGACGTCCGCCGCAACGGATTTCGTTCGTTCAACTCGGCCGCGTTCGTGCAACCCGAACGAGGCATCGTCGGCCGCTACGACAAACGCCACCGCGTGATCTTCGGCGAATACATCCCGCTCGCCGATCTGCTGCCGGGCTTGCGCAAGTTCACACCCTATGCCGATGGCATGGGCATCGCAGCGGGCGTGGAGAAGACAGTGTTCGAGCATCGGGGTTTCCGGTTCGCGCCGATCATCTGCTTTGAAGACACGGTCCCACACCTCGTGCGTGATCTGGTTCAAACGGCGTCTCCACGCAACAACGATTCACGATCTACGATCCACGATCCACAATCCACAAAGCCACTCGACTTCCTGCTCAACCTCACCAACGACGGCTGGTTCCACGGGTCGAGCGAACTGGACCAGCACCTGATCACGGCGGCATTTCGCTGCGTGGAGACTCGGACGCCGATGGTGCGCGCCGTCAACACGGGAATTAGCGCAATCATCGATGGCGACGGTGTGATCCGCCGCCGCGCGGTTGAACCGCGAACCGGTCGTTCCAAGCAGGTCGAAGCCGTGCTGGTGGACACCGTCCCGCTCGATCCTCGCCGGAGTTTCTACGTCACAGGCGGAGACTGGTTCGCCGGTCTGTGTCTGACCGCGTGCGGTTGCTTCTGTCTCATCGTCCTCACAGGACGTTGGCTTCCGCGGCGGCAAAGTGTAGGATCGTGAACGCAACGAACACTCCAGCGCACGTTCCGATTTGTCGGTAGCTGAATTCGCAAGAATTCAGAACATATGCCAACCTCGTGCGGCTGAATTCTTGCGAATTCAGCGACAGCTCTACATCTGTGATGATTGCCGGAGGCCCGACCATGCCCAACGACTTAACCGACGAGATGGCTCGGAAGGCGAAGCAGCTCTACAAGGAGCGGTTCCAGGAGCAACTCGAAGCCACGCACCGCGACGAATTCGTGGCGGTCGAACCCGAGTCGGGGGACTACTTCTTGGCTAAGACGTCTTTGGAAGCGGGCTTGGCCGCACGTCAGGCTCACCCAGATCGCCTGGCGTTGGTGATGCGCGTCGGCCACCGTGCCGCGGTTTACATCGGAGCCGGAGAATGATGACTGGTCAGGTCGATGCCTTTCGTCGCCCCCTGCTTCCAATTCCGCTGCGGGCGGACTCGACCTCCTCGCCGGTGAAAGTCGAAGCTTGGATCGACACCGGGTTTACCGGCGATCTCGTTCTTCCACAGTCACTCGTCACCGCACTCCAGTTGCCCGTCGTGAGCCGCGTTGACGTTGGTTTGGCGGACGGCTCCGAGGCGATTCTCGACACATTTGCCGCGTATCTTGACTGGTTCGGAGAGCTGCGACGAATCGAAGTCATCGCGAACACCGGTCAATACCCGTTACTCGGCGCGGGGTTGCTCGCTGGACATCGCCTGCTGATCGACTACAACGCATGCTCACTGAAAATCGAATAGCTGAGCCTGCACACCATGTTTGTTGATCGCGTCACAATTCACGTCAAAGGCGGAGACGGCGGAGATGGCTGTCTGGCCTTTCGTCGCGAGTACAAAATCCCCAAGGGAGGCCCATCGGGCGGCGATGGAGGGGACGGCGGGAATGTCATCCTCCGCGCCGAACGAAACGTGGACAGCCTGGCCGCGATGTCCATGCAGCGGCACTGGAAGGCCGAACCGGGGATGCCGGGCAAGGGTTCGAACTGGACCGGCAAGGAGGGACACGATCTGGTGATCCTGGTTCCCGTCGGAACGGTTGTGTTCGATACCGATGAGACAACGGTGTTGAAAGATCTCGCGCACGAAGCCGACGAATTTGTCGCCGGTGCCGGCGGTCGCGGCGGACGCGGCAACAGTAAGTTCGCGACGCCCATCAACCGCGCGCCTCGCGAATTCGAACTCGGCCAACCGGGCGAATCGCGGACGATCACGCTCGAACTAAAAGTCATCGCCGACGTGGGCCTCGTTGGCAAACCGAACGCGGGCAAATCGACATTGCTCAGCCGCGTCTCGCGGGCTCACCCCGAGATCGCCGACTACCCGTTCACGACGAAGTACCCCAACCTCGGCATCGTGCAGGTGGACAAAGACCGCTCGTTCGTGATGGCTGACATCCCCGGCCTGATCGAGGGGGCTCATGCGGGAGCCGGACTTGGTCACGAATTCCTGCGGCACGTCGAACGGACCAAAGTGTTCATCCACCTTGTCGAACCCGATCCGATGGACGGCACCGATCCGCTCCAAAACTACCGCACGATCCGCGAAGAGCTACGCCTGTACGACCCGTCGCTGATGGACCGCCCCGAAATCGTGATCGTCACGAAATCGGAACTCACCGGCTCAGCCGAAGTCGCCGAGCAGTTGCAAACGGAACTCGGTCGCCCGGTGATGTGCATCTCCGCCGTCACCGGCAAGGGCCTGCCGCCACTCATCGCCACGATCTGGCGCGAACTGCAAGCGCTATCCAGCGTCGAGCAGTCGTAACGCTATTGAACCTCCCCTCGCCCCCGAAGGGTGAGAGGGTCTTTGGCGGGAGGTGAGGGGCGAGCGTCTCGCGACGTCACCACCCAAATTCCCATCACTCCTTCTTTTCTTCCGGCACTGGTTCCGTCGCCTTCTCGGCCCCGGCGCTCGAATCGAGCTTCGCCAGATACTTGTCCGGGTTCTCGAGCAGATCGCTCTCGCAACCTGCGCAGCACAAGAAAACGTACCGCCCCTTCACGGTGACCTTGTACGGTTTGCCCATCCCGCCGAGCGGTGAACCGGCCACGAGGCACACCTTCTGCTTCTCGGCCAGAGCACGATCCTCGTCCGAAAGTTGAGCCATCGCCTTGGCAATCTTGTCCGCCTTGCCATCCGCTGCCACTTCCTCGACCGGCCCCGCTGGTGTCGGCGGAGTCGCCGCCGTGCGTGCTGCCGGAGCATCCGCCGATCCGCAACCGCCACACAACCCGACAAGGCTCACAGCCAACCCAAGGCACGCCAACAAGTTTTCGCGAAACATGAAACGCTCCCGTGAAAGAGTAGTGAGTGATTTGATTCCGTCGCGGATTATCCTGAGGCCGCGCCGCCATGACAATGCCGCGAGCGAGTCCACGCGACTGACCGAAGTCAAATTGTTGTGCCCATCAAAGCGCGATACACTTGGCACCGCTTTCTGTGTGGCACGCACGATCCTGACTCTCACGCACAATCATTCATGTCTACCACTTCAACGACAACATGCCGACTTGACGACATCCAGTTCAAGGTCGTCGATCCCGCTGTGGCAGTAATCTTGCGGGGGATGTCAGTGACACAGAAGGTCGAGCTGATTCTGGAACTGAACCGAGTCGTACGCCACCGGATTACGCAACAGACTCGCGTGGAACATCCCGATTGGACGGATGCCCAAATCACTTCCGACGTGGCTGACAGAATGTTGCACGGCGAGGTTGGCGAACTTTGGGCCAGTGACATCCTCGCAAAAGTTTAGCCATTGCCGTCGCCAGGTGAACGCGGCAAATGGTTGATGTGATGCAGCAACGCGAGCGTGACACGACGAACCGCTCGACCGGCTGCTCTCGGATTCCAATTCGTGCGCACGAGGCTGTCCGCCAGATTCGGCATGGATCGACGAATGGCTCGACCGGCGGCCCTGGGTTTCCACTAGCGGTGCAAGAAACCAAACCCGCCCCAAAACAGTCTAACCTCATCTCGGCCGGCTGCACCGGGATTCCACCAGCGGTTCCAAAGGCGGACAGCTTCTCGCAGGAACACCAATATCACACCACCGATCCACCCAAGCTCGACTTCATGTGACGGCGGCTGCCCCATCATTCCAAATGGACGATTGAAAACGAGAAAAACTCCCATCAACGCCAAGAAGGCTCCTAGCTTGATCGCCCGTGCAAACAGCGAGCAGCAGTTGGCTGCCGTCTTGCGATCATCACCAGACAAGGACCGTGACATAACTAAGGACACAACGAATCCACCGATCACGGCCACAACCGAAACCAAACACACGGCAGAGATGGTGAAGTATGCGCTCAACGATTTACTCCGAACACCGTCGAGGCCAAGTGGACTGTGCTTCGCTCCTCATCTCCGCTCGTACGCGATCACTTGCCGGCGTGCCGATGTCGCATGTAGTTGACCTGATCCCACAGCACGAAGGCAATGCGACGAACGGCACGACCGGTTGCCCTCGGATTACACCAGCGACTCAAGAGGTGGACTGCTTCGTGCAGAAATACCAAGTTCACACCAACGATCCAGCCAAGCTCGACGCCATATGATGGCCCCATTCCAAATGGGGCGTGAAACAAAGTCTCTCCAATCAATGCTCCAATCAAGCCAGCGATCATTGCCCGACCGAACATATTTGCAAAGCGTGCTGCCGTTTGCTGTTCACTTCCTGACGACAGGGCCGCCATGCCACCGGAGACAACAAATCCGACGATCACGCCGAGGAATGAGATAAGTCCCACTATGGTGATGATCATGTTCAGTGATTCACGCTGAACTCCGTCGAAGCCAGCAAGGCCCACGTGAGTTGGCCGAGGATCTTCGGGCGCTGGTCGGGAGTTTTCGCGAGGAACGCGGTGACTTCGGCTCGCTCTTCGTCCGTGGGCTGGCGGCTCAGAATGGTGAGGTACAACTCGTCGGCGACTGCCGGTGCCTCGGAAATCTTGCTCAGGCGGTCGATCAGGTTGCCGGGGCGCGGGGTCAGCCAGCCGAGGACCGTGGTGTCGTTGAGCAGGAACAGCGTCCCCTTCACCGACGGGCTGTATTCCCCTTCCGGTTCGCGTGGCGGGTTGGCGAACGCTTTGCGGAAGCGGTCTCGCAGCGCGTCGAGTTCCTTCGCGACGTTCGCATCGGTCGCGGCGTTCGCGAACTTGTCCGATTCGCCGGTCGCTTGCAGGACGCTGGCGAGGACTTGTTCGGCCGACAGCGGTTTTTCGATCGCGGTCAGGAAAGTCTCGGCGAGCGGTGCGTCGACGACTCCGGCGGAGAGACGACTGGAGCGCTGGTACGTTTCGGACAGGGCGATTTCGCGCAGCAGCCATTTGATGTCGAATTGATGGGCCACGAATTCGGAGGCCAGCAGATCGAGGAGTTCGGGGTGCGACGGCGGGTTGTCGACGTGGTGCAGGTCGAGCGGGTGGACGACGCCGCGGCCGAGCATCACGAACCACAGGCGGTTGACGATGTTTTTCGAGAACGCCCCGTTGTCGGCTCGCGGAAGCTGCTCGGCGAGTGTTTTCAGCGGGCTGAACTTGGGCGTCCCTTCGAATCGTTCCTTCTTGTTCGGAGCGACGGCGAATTCTTCCCCCTTCGGGAATTCGGGGATGGCCACTTCTTCGCCACCGGGCAGGCGCGGGCCGGTCTCCTTTTTTTCCTTCACGAAGACGGACATGAATTCGACTTTTTTCGCCAGCGGCTTTTCACCCACGGCGGGGAACTTCAGATCCTGCCGGATGAACGTGTTACCGACGAACGCGAACAGCCCCTGAAAGTGAACCTGCTTATATTCGTTGACCAGCAGGTGATCGTGACACTGGCAACATTGAAAATCCTTGCCGAGAAACATCCGCCCGACATCGCGCGTGAGCGCCGGCAGATCGACCGGGTTCTGGCCGTAGTTTTCGAGCCGCTTCGTCCAGTACAGCGCCGCCCCGCGCGTGGCTTCATCGTCGGGGTTCGGCGACAACATCTCGCGAACCATCTGATCCCACGGTTTGTTTTTCTCGAACGACGTGAGCAGGAACTTCGACCAGTCGGCATGTTCGCCGAGCCGTTCCATAAGCATGACGTGAAACACGTCGTGCATCCGGCGCGGATACTCCGCCGACGCCAGCAACTGGTCGACGAACTTCACCCGTTTGTCCGTCGCAGTGTCAGCGAGAAACTTTCGCACTTCGTCAGCGGTCGGAATCCGTCCCGCCAGATCGAGCGTCACCCGGCGCAGGAACTCGGCATCATCCGCCACCGGGCTGGCCGGCTGCTTGGCCGGTGCGAGGACAAGCTGGTCGATCCGCTTCGACAGCGGTTCGTCTGCCTGCGTGGTGGCTACTCCGACGAGAATCAAAAACGCAAAGACGCCAAGTCGCAAAGACGCCAAGGGTTTTCTGCCAACTGCTCGCACACTGATTGTCATGTCTGCTTCTCACTGATTCTTTGTGTCTTTGCGAATTCGCGCCTTTGCGACTTCGCGTTGAATTCATTTCGTCGGCGGAGCGATTCCAAAATCCTCAATGCTCAGCAGCGACCGAAGCGGTAACCGACGAGCCGCAAACGCCTCGGCTCCGCCTTCCATCCGATCCACGATAGCCACGACCTGCACGACGGAACAGCCAAATTCGACGATGCGGTCGATCGCCATCAGCGAACTGCCACCGGTGGTGATGACATCATCGACGATCACGACCCTGGCCCCCGACTGTACCGGCCCTTCGACAAATCGCCCGGTCCCGTGCCCCTTCGCTTCCTTGCGGATCAAAAACCCTTGCAGGTTCGGCCGACCGAGTTTCGCCGCGACCGCCAGCACTCCGCCGACGATGGGGTCGGCCCCGATCGACATCCCGCCGATGGCATCGAAGTCCACCCCTGACAGCAGGTCGAGCAAACCCTCGCTCACCACCTGCAACCCTTCGGCGTGTAGCGTGATTTGCTTGCTGTCGAGGTAGTAGCTGGACTTCTTGCCCGACGCGAGCGTGAAGTCACCGAACTTGAGGGCGCGTTCTTTGTAGAGCGCGATGAGGCGCGGTCGGTCGTACATGGTGCGAGTGCTTCGTCAAATCGGGAATCTTCGGATGTAGCCACGCTCGCCAGAGCGTGGGGAACTGCGAATTGAGCCCATAGTCCCACGGTTTGGCGACCGTGACTACTGTCAATTCAAATACCGTAGGACGGACTGCTAGACCGCGTCTTCCTTCACTCGCTTCCAAACGAGCACCTGCACTCGTTCTCGTTCCTGGCCGACAAGCATTCCGTGGATTTCCATGAACTCGTCTTCGGCAACTCGATAGAGGTATTCGCGAGGCTCCTTCTGCACCAGTCCCTGTTGCTCACCTTTCGTTATGGTCTTGTTTCGATAACGAAAAATGCGGGCAGAGCCTTGTCGCTTGAGTTCGTATTCCGACGTGTGCTGGTAAATTGCCAGACCATTCGAATCGTAATAGGTGACCGTACTCTTCCCGGCTCGCTCAGCCTTGACGCCTCGCAGCATGTTCCCCGCGGCATCTTTGATCGTGCGCTCCCAAGTTCCCTCCACGGACTTGTAGTCTTGCTTGAGTCGCTCCTCTTCGGTCTCTGCGACGGCTTGGGAACGAGGTGCCTGCATCTCGACCAGAGCCAGCAAGCAGGTGAGAAGAAGGACACTCGGCATGGCAAATCTCGTCATGGAAAGCGATCTCCGTTGTCGAGTCAGTTCACACGATGGAGGCGAATCGTCTTCAAGTGGTGGAGCACCGTCAACACACTTCGCGCCCACGAATGGATAACGACTGGACACGATTGCTTGTGGCCGAACGCGGCGGGAGTCAATGAGGCAGGACAGTTCGAGTGGGATCTGGAAACGGGTTACTTCTTGCGAGCGCTGCCGCCAGATTTCGGCGATGAACCGTTCTTCTGGACGTTGATTCCCGTCATCAACAACAGGTCGAGGATTTCCATGCTGTCATCGGTCTCGTCACCCGAATGGACGATGACCGTTCGTCCGGGTGGTGTCTGCCAGACGAAATCCCGATGCGGGACGAAATACTCTCGTCCATCCGCCATCTGAATGGTGAACGGATGAAACGGTTGAGCCTGAATGACACTGTGCAGCTTCTCGATGGTCATGGAGCTTCGTCCTCAACGGCGGGTTGGAATCGTCGTCGATTCGCTCAACCGATCACTTTTGGATCAACACCTGCGAACCGACGACGAGGAAATCATACACCTCCTCGATATCGGCATTCAACAGGCGGATGCAGCCGCGCGATTCGTTCTTGCCGATCGAGTCGGGTTCGATCGTGCCGTGGAGGCCGTAGCTGTTGCCGATGTCGATCCACCGCTCGCCGAGCGGGTTCTTGGGGTCGTCGGCTTTGATCACGCCGTCGGGTCCGTAGTAAGTCGGGTTGACGAGCTTGTCTTTCACCGTGAAAGATCCGGTGGGAGTGCTGTTGTCCTTCCCCAGCCCGACTCGAAAACTCTTCACGTAGGCTCCGTTGACGTGAATGTACAGCCGGTACTGCGAAGTGCTGACCACGGCCGCGAACGGTCCCTCGACGACCTTGAGCTTCTGGCCGGGACGGATCTTCTTCGGATCGGTCTTGTTCAGCTTGGCGAGGTACTCCCACGAAACGCGGTACTTGCGGGCGATGGATTGCAGCAGATCGCCCGGCTGGACGACGTACGGTTCCATCACGTGCGGCTGCGGCGCGAGGTAGACCTTGGTCGCCAGTTCGTCCATCCGCTTCTGCAATGCCTCGCGCGTCTCCGGTTTTTTCCAGTACCACTTCGAGTACTCGCGAAGCGCCGTTTCGTAGTCGTTCGCTTTGTAAATCTCGTCGATCGCCGACAGTTCCACGAGCGTCGCATCCTTGGCCGTCTTGGCCGCGATCAGGAGCGGAGCCTCCGACGTCGCCGGCTCGGATCGGACGGGCGGCGATAGCGGTTGTGGCTCCGCAACCGTCGCGGGCGCTGCTGGCTCGGCTTGTTGCTCGGGCGCTTGGGCGAGGATCGTCGTCCGATGCGGCACGTCCTCGAACACTATGTCGTCTCGCGCCGCGATGCCTCGGCGCGGGCGAGACGTTTCGCGCGGCGACGATTCGACTTCGAACCCGGCCGAACTGGCGGGGATTCCTCGGCGGCCCGATCCCGTCAGTTCATCAGGCAATCCGTCCGACCGAAACTCGCCCGACACGCGCGCTGTCCCCGGTCGCGATGTCGCGCGCTGATCGTCGAGGATCTCTGTCAGGTCATCATTCTCGGGTGCTTCGAGAAAGTCCCGATCGCCGTTGCGTGGTTCGCTGCGGTTGGAACCGGTCGCGGGATCGTCCGCCGTTCGCAATCCGGAAAACAACGGCCACGTCGGCTCAGCCTTCCACGCCACGCCGAGCAAACCGACGGCGAGCACCATGCCACCGAACCACAGAAACCGTCGCAACGCACGCGGAGAATTCGACATGATTGAGTTCATCCTTGAACTTTCGGTTGCATCGTGCAGACTGTCGCAAACGTGGCGGACGCTGCCAGCGTCCGCGTCCGACGCAAGCTGCGTCGGCCACGAAGGGGGCGGGTTATAGCACAGACGCCGATTTCAACTCCACGCCTTTTCCCGCTGACGATCGCCTCGATTGGAGCCGCCATGTTTGCACGATTTCTCGCGATTCTGCCGCTGTTTTTCGTTGCGTCCAGCCTCCATGCGGCCGATCCGAAAGCCGACGAACCCGCCGCGCTCGAAGTCTCGCAGGACACCGTCCTCGATCCAAATCGAACGTACGGTCGGATCGTCATCACGAAATCGAACGTCACACTCGACGGTCGCGGTGCATGGTTGGTCGGGAGTACGGCCGGGAAGCCGAAGGAATTCCGTGGCATCGCCGTCTCGGCGAAGGGGGTGTCGGACGTCACACTGAAGAACGTGAACGCGAAGGGGTGGGAGACGGGACTGCGAGTCGAGGACGGATCGGACTGGACGATCGAGGGCTGCAACTTCTCGGACAACTTTCACGATCCCGCGTTCGGCTGGGGCGAGAACGGACGGCGTGGTGGGATCGTTCTCGAACGGGTGGCGAAGTCGGTCCTGCGCAAATGCAAAGCCAACCGCGTGTGGGATGCGTGCGTGCTCGTCGGTTGCCGCGAGGTCACCGTCGAGGAGAACGATTTCTCGCGCACGTCGAACACTTGTCTCAAGCTGTGGAACTCATCGCAAAACGTCATCCGCAAGAACAACCTGAGCTACGGCATTCGGATCGACCCCGGCGAAGTCCACGCCCGCGATTCGACGAGCGTGCTGATCGAGAGCGGGTCGAACGACAACCGGTTTGTCGGCAACGACTGCACGCATGGGGGAGACGGCATTTTCGTCCGCGTACTCAACGGCTGGGTCAGCACGGGAAATGTGTTCGAGGAGAACGACGTTTCGTACGCGAACAACAACGGGTTCGAAGCGTGGTCGCCACGGAACACGTATCGGAAGAACAAGGCCAACCATTGCAGCTACGGTTTCTGGCTGGGAGCGTCAGACCAGACGTCGCTGATCGACAACGAAGCGTCGTTCAACGGGCTGTCGTCGGGGCACCACAATTCGCCGCACCTGCCCGAGGCGGGTCACGCGGGGATCGTGTTCATGTTCGGCCCGTCGAGCCACACGATCTGTCGCGGCAACGTGTGCGAAGGAAACAATGGTGCCGGAATCGCCGCGATTGGCGACCTCGACCCGAAGAATCCGAAGTGGAAGGCGTTTCATTGGATCATCGAACAAAACACGCTGAAGAAGAACCGCTGGGGCTTGTATCTCCAGCACGCCGATTGGTTGCACGTCGGATCGAATTCGTTCGTCGAGAACTCGAAGGCCGACATCCACGATGCCGGCAACGTGACGAATTTCTTGCGGTTGACGGACGCCGACACGTCGTCTCGTCCGCCGCGAGCCAAGCTGACCGGTCCTGACCGCGCTCGCGTCGGCCAAACGGTTCGGTTCGATGCCTCGGCCAGCACGGACTCCGATTCGCGACCGCTTCAATTTGGCTGGAACTTCGGCGACGGTTCCGGCTCGCGCTCGACCCTCCCGATCTTCGCACACGTGTTCGAGAAACCGGGCTTCGTCCGCCTCGGTCTGACAGTCCACAACGGCCGCTTGTCGGATCTCGCGTGGCGCGATCTGTACGTCACCGAAGAACTGCCGGAACTCGGCACCGAAAATAACGCGGCGGCGTGGAGTTGGATTGATCCGCAATCGAAGGCGACATTCGCCAACGACGGCGACGTGACTCTGTGCGGCAAGGTTTCGATGCGGGCACTCGTCCAACCGTACAGCGGCGGCCGAGTCAGTCTGCTCTATCCGTCGTCCAAGCAAGCCGGCTGGAAGCTCGATGGGCGGCGCGAACTGGTGTTCTGGGTGAAAACGATCAACGAACACGTCCCCGCGTGGCAGGATTTGAATCCCCTCGTGACGCTGCACGAATCCGATTCCAAATTCCTCCGCCTGACTCCGCGTCGCGACCTGCTGAGCCAACCGCCGTACAACGAAGCTCGCGAAGGCTGGACGTACTTCGCCGTGCCCCTTGCGGGCGATGCCACTTGGGAACGCTCCGGCAGCGATATCGAAACCGCGAACTACCTGACGATCGGTTTCGATTCGTGGGGCGCTCCACCGCTGCGAATCTGGATCGACGGGTTGGCGTGGAGGCGAGCTGAATGTAGCCCTGTCGCTCCGCGACAGGACAGCCAAGTATCCAAGCGACCTGGAATGCCGCCTTCGCAACCATCCACAAACTAACGTCTATCGAAGCATTCGGATTTCCTGTCGCGGAGCGACAGGGCTACATCCATGCAGAACAACCACGATTTCGGCGATAACGATTCAGGAGAAACTCGCCATGACCTCGCGACGATCCTCGTTGACAGTGCTGTTCTCACTCTGCTTCATCCCCGTCATCGCCGTGGCCGATGAACCGACGAATGGTTGGCGGGGAAACGGGACCGGGTTGTGGCCCGAGGCGCGGCCCGTGTTGGAGTGGTCTCGAATTCCGCACGGGGTGATGGAGGGATTTCGAGCCAGCGCGGATCGGCCGGCCGGGCGCGATGCGGGAGCGGCTTCGCTGGTGAAAAAGGGTTTGGTCAGGGACTGGTTGGTGCTCGGTCCGTTCGCGGTTTCCGACTCGGTGGCGGAATTTGATCGCGATTTGATCGGTGGCGAGACGACCGTCGAACCGGCGGCGGATGAAAAGACGGCCGACAAGACTTGGAAGCGAGCGACGGTGCCGCCGGACGACATCATGGTCTTCGGCACGGCCGAATTGCCGTGGCTGGACCTGGCCAAAGTGGTTGGCTTCGAACGAAATCAATTCGCGTACGCGCACACGTTTCTGTTTTCTCCGCGTGGCGGGCCGGGGCGAATCGTCGTCGAACATGCGCACGGACTGAAGGCGTGGGTCAACGGCAAGGAAGTATATCGTTCGCCCGAGCGCGGCATCGGCCTGGGTTTCTACACGGCTCTCAGCCGGCACGAGCTGCAGCACTTGAACCAGCCGTCGCCGCGATTCGATGTCGATCTCAAGCCGGGCTGGAATCGGCTGCTGCTCAAACTGAGCACGTCGAACAAGCCGGATTTCACCGAGATGCGGTGCTGCTTGCGGATCATGGACCCGCCCGATGTGCCGTACGAAAACAAAAACATTCTGTGGCTAACCGAACTTCCCGGCCGAAGCACATCGACGCCGATCATCGTCGGGGACCGGATGTTTGTGATGGCCGAACCGGACGAGCTGTTGTGCATCGACAAGCGGTCTGGAAAAATCCTCTGGGCGGCCGCCAACAGTTTCTACGAGGCGGTCCCACAAAGCGAACGCCAGTCAAAACCCGCGTTCGCCGAGCGCGTCGATCCGCTCGTCGCGCAGCTCAAACAGGAGACCGACCGCGTCCGACGAGTCGCCTTGCGAGCCAAACTGCAACAAACCCTGACCGAGATCGACAGCCAACGCTTTGCCATCCACCCGAACGATCATTTCGAGGCCCATTTTGGAATCGTCGGGTTCACCATGCCCACGCCGGTGAGCGACGGCCGGCGCGTGTTCGTCTGGTGCAATACGGGCATCGCCGCTTGCTACGACCTCGATGGCCAACGCCAGTGGATCACGCGCGTCGAGACGGACCACCTCAGCTACGGTTCGTCGCCAGCGCTGGCGGACGGAGTGCTCGCGGTGTTTCTCGATCAACTGTATGGCCTCGATGCCCGCACCGGTGAGGTGCGGTGGAAGCAACATCGCATCCAACGCAACATCGCCGCCGTGCTGGCAGCGCGGTTCGCGGGCCAGTCGGCGTTCATCTCGCAGCGCGGCGAAGTCGTCCGCCCGTCCGATGGCAAGCTGCTGTTCCGACCGCAGGGGTTTGGATCAGGCGACACCGGCTGGTCGCCGCCGGTCATTCTGGGCGACATCATGTACCTACCGAAATACGGCGTGACATCACCGAGCGTGTACGATTTCGCCGGTGTTGCCGGAAACGAGTGGCAGCCAAAACTCATCGCTTCGCTGAATCTGCCTGAAGAAGTCAGCCGCAAGCCGGACGGAGGTTGGATCGACCGCTGGACCGCCGGTTCGCCACTCGTCTGGCAGGGATTTTTGTACCAGACCGACATTTATCAAAACCTCTACACGACCGACGTGTCCACGCGCCAAATGGTGTATCGCCACGAACTGCCGCTCGACGGCCTGACCCACTACAACGCGGTCGCCGTCGCGGCCAGCCCGACGCTGATCGGCAATCACTTGTTTGTGCTGGACAACCAAGGCTCGACGGTCGTCCTCGAACCCGGCCGCGAATTCAAGCTGATCGCGACCAACCACATCGCCACCCAACTCGACCGCCCGTGGCCCATCCCCGCACAGGAAACGCTCGCCTACGCCCCACCCATCGTGGACGGAAACCGGTTCTACCTCCGCGGTGAGCGGTTTCTGTACTGCATTGGTTTGAGGTAGCAAGTATGTTTTGTGAAGGAAGTTGGTTGAGCGAAGCTTCAGCACTGTGCGGATCAGTCGGCTTCAGCCGACTGATGAAACTTCGTTCATCCCGCTCGGCAAGAGTAGTGGACCAACAAAGCTGAATTGACGGGTCGCCGCAATCGTCAGAGTGCGGGCGTCCCGCGTTCTGGCGAAACGCGGCTACCTGTCATCTCAGTTTTGATCGAGCAGTAGTCAGCTCACGCTGAAAGCATTGACACCGAGCATCTCTCACCACGCAGGGTGGTTCTCGACGCGAGTCGCCTAAACTTGCGAATGACGCTCGACGGCTGAACCACGACGAGGACGGCCGACAGTAGAACCACCCAGCCGGTGACGGTATGCTGTTCCGGCATTGGGTGTGCCTTCCCGTCCCGCTTCTTGCTCTCGGAGGTGTCTCATGGCCGAAGTACTGAAACTCGTGTGTTCGGATTGCGAAGAACTCGATCGACGCGGATTCATAGGCGCTCTGGGAAAAGGGATGGCCGTTCTGGGAGGGCTGTCTCCGCTGATGGCTCTGGCTGCGGACGACGTGGCCAAACCTGCCGCGAAGAACGAGAAGCCGGCCGAGGCGATGATTCGCGAGTTGTTCGCGTCCCTCTCCGCAGATCAGAAGAAGGAATTGGTCTACCCGTGGAATCACGGCGGAGAAAAGGATGGACTCCCCACGCGGCAGAAGATGGTCAACGCGCCGCACTTCGACAAGGTGATTGGTGAATCCTACAGCAAGCCGCAGCAAGAATTGGTCCACCGCATCCTGCGAGCCATCTGCTCGGGCGATGACGGGTACGACAAGATCAGCCGCGGCGGGACGTTCGACAGCTCCGGTTCTTTCGAAGGGCTGGGGGCGTTGATCTTCGGTGAACCGGTTGACAACAAGCCGTTCGCACTGGTGTTCTCCGGCCACCACCTGACGATCCGCTGCGACGGCAACAGCGAACCGGGGGCCGCGTTCGGTGGCCCGATGTACTACGGTCACAGCCCGAACGGATACAGCGACAAGAACATTTTTAACTACCAGACCAAAAGCGTGATCAGCGTGTTCGACGCGCTGAATTCGGACCAGCGAAAGAAAGCGGTCATCGCCGGCAAGTCGCCCGGCGAACAAGCCGGCTCGGTCAAGTTCCGTCCCGCCAGCGAATCCAAACCGGGCATCGCGTTCGCCGAACTCGCCGCCGATCAGAAGAAACTTGTCGAAGCTGTGATGCGCACGATCCTTTCACCGTACCGCAAGGAAGACGCCGACGAAGTCATGAACATCGTCAAATCGAACGGCGGCATGGAAAAGATCAACCTCGCCTTCTACGAAGACGACAAAATGAACGACAAACAACCGTGGCACTTCTGGCGTCTGGAAGGCCCGGGCTTTGTCTGGAACTACCGCGTCCTGCCGCATGTCCACACGTTCGTGAACATTTCCGGCAAGGTGTGACGCAGCCGCGTCAGTGACGCCCGCTCTCGCCGAGAGTGGGCGTCGCGAAAATTGTCCGTCACGTCATGCGACTCTCCTCGAGAGTCGCTCCCACTGTGGCGTTGGCGAAACGCGATTGAGCCTCTTCAAGGAGTGATCCCCATGCGCGTTGGTTCCATGCTGTCGCGACCTGCCGTATCCATCCTGATCGGGATCGTCATCGGGATGGTTTCCATCGGGCTGAGGACGGCACCGGCGAACGCATTCGACGACAAGCCGGCAGAGATTCCGGCAGCCTTGCGGGGGACGTGGCTGCTGCGGCTGACCAGTGACGACGGCGGCAAGACGTACAAGTCCGGTGACGGAAAACCGCTCTGCGAAGTGTCAGGCGACACCATCCAGTTCGTCCGCAAGGTCGAGTTCTCCGACGAAAAACCCAAGGTGAAGCAAGTCACCACCGAGAAGGACACCACGCTTATTGATTTCGACAACGACCGGCACTGGCGGATCACTCAAAACGGCAAGTCCATCACCACTCAGATGCACACCCGCGAGGGCGAGAAACTTCGCGAGACGTATCGGATCGTGATCCGTCTCAAGGAGTGACGCGGCGGGGGAAGCGACTCGACTGGCTTAGCTTCACTGGCCCACATACCGCACCGGAATGACGAGTCGACCCCGGCTGTTCAGCAGCAGCCGGGGTCATTCTGTTGACACTGCGAATCGCCGGCCCTCATGGTTTTTCGGCGACCACCCGGACCAAGCGCAACGAATCGGCGTCAAACCACGCCTGACCTTTCGTCGCGCGCAACTCGGCCACGAGTTCGACTCGACGCTGGGTATCGACGTCGAACTCGAATTCGAGGTTCGACCAATCACCCGTACCCAACCTGTGGTTAGTCCGGGAACTTCCCGAGATGCGGAGGCCGGCTCCGATCCCCTTGTCGTCTTTGAACGTCCTGACCGCATCGGTTTTCACGCGGCCTTGCAGTTTGTACTTGCCGGGGGCCAGCAGCACGGCCGCACGCCACGACGCAATGGTCTGCTCGCCGGCACCGCATTGAATGCGGTACATCCGCGGCTCGTCAGGATTGGCGGTCTCTTCCAATTCCGCGTCGTCGTTTTCTTTGCGTCCGAGCCAACTTGGAATCGGAGCGCGGCCGTCGTCGTTGAACGCCAGCGGTTCCGGCTCCGGTTGCATGTGCTGTTCGCGGAGATTCTCGGCCCGGGCGATCAGGCGCTCCTTGAATTCTTTGACTCGCTCAGTGTGCTCGCGAGCGGCGTCGGGGCTGATCGCCGCCAGAACGGGACGCAGGCGGGCCTGCACTTCGCTCACGCGCTTCAACAGTTTGTTCGGTGGGGCAAAGAGCGGAAGCAATTCACCGACACGTTGCCGGTAGCGTGCCCGCCATGCGGGGTTCTGCATGATCGTACTCGAAACGAGCGAGCCGGGTTGATCGAGGATCGATGCGCCGGGGTCGCCGAACATTTGATCCATGCCGTGCGGGAAGAAATACGCCCGATTGCTCGACGGGTCGAAGTACACGCGGTAGTTGTTGTGGTTCAGACAGTAGCCGTCCCAATGACACGTCATCAGTTCCAGCGCCATGAACGTGATGAAGTTCTCGACGTCCAGCAGTTCCTCGATTCGCGACCAGCGTTCGCTGAGGTTCTCCGCCTGGCACGCGGCGACGAGCGCCTGCAAATCGCTGCGGTCATCCGGTCCCTTGCCGGCATCCTTCTTCAATTCGCCGTCGATCTCCTGTACAAACCCTCCCTCGTACAAATTGCCCTTGCTGTTCTCGAAGTGCCGTTTGATGAACGCACTGTCAAACCCTTCCTTCAGCACGAACAATCCCAAGTCGCGGCCGTTCAGCCACACGCGCGCATGCGTCACGCGCGGCGTGGCCACTCCCGCCCCGAGGAACAATTCCGAGCACAGCAGCTCGTGCAGGTACGTTTCATCCTGCACCGAATTGTTCAGATGCAACTTGTCCAGCGCGTGAAACGACTGCGCGGGACGAAACTTGCCGAAGTTCAGCGTGAGGGCCGGCTTGTCATCCAACTCCCGAAACCTCCCCGCCGCACCCTTCAATTTGACTCCAACATCGGGAAAGACCGTCTTCCCGTTTTCGGTGACGCGGCAGTTCACGTACGCGCGATTGTCAGCACGCAGCTTGTCGAGTTCGGGAACCGCGATGTCGATCCGCAGTTTGGGAATCTCGCCACGCTTGAAGAACTCGTCGCTCGCGTCCGGCTTCCGTTCGGACTGTGCCACCGGTTGGGGAGCACCGTCTTGTGCGACCACGGGCAGGAACGCGACGAGAGAAGCAAGCAGCGCAAGCAATCCCCGGCGAATCGCGGAAGGAGGGAGCGGATCATTCATGAATCGTCTCGGGATGAAAAGTCTGGTTGTCCTTTGGAGTCGGTGGGCTGCATTCTACAACCGCATGGTGTTCGACGTCACCGACAGGTGTCGGCGAGCCGGTCGGCGTCAGCCCCCGGACCATTTTGCGATTCGCGCCAGTCC
>JACRIH010000467.1 GCA_016235885.1 Planctomycetales bacterium | reverse complement strand
TCTCCAATTCGGAAGGTGACTCGCTCGACAATTCTGGCAAACCATCGAACTCAGGAGACCTTCGGTCGGCGGAAGCGGCGGGGTCAGGAGACCCGCGCCGAGCGCAGTCCGTCGCGACCGGCCTGAAACTCTATCGCAGCCGCTGCACGGTCTGTCACGGCGAAACGGGCAAAGGCAAGATCGGCCCGTCGATCAACAATCAAGCGGTGCTGTCGGTCGTCTCGAATGAATTCCTGCACGACACGATCGTGCGCGGCCGGCCCGGCACGGCGATGCCCGCGTGGCGGCAACTCAGCAGCGAGGATGTCGCCGACGTGATCGCGCTACTGCGGTCGTGGCAGACGCAACCATCGAAAGAACTCCCCGACCTCCGCGTGCAAGGCGATCGACAGAACGGCGAGTCGCTCTTCACCGGTATGTGTGCGAGCTGTCATGGCCCGCACGCGGAAGGAGCGCTCGGACCACAACTGTCGAACGCGGTGTTCCTCGACACGGTCAACGACGCGACGCTCACACAATGGATCAGCTTCGGGCGACCGGGGACTCAGATGCGTCCGCATCTGCGCGGACAACAAGGGAACGCCGATCTGTCGCGGTCGCAGATCGAAGACATCGTGACGTTCCTCCGTTCGCTGCGCGGACGACAGGCAATCGACGGCGAACGGATCGGTCTCGGTTACGCCCCGCGTGGCGCGGTGCTGTACCGCGAGATGTGCGTCAGTTGTCACGGCGTGCAAGGCGAGGGAACCGTCGGCCCCGCCATTCGCAATCCAGCGTTTCTACACGCCGCGAGTGACGGCTTTCTGCGAGCCACGATTGTGCTCGGCCGCGACGGGACCGAGATGCGTTCGATGAGCCATCGCGGTTCGGGCATCGTCGAATTGAAAGCCGCCGAGATCGACGACCTCATCGCCTCTCTGCGTTCCAACGAAGACCGCACCGAGATTTCACATCGCTTTGTGATAAGCGCTCATCCAGAACGCGGCAAGGAAGGCTACGCCGCCTTCTGCGCCGGCTGTCACGGCGACAACGGCAAAGGCGGCTTCGCACCAGAATTGAACAACCCCGGTTTCTTGCGAGCCGCCACCGACGGCTACCTGCAAGCCACGATCATCCGCGGCCGGCGCGGCACCGCGATGCGCGCCTTCGGCCTGTCCGGCCACGGCCTTGCCAATCTTCATCAATCTGAAATCAACGACATCGTCGCGTTCATCCGCCAATGGAGCCCGGACACGCGACCGCTCAAGCGAACTGAAGCCTTTCCCGGCGTCACCAGCAACAAGGAATAAGCCATGCCTAAGCAAACTGTCCCCGTCGAATTCGATCGCCGTGAGTTTATGAAGATGGCCGCCACGACGGGTGTCGCTGTAACGGCGACGTCGTTCTTGCCGCTGGAATACCTAGAAGCCTTGAACGCGGCACCCACCGCCAAGCCGGGCGCTGCGGCAGGGCCAGGAATAAAACTGTTGCAAGCGGCCTGTCCCTACTGCGGCGTCGGTTGCGGGACGCTCATCAAAGTGGAGAACGGCAAAGTCGTCGGCATGGTGCCCGACAAAAAGCATCCGACGAACAAGGGCATCCAGTGCATCAAGGGGCTTAACGCCTACGAGCCGATTTACAAGGACCGGCTGACGGACGTGCTCGTGCGCAAAGACATGAGCGATCCGCTGCGCGGGCATGTGTCGGCGACGAAGGGACGCTTCGATGACGATGTCTTCATCAAGATGCCCTATGCCGAAGCCGAGGAACTCGTTGCCGAGAAGATCGCCGAGATCATCAAGGCGAAGGGAGGCAACGCGGTCGGACTCGACGGCAGCGGGCAGCTCACGATGGAGGCGCAGTGGATCGAGAACGTGCTGATGAAGGGGATCCTCGTCAGCAACTCAATCGAAGCGAACGCTCGCATGTGCATGACGTCGGCCGCGACCGGGTACATGGCCAGCTATGGCAGCGACGCTCCGCCGACCAGTTACGAGGACATCGAGGAATCGGACTTCATCGTCTTCTGGGGGCACAACGCTCGCGAGGCGCACCCGATCCTGTTTTGGCGAGTCGCCGACTACAAGCAGAAGGCGGGCATTCCGACGCTGGTCGCCGACCCGCGTCGCACGGCGACGGTCATCGGGCTGGAGGACATCAATCCGCGCAACAGCCTGCACTTGCAAACGCTCAACGGCGACATCAGTTATCAGAACGCGATCGCTCACGTCCTGCTGACGAAGTATCCCGAAGCGGTCATGCCGGAGGATTGGCTGGCTCAGAACGTGGCCGGCTATCAGGAATACATCGCGGGGGTGAAGGAGCGTTACTCGCCGGCGCAAGTGTGCGAGCGACTGAAGTTGCTGGACCGAGGCCGCATCACTCCGCAGCAGATCGAACAGATCGCGAAGACCTGGGCCGAGGCGACGCTGAAGGGGCGGCGTCGCGGGCGCGGCGGCGTCTTGAGCTTCTGGGGCATCGGCTACAACCAGATGCTGCACGGCCAGCACAACACGATCAGCGTCATCAATCTGCATCTGCTGACCGGCAACATGGGTCGGCCGGGTTGCGGCAGTCATTCGCAAACGGGTCAGCCGAACGCCATGAGCGAACGCTTGATGGGGGGCCTCACCAGCCGGCTGCCGTTCAATCAGCCGATCACCAACGAGAAGTGGCGCGATCACATCGCCGATGCTTGGCGCGTCCCGCGCGAACGGCTCAAGCAAACTGCGTCGCTGCCGAACCCCGGCTTTGTCGTCGGCATGATGGAGCGGGCGCTGAAGGACGAACTGCTCGCCATGTTTTGGATGTATACGACTCACGTCCACATGCCGGAGGTGAAGACGTTGGTGCGGCCCGCGCTCACAAAAATGTTCGTCGTCGTGCAGGAGATTTATCGCCACGCTCCGAACCTGCTCTACGGCGACGTCATCTTCCCGGCCGCGACATGGGGCGAATGGTACGGCGGCACGTACATCCAATCGGAACGCCGAGCCTACGTCTGCGACGGAGCCAACAACCCGCCTCCGAATTGCATCCCCGACATGGACATGGCCATCGACAAGTGCAAGTTGCTCGCCAAGAAGTTGGGGCTCGATGGTGAGAAAATCTTCCCGTACAAGAAGAAGATCAAGAGCGGCAACGGGATCATGATCTACGACCCGGAAGAGGTGTTCCGCGACATCGTCATCGCCAGCAAAGGGAGCGATGCGGACCTCACCGGAATGCTCGAAGTCGAGAAGCGCGACGGCATCGGCCTGTATGACCAGATCCGCGAACTGCGCGGTGTCCAATGGCCAGCCCCGACCTACGAGATCGCGAAGGCCGGCGGCACTCCGCGACGCTTCCTCGGCCAAGAAGGCTGGGCCGGCAAGCCATACGGAGCGTTCGCTCATCCCGACGGCAAAGCCAAGATGAAACTGTGCGAGCAAGACTACAGCCAGATTCACGAAGTCACGGCCAAGCTGATGCAGTACGGCCATCGCGATCGGCCAGGCGAGGGACCATTCCTCATCGACGAGCTTTCAGCCGCCACGAAGGAAGGTCGCAAGAACATTCTGGAGGTCGCTCGCGACATGGCGTTGCCGCCGGAACTGCCGGACCTGCACATCTACGACGACAAAACGAAATCGCTCGCCGACCACAAACGCGAGGACGTCTATCCGTTCTGGCTGGGCCTCGGCATCGTCTACGAGCATTTTCACTCTGCGAAAACGATCCGCGGCGCAACGACGATGAAGCTCATCCCCGAGCAATACGTCGAGATGAATCTCGAAGACGCGAAACGCTTCGGCCTGCGCGACGGCGATCTCGTCCGCGTGATGACTCGCCGCGGCAGCTTCGAGTGCAAAGTGACGGTCGGCCTGCAAAGCGAACTGCGACCGTCGCGCAGCGAAGTTCCCGAAGGCTACATGTTCAGCCCGTGGAATCTTTCGGTGGCCGACAGCGCCGAGCCGCACAAAAACAAATGGCTCTCCAACGCGACCAGCCACCGCGCGTGGGATCCCGTCAGCGGCCAGGTGGACTTCAAGAAACTAGCTGCGCGCGTGGAGAAGATTTGATCGTAGCCACACTCGCCAGAGTGTGGGCATTCGGCCGGACGCCCCACGTTCTGGCGAACGTGGCTACGACGGAGAATTGCACATGACAATCGACCGGCGTGATTTCGTTCTCAATCTGCTCGGCCTCGGCGCGGCGACCGCGACGGGGGCCGTGGGCGTGGGCCTGTTCAATCAACCGGCCCACGCTCATACGCCGATTCGTCCGCCGGGAGCGCTGCCGGAAGCAGATTTTCTCTCGACGTGCATCCGCTGCCAACGCTGCGCCGACGCTTGTCCGAATCACTGCATCAAAGCCACGCCCGAATCGGAGGGACCGACGCGAGCCGGCACGCCGTTCATTCAGCCGCGCGAGCAAGCCTGCATGTTGTGCAGTCGCGTCGAGACCGAACACCTCCGCTGCACGGAAGCCTGTCCGAGCGGTGCGTTGCAACTCATCGCCAAGACGCTGATCGACATCCAGCAGAAGGCCCAGATGGGCAAAGCCAAAGTCGATCTCAATCTGTGCTACTCGTACAACGACTTCACTTGCGGAACGTGCCTCAAAGCCTGTCCCGTGGGAGCGCTCAAGACCGGTATGTGGGCTCGCCCGATCGTCGACATGAACGCCTGCGTCGGCTGCGGTCTGTGCGAGCGAGTCTGCATCCGCTACCCGCACGCAATCCGCGTCGAGCCGATCGACCGTCAGGAGGTCCGGTCATGATTCGTTGGCTCGTTCCCATCGCGCGACGATGCGTGCAACTGCTGAGCCTTGGCGTGCTCGTGCTGCTGCCGATCATGGCGCTCTACACGCACTTCAAAGAAGCACATGCCATTCACGATCTCGGCGAGAACAACTGGCGGAACGTGGCAGTGCGCGGCATCGCACGAGTGGTCAACAAAGACGACCGGCATCAACAACTGCTGGAACGAACGCAAGGTACGATCTGGTCGGCGCGGCTGTTCGGCGTGAGCCTTTCTGATCCGTTGGCCGGAGCCGAAGCGATCATCAGCAGCCGGTCGTTCTACAAACCGATGCTTTGGTCGTTGCTGATCCCAGTCGCCGTCACGGTGTTACTCGGCCGAGTCTTCTGCGGCTGGATCTGCCCGATGAACACGCTGCTGGAATTCGTCGACAAATGCCGCCGACTGTTGCGGATCGCCGAGATTCGCGAGCGTGACGTCAAGTTCTCGCTCAAGAACAAGTATTTCGTTTTGACCGTCGTGCTGGGTTTGGTCGGAGTCACCGGCGTGCCGTTCGTGGCTCTGTTTTATCCACCCGCCGTGATGAGCCGCGAAATGCACCTGTTCGTGTTCGGCTCAACGGTCGGCATCGGCGCGTATGTGCTTCTGGCAATCTGCGCGATCGAATTGTTCGTCAGCAAGCGCTGGTGGTGCCGCTACATCTGCCCCGGCGGTGCGCTCTATTCGCTGCTCGGCCGCTTCCGAGTCGTGCGTATCGAACGGGACGAAAACAAGTGCGTCCACTGCGGCGAATGCGTCCGCGTCTGCCAATTCGATCTGCGCCCAATGCTGGTCCAGATCACTGGCATGGAATGCACCAACTGTGGAAACTGCGTGCGAGCCTGCGACGACGACGCGCTGCGGTTTCGCTGGATGCTGCCCGTGATCAGAATGACGAACGACGAAAGACCCAATGACGAAGGAGGCCCGAATGCCGAAGCTCGAACGGTGCCGGCTCAGATTCTTCGTCATTCGATATTCGTCATTTTTTCGTCATTCGTCATTGGTCATTCGTCATTGGCACACGCCCATCACATCCTCGGCCTGCCGCACTACTCGTACAAAGAAAACTACCCGCAGGCTCCGACGCTGGAGTATCCCGCGACGACTGGCCCCTACGACTTACTCATGACGTCGTTCCCCGGTCATCCCGTCCCCGGCGAGCGGACAACGATTGCGTTCTACATCAAGGACCGGAACACCGGCCTGCCGTATGAACTCCCGGTGTCGTTGCGAGCCGTGAGGACGGCCACGTTCGGCGAAAACACGCTCATCTTCGAGCCGACCGTTCACGAACCGACCGGCAACCAGCACAAGTATTTCGTGACGTTCCCCGACGACGGCGAGTACATCGCCGAGCTGACGATGGACGTCGAAGGCAAGCCAGAAGTGATCCCGTTCCTGATGATTGCCGGCGAGCCCACCGCCACAAAGTCAGTGGTGATCGCGATCGGCGCGGGACTGGGCGTGTTCTTGCTCGTTGTGCGTGCCATCAAGGTGAAACGCAACCGGCGTCGTGCGGCGAATCAACGAGGCACGGAAGTCCCGCATCAGCCAACCGAGCTTCTGACCTCTGACCTCTGACCGACCATGCGCACGCTCCTCAAAATCTTCCTGCCGTATTCGCTGCTCATCGCGATGGGTGTCGCGGTCTGGTTGTCGAATCGTCAACCCGCTGCGGACTCGAACCAGTCGCACATCGATCCGGTCTGCCACATGGAGGTCACGCCAAGTTGGGGCTTCGCCGCCAAACACGACGGACACGACTACTTCTTCTGCACGAAGGCGTGTCGCGATCGGTTCGCGGCCACGCCGAGCAAATACCTGGGCGACCGCTGTGTCGTCTGCAAATCGCTGCTCGATACGGCGGAGGTCAAGACGGCCACATATCTCGGCAAGACGTATCAACTCTGTGGCGAGGAACATCGGCAGCAATTCAAAGCCGATCCGGCCGCGTTCTTCATGCACACGATGTGGGGCATCCCGTCGTGGATGTATTACGTCTCGATTGCCTGCGTGATGGTCGTGAGCTTTGGCACGTTTGAGAGCCTCGACCGCATCACCGCTGGCCAACGCCGTGAGGACTGGCAATTGCCCGTTCTTGGCGAGGTGAGTAGCCACGCTCGCCAGAGCGTGGGCGAATTGGGGTCGAGCCTGATTCCCCCACGTTCTGGCGAACGTGGCTACGCGGTTCAGCCGAATCGGTTGAACGTGCTCGACTCGCGAATCATCCGCTGGCTGGTGACGTCGCGGCCGTTTCGGTTCGCTCTGCAACTGATCGTCGTCAGCCTGTTCTTCCTGGTGATCGCGGCGGGGTTGTTCGGCAATCAGAACCCGGCGATGAATATCGCTCCGATCCTGACTTGGACCGTGTGGTGGGGCGGGCTGGTGATCTTGATCATGTTTGCCGGCAAAGCTTGGTGTTTCATTTGCCCGTGGGATGCGGTCGCCGGTTGGATGGAAAAGCTGCGGTTCTGGAAGAAGAGCAACGAAGGATTGAGCCTGAATCTGAAGTGGCCGCACGTTGCGCGGAACGTTGTCATCGCGACCGTGCTGTTCGTGGGCCTGACGTGGATTGAGCTAGGCTTTGGCGTGACGATGCGGCCCGTGGTCACTGCCTATCTGGCGATCGCCATGTTGCTGATGGCGATCGTCAGCGCGTTTCTGTTCGAGAAGAAAGGTTTCTGCCGTTACGCCTGCATCGTCGGGCGAGTCAGCGGTTTGTACGCGATGTTCTCCGGCGTGGAGATTCGCTCGAAGGACGCGACCGTCTGCAAAGACTGCCGCACCAAAGAGTGCGTCCACGGCAGCGAGACCGCTTACGGCTGTCCGACGTTTCTGTACCCCGGCAACCTGGCGACCAACACGTACTGCATCCAATGCAGCGAGTGCTTACAGGCTTGTCCGCACGACAATCTCGCGTTGAATCTGCGACCATGGGGCGAGGATCTCGTCCACGAACACCGTCCGCGTACGGATGAGTCGTATCTCGCGTTGTTGATGCTGTCGATCACCGGATTTCACGGCCTGACGATGACACCGAATTGGGCACGTCTAACCGAATGGCTCAACTCGTCGTTCTCGGCCGGACGGTTGCTGTCGTTCACTCTGGGGATGGCTGCGCTCATGGCGGCACCGATTTTGATTTACGCGGTGCTGGTGTGGGTGTCGTTGTTAATGACGAATGCCGAAGTACCCAATGACGAAAGAAGTTCGAATGACGAAGCACGAAACGGGAACGGGCATGCCGTTTCGTCATTCGTCATTCGACATTCGTCATTCCTTCGTCATTGGGTATTTCGTCATTCGTCATTCAGAAATGCTTACCGCGACTACTTCATTCGCTACTCATACGCCCTGCTGCCGATCGCATTGTTCTATCACCTGGCCCACAACCTCGAGCATCTGCTGATGGAAGGCCCGAAGGTCGTGACCTTGATCAGCGATCCGTTCGGCTGGGGACAAAATTGGTTCGGCACCGCGCGCTGGAACGTTCCGCCGCTGGTCTCGCTCGACGTGCTGTGGGGTCTGCAAGTGCTGCTCGTATTGGTCGGCCACGTTTACAGTTTGTGGGTGGCCCAGCGGACGTCCGTGCGAATGTTTGGCTCACGCTCCGCCGCTTTCCGCAGCCAGCTTCCGATGCTGGCGGGAATGATCGCCTTCAGCGTCTTCAGTCTGTGGCTGCTCAAGCAACCGATGGAGATGCGAACGTCGGCGATGTAGTCGGAGATCAGATGCCAATGATGAAAGGTTCGAGTTGTCATGTGGCTCCGCGAGTTGTATTCGTCTGCAAGTCGGCAAGTGGTGTCCCAAACCATCCGATGCCTGGAGCCGAAGTGACCGTCGAAGGAATTCGCGGAGACCTGTATGCTCACGAAAAACACTATCGCTGCCATCGGGCTTTGAGCCTTTTCAACCTCGAGCGCAACCAACTTTCCAACATCGCGTCCTGTCAGCGAGCTGTAGGACATCGAAGATAATCCATCCGAGTTGCAGAAGATTTGCAACGGATCACGATCATCCGCCGCGGCCGACACCAACTACGGAGTCCACCATGAGTTCTCATTTGTGCTGTTGTCTCACGGTCTGGTTCACGCTCGTCAGTCCGACTCAGGCAGACATCGTGCTGGTGCGCGATGCGGCGAACCTCAAGACGGCGCTGCCTGCGCTCGCAGACGGGACGACTCTGCGGCTCGCTCCGGGAAATTACCCAGGCGAATTGGCAGTCAAAGACGTGGCGAATCTGACTGTCGAAGCCGCCGATCCCGACAAGCCTCCGCATTTCATTGGGGGAAACTATGCCTGGCATTTCTCTGGCTGCTCCAATTTGAAACTGCGTCACTTGCGGATCAGCGGGCAGAGTCACAACGGTCTCAATCTGGACGACGGCGGCCGTGCCGATCGGCCGATGAAGAACGTGGCGTTGAAACGTCTCGACATCAGCGACATCGGGCCGAAAGGAAATTTCGACGGCATCAAGTGCTCCGGGCTGGAAGACGTGGCGATCAACGACTGCATGGTTGAGGGTTGGGGCGGACAGGCGATTGATCTGGTCGGTTGCCATCGAGTCGTGATCTCCGCGTGCAAGTTCACCGGCAAACCGAGCCACTCGCAGGCCAGCGGAGTTCAATGCAAAGGAGGCAGCGAAGATGTGACCATTGAGAAGTGTCACTTTTTCGACGCCGGGCAACGTCCGATCAATGCGGGTGGTTCGACGGGGTTGGCGTACTTTCGACCGGTGGGGGCGAAGTACGAGGCACGGCGGGTCAACATTCGGAAGAATGTGATATCGGGATCACTGTGTGCCTGTGCCTTCACGGGCGTGGATGGTGCGGAATTCACCGGCAACACGATCCTCTTTCCGGAGAAGTGGGTGTTCCGAATCCTTCAAGAGACCACGGACGACAGCTTCGTCCCGTGTCGTAACGTGCTCGTTGACAACAACGCGATTGTCTTCCGCCGGTCAAAGGTTGGCGATGAAGTAAACATCGGAGCCAAGACATCGCCCGAATCGTTCCGGTTTTCCAAAAACCAGTGGTTCGCCGACGACCGGCCGGATCGCTCGCGACCAAAACTACCGAGCGAGGAAAAGGACGGCACCTACGGCAGTGATCCACGCGTCAAGAAATGAAACGAGCAACCGCTACTTGACGAGGAACTCGGTCCGTTCCTTCGCCAGTTCCACTTCCCAGGCCGCCAGGCGGCGTTTAAGGTCGGTGAAGGTTTCCGGATTCTGGAACGACACGTCGCGTCGTTCGCCGATGTCGGTGGACAGGTCAAACAGCATCTCCACGTTGCTGTCTTGGATGTACTTCCACGAGCCGTGGCGTACTGCCTTTTGTTGGCGACCGGTCCGATCGATGCGCCAGCAAAGTGTGCGCGGTTGCTCCGGCTGTTCGCCTGTGAGAACCGGAAGGAGGTTGATGCCGTCGAAGGCAATGTGGGGTAGGCTTCCAGCCAGCCTTGGGGGATTGGAATTGGCAGGCTGGAAGCCTGCCCCACTGATGGCGGCGAACGTCGCGCTCAAGTCCATCGTGATACCGACTTGGTTCGTGACTTTTCCTTTCGGCAGCTTCGTCGGCCAGCGCATCAGGCAGGGGACGCGGATGCCTCCTTCCCAGAGCGTGGACTTGTGATGAAACAACGGCGAGTTGTCCGAGTACCGCTCGCCGCCGTTGTCGCTGCTGAGCACGAACAGTGTGTTGTCGAGCACCCCCTGCTTCTCCAATTCGGCCAGCAGCATCCCGACTCCCTCGTCCACTTTCTCGACCATCGCGGCGTAGGTGCGGCGGTCGCCCTGATACATGTTCGCTTTGGTGACGCTCGGCTTGGGCCGGCCGGGTGGTTGATACGGGCTATGCACCGCGAGATGCGGGACGTACAGAAAGAACGGTTCGCTCGCGTGCTTGCGAACGAACTCGACGGCGCGCCGATTGATCAGGTCGGTTAGGTATCCCTCGACCTTCACCGGCTCCAATCCGTCGCGCAGCGCGTAGGTGCCGTCGTAGTACGAGTGCGTGTAGTAATCGCAGTGTCCGAGCAGTTCGCCGAAGTATTCGTCGAAGCCGTGTTTGGTCGGATTGAACTCGTCCTTGTAGCCGAGATGCCATTTGCCAAACGCCCCCGTGGCATAGCCGGCGGCCTTGAGCATTTTCGGCAGCGTCGGCACGGAGGTCGGCAGACCGAGCGAATGAAAATCCGGCTCCGGAACCCAGTCATTCCCCTTCCGTCGGAAGGACTCTGCCGAAAACCCCATCGCCCATTCAAAGCCGACTCGCTGCTGCCAGCGTCCGGTGATGAATCCGCATCGCGTCGGTGTGCAGACCGGAGCGTTGGCATAGAAGTCGGTGAACTTGACCCCTTCGCTCGCCAGCCGGTCGATGTTCGGCGTGCGAATGTCCTTCGCTCCGTAGGGCCCAGAGTCGGCATAGCCGAAGTCGTCAATCAGGACAAAAACGATGTTGGGACGCTCTGCGGCGTCGATTCCTAACGACGCCAAAAAGAGCAAGAGGAACACCACAGAGGAGAGCACAATCTGCAACTTCATGGGGCACTCACTTTCGTTCGTGGCCGAGGGCGTGGTTAAGAATCAGTCCGGTCTGACCCGGCATTCGCCGTGGGCTTTGTCCACAGCGATACCTCGCACGGCTTGACGTGAGACATTCGTGGCGGACGCTGTCAGCGTCCGATGCCGACGCAAGTTGCGTCCGCTACGATTCTCGAATGCCTCAGCGATAGCCGGGAAAGGCATGGTTCTGGACCGCCGCGACGATCATCGACTTTCTACTCCGCCGCTGCATGGACGGCAACGAACTGGACGAAATCTACGTCCAGGACGAAGAAGTCAAGGACGAACTGTTGACACTGGTCGGCACGGCGGCGACTCCGTTGCCGATTGTCGAAGCACCGGCGAAGAGTTGAGCGGGTGGAGTTGAGAGTTGAGAGTTGAGAGTTGAGAGTTGAGAGTTGAGAGAACAGGAGAGTCGGCGGCAGATGTCGCTGGGCGCAGTGCAGGCTCAGCCAGAGTTTCGGCGCGCCTGCCACTCCCGACGCAACAGCGCGAACACGTCTTCGCTGCCCCACGCCTCCTTGAACCACACATGCTCAACGAAGCGAGCTTCTTGCCGAAAGCCGAGACGGCGAAACAGACTCGCCGCCGCCTGATTTTCCACGTCGGTCACGGCGATGACCCGGTGCTTGCCGAGCCGGTCGAACGCATACTCCAAGACAGTGCCCAGGGCCTCAGTCGCCAACCCACGACCTTGGTACGTTGGCGCCAGTGTGATCCCCAATTCAATCTGTCGAGGGGCGTCCTCAAGGAAGTGAATGCCGCAGTCACCGATCACCGTCGCGGACTCGGAAAGCACCAATGCCAACTGGAGCCAGGTTCCGGGAGTATCCGGCACAACCGCGGCTTGACTGGTGACCAATCGGACTGCATCGGCAGGTTCGAACGAATCCCACGATTGAAAACGAGCCACGGCGGGCAGGGACCGGTACGCGGCAATTGGTTCCGAATCCTCCAATCGGAGCGAGCGGAGAATCAATCGCGGCGACCGCAATACCAACGGCTCGACCACTCGATGCCCCCATCAATGATCAGCTTGCCGACTTCATTCTCTCAACTCTCAACCATCCACTCTCAACCCTTCGTCCATTCATCAAACAGAACCCGGTAGTAGTGCATCACCCGGATCGGGTCGGTCGTCGGGGGGCTCTCCGACAGGCAGTAGCCTTTGTAATCCTGATCGCGCAGCAGTTTGAACAGCTCGCGGTACGGGTACTGCTTGTCGAACAGATCGTGGATGTGGACGGTGCCGCCGAGTTTGTTCTTGAGCAGGCCGAAGCTGTGCGCCAGCGAGCCGTTGACGGTTTCGCCGGGGTTCGAGTTCCAGCAGACCACCACCTTGGGATGGTTGGCGACTTGCATGATCTTCTGCATCACGGCCGGGTCCGCCGTGCCGTTGCCGTGGACTTCGACGCGGATTTCCTGTCCAAAACCCTCGCCGAACTTGGCACACTCGCGCAGAGACAAACCAATTTGCTCGATCGTCTTGTTCTGTTCGACTCCTTTCGCGAACCCGTTCGGTCGCACTTTCACGCCGGTGCCGCCAATGTCGGCGGAGAGTTCGACGAACTTCTTCGTCAGTTCGATCTGCTGCTGCACGATGCCGTGATCGGCATTCTGGTACTCGCAGGCGGTGCCAGGACCGACGAACTTCACCGGTGAGTCTGCAAACCGTTTGCGGACTTCCGCCCGTTCGGTCTTCGACAGCGAGATCTCGACGCCATGCTTGTGCGTCGTCCGCAGTTCGACTCCCTCGAACCCGGTCAGCGCACAATTCTTGATGAGCGTCGGCAGATCCCATTCCGCGCCCCACATGTAGGTGACAATGCCGAGTTTCATGGAATTGCCGATTTCCGAATGACGATTGTCGAATGAAGACGCGCGCCAGCCGCACGTCACTGGTAGTCAGAGTAACACGATTCCCGGTCTTGCAAAACCATTCGGCAATCAGCATTCGGAAATCGGCATTCCTTACCCCACTTCCAGCCCCACAATCCGCTGTGCCTCCTGCCCGAGTTCGTTCTCGGTCAGCCCACCCTCGCGGACGATGACGCTTTCGACCAGCTTGCCACTCGTCAGGTCGCGGCCGACGACGGAGATTCGGCCGTCGGTGCCGTAGCTGACCTGGACTTCAATCGGTGAACGCGGAGGCAGGTTGGGCGGCAGGTTGCGGATCAGGAGTTCGCCGATTTGCACGCACGCTTCGGCTTCCACCGCTTCGCCTTCGAGGATGCGGACGCGGACTTGTTTCTGGTTGGCCGAGCTGGTTTGGTAGACCTTGCTCTTCGTGACCGGCAACTGCGTGTTCTTCGGGATCAGAATGCTGTTCGCGTAGCCGGACGAAGTCCGCACGGCGACACCGAGACTGTGCGAATTGACATCGACTGTTTGGAAGTTCGCCCAGCGCGGTGGAGCGTCAGGAAAATCACCGGCCCGTTGGCGGGCGAGTAGCATGCCACCGTGAATGGCCGCACCGTGCGCGACGACTTCGTCCGCGGACAGGCTCGCGTCTGGTTCCTTTCCTGACAGGCGACGCAGCATTTCGCGAACCGGCGGACTGCGGGTCATGCCACCGACAAGCAGGACGCGGTCCACGTCTTTCCATGTCAGCCCGGCCGATTCCACCACGAGGTCGGTCGTCATCTCCGTGCGCGTGAGCAGACTGCTGGTGAGTTCCTCAAACAATTCGCGGGTGATCTCGACTGACATCCGTGTCGCGGCGTGCAGGACCATGATTTTCGTCGCCGGCCGCACGCTGAGCGCGTGCTTGGCCTGTTCGGCGGCCTGGTAGAGGAACGCCAGCGATTCGGGGTCTTCACGCGGGTCCGAACCGTGCGCGGCGATGAATTGTTCGGCCGCGTAATCCACCAGCCGCTGGTCCCAATCGCGTCCACCCAGTCGCACATCGCCATCGGTTGCGAGCGTCTCAAACTTGTCGGGCGACATGCGCACCAACGACACGTCGAATGTGCCACCGCCGAGGTCATACACGAGCACCGTCGTCTCTTTTTTGGGGAGCTCGCCGGCCAGCGAATTCGATTCGGCGTGCCGGCGGACATGTTGATCGAACGCGTACGCCAAAGCCGCGGCGGTCGGTTCGTTGATGATGTCGATGACATTCAATCCGGCGATCTTCCCCGCGTCCTGAGTCGCCTTGCGGCGCGTGTCGTCGAAATACGCGGGGACGGTGATCACCGCATGCGTCACCGGCCCGATCCGGTTTTCCGCGTCGTTTTTGAGCCGTTTCAAAATGAACGCCGACAACACTTCGGGGCGAAACGCGCGGCCGCCGAGCGAGTGACCGTACTGATCCAGTCCCATGTCGCGCTTCACGCACACCGCTGTTTTTTCCGGAGCCAGACACTCCGACCGCTTCGCTTCCTTGCCGATGATGACCAGATCATCCTCGATCAACAGAACGCTGGGGGTGATGCGGTCCCCCTCGCGGTTGGGGATCGTGACGGGCGTGCCATCCTTGGACAGTCTCGCCATGCACGAGAAGGTCGTGCCGAGGTCGATCCCGATCAGTCCCGAAAAATCAGATTGCGGCATGCGTCAGTTCTGAATCGTTGGCGGCACAGCCGCAGTGGTCGAGCTGCCGCTCGGTGGGTGGATTCCGCGAAGAAGGACAAGTTTTTTTGCCGTTGGCCATTTCGAGTCGGCGTCTCACCGGTTCGGCAGTCCGGCTCGTCGGGGTCGGGACAAATTGTTACGAGATCTTCGGAATCGAGGCGGCTTCCGCCAGCGGAATTGTCACCCATGGTGAACCGTTGGCGTCAGGGTTTGGATCGCTGTCAACCGGAGCAGCCGTTTCCGAAACGGGCGACGAGTCGATCACGGTGGCGTCTTCCGGCGGTGTCTGCTTCACCATGAGTTGTCGCAGGCTATGCCACACGCTGACGGGGTAATGCAGACCACGCGCAACGATACCCAACAGCGGATTGGGGTGATGCGGCAACATGTCGTCCTTACCGGACGATGGCGACCAACTCGAGCGGACAGCCATCGGCGGCAGCCCCAACTCATCGCGTAGCTGCTCGTCATACTTGGCTTTCTGCGGTGGATCGAGCAGGCAGCGCTTCGCCGCCGCAACCCGGTTCAAACACGCCTCGGCCTGTGCCGCGTACGGCCCGACTTGGTATTTTCGCAAGTCTTTCGCCGTCTCCCGCACTCGATCATGGATGCGGGCGACATCCGTCTCGAACGGCGACAGGTCCAACAACTCATAGAAGTTGGCAGCGACGGCGGGGAGTCGAGGATTGATGACCGCCATGTCGATCGCGCAGGAAAACGGACTGGTGGAAACTCGGTGGGACGGCGCAAGTTGGATCGCCGGGCGGAGCATAACACATTCCGACCCCTGTTCAACACATTGATCGGACGGCTCGCAGATCCACCGGTGTTTCTCGTGGTGGAACCAAGTTCGAGAATAGAGCCTGATTGACCCGACTCGCCGGATGCCTGTAGAATCGGGCAAGCACATCGCGACGGACACGAGTTTGTTGGTTATCCGTCACGAATTCCAACTTCGCTGTCCAGGACTTCACCGGCTCATCATGACCTGTTTCCCGACGACATCTGCCTTCGTTCGTACGACGCTGTTCGCCGCCGCGGCCTGTCTGGCTGGCATCCTTCCCGCCGACCGAGCCTTCGGTCAGGGAGATAAAGGCGGCGAACTCGCCAAGCCGGAGGCACAAGTCATCCAAACCACCGATGGATTTCCGATTGCGATCACGTACTACAAGTCGAGCGGTGGCAAGGAATCGCCGGTTGTCGTATTGCTTCACATGAAGGACGGAAACCGGCTGGTGTGGGAGGGAGACAAGGGGTTGGCCTCGACGTTGCACAAGGAAGGGTACGCCGTGATCACTGTTGATTTGCATGGTCACGGAGACAGCAAAGGGACGGGAATCGCCTCCGCCACGACCACCGGATCGGGCAATGCCAACCAAAAAAAGAAGGATGAAAAAGAGAAGAAGCCCGCCCCCAAAGCGACGAAGGCGTCCGCTGGCGACGTCAAGAAGGGGGATGTCGAAGCCATGATCGGTTACGACATGGAGGTCGTGAAGACTTTCATCTACGAGCGGCATCAGGCTCAGGAACTCAACATGAACAAGCTGGCCGTCGTCGGCGCGGAAATGGGAGCCACTGTCGCTCTCAATTTTGCTGCGAACGACTGGTTGAAGAAGCCGCACTCTGACGGCCAGGTGGGTTTTCAAACGCCTCGCGGCCAGGATGTGCGGGCCATCGTGCTCTTCTCCCCGCAAACCGGCTTCGCTGGTGTCCCGGTCAATGCCGCGCTGAATTTACTGCGAACCAGTTATTCCCCGGCGGTCGATCCGAATGGTGGCGTGGCATTCTTGGTGTGCGTCACGAAGAAGGACTCCGAAGATCGAGGCCAGGCCAAAAAAATCTTCGACCAACTCGAAACGCGGGACAACAAGGACCGGATGAACTTGAAGACCTTCGAGGGGAACCTCCGCGGCACGCAAATGTTGAGCAAGAACCTCAAGTCGGGCCAGTTGACCTTGGAAGAATACATCCAGGGATTTTTCGAATTGCATCTGAAAAAATTGCCGCCGAACTGGCGTGACCGGCAGAGCAAGCTCGAAAAGAAGGCGAACGCCAAGTGACCTCCGGCTGGCTGGCCATTCAGTAGTCCGGACGCCCTCGTCCGGACGAGGGCGTCCGGACCACAGCACTCCTTCGCAACGCCGCGGGATTGGAAGCCGCTGTGCCCAACACTCCCGCACGCGACCGCGACGATTTGCCAGCCCTTCTCGGTGGCAGTCCGATCCGCCCGCAAGGTCCACCGGACTGGCCGGGCTCAGACCCCGCCGTGACTGCGGCGGTTCAGTCCGCTTTGGCCGACGGCTCGTGGGGCAAATATCACGGACCACATACGTCGAAGCTGACGGACGTCGTCGCACAGACGCACGGCGGGTGCCACGTCATGCTGTGTTCCAGCGGGACGGTGGCGATGGAATTGGCGTTGCGTGGCCTCCGCGTCGGTCCCGGTGACGAAGTGATCCTCGCGGCGTACGACTTTCGCGGCAACTTTCAAAACGTGCTGACCGTCGGGGCCACTCCGGTGCTGATCGATATCCATCCGACAAGCGGGAACCTCGACCCGTCCCACCTCGCCGCTGCGATTTCCAAGCGAACGAAAGCGATCATCGTCTCGCACCTGCACGGTGGCGTGGTGTCGATGCCCGACGTCGTCCGTATCGCCCGTCAACAAACTCCACCGATTCCCGTGATCGAAGACGCCGCACAAATGCCCGGCGCGACGATCGCGGGAAAAACCGCTGGCACGTGGGGCGACGTCGGCATCTTGAGTTTTGGTGGGAGCAAACTCCTGTCCGCCGGCCGCGGCGGAGCCGTCATCACATCGCTCGCCGATGTCGCCCAGCGAATCAAGCTGTACACACAACGCGGCAATGACGCGTATCCGCTCTCCGAACTGCAAGCCGTGGCCTTGCTGCCGCAGTGCGAACGCCTCGCCGAATTCAATCGACGTCGTGCCGCAAGCGCGAACCGGCTGCGCGAACTGTTGGCCAACGTTTCCGGCCTGCGCCCGTTCGAGAACGCGGTCGCGAATTCGCAACCCGGCTACTACAAGTTCGGCCTGCAATACGACCCCGTTGCGTTCGGCGGATTGTCCCGAGACTTGTTCGCCGAAGCGATGCGAGCCGATGGGATCGCCCTCGACGCCGGATTCCGCTCGCTCCACCTGACCCATGCCTCGTCGCGGTTTCGTCCGATCGGTACACTGACTCACGCCACGGATGCCGACGCCCGCGTCCTGACGCTGCATCACCCCATACTTCTCGAAGGCCCGGAAGCGTTGCGGCAATTCGTGGACGCGGTCGAACGAATTCGTCGAAACGCAACCATTCTCCAGTCAAATCGCAAATCGAAAATCTGAAATCGAAATACCTCCCCATGGACTACGCCGCCAAATTCGAAGCCGGACAAAACTACGCCGAGTTCCTTCAAACCTACGGCAACGAGGAACAGCGCCGCCGCTGGGCCGCCGTGTACGACCAGGTCAAGCTGACACCGGCTCAGCGCGACCTGCTGGCTGGCTTCCAGCGCGAAATGAAAATTCTCTGCCTGTCGGGAACGTGGTGCGGTGACTGCGTGAACCAGTGTCCGATCTTCACGCACTTCGAAGCCGCCAGCCCGCGGCTCCACATCCGCTATTTCGACCGCGACGCCAGCCCGGACCTGTGTGCCGCGTTGTCGATCTGCGGTGGTGCCCGCGTTCCAGTCGTTGTGTTTCTTAGCGAAGACGGCCAACAAGTCGGCTGGTACGGCGACCGGACGATCTCGAAGTACCGCCAAATGGCCGCCGATCAACTCGGCGCAACGTGCCCAACGGGCCTCATCCCGCAAGACAAAACGCTCCTCGAAGCGGTGACGCAGGACTGGCTCAACGAATTCGAGCGGACGCAGTTGATCCTGCGAACATCGCCGCGGCTGCGGAAGCTGCACGGTGATTGACCAAACCCCCCTCTCCCCTTTGGGGGAGAGGGGCCGGGGGTGAGGGGCAAGCGTCTCTCGATTTCACTTTCGAACGAAGTTGTGAGACGCACGCCCCTCCCCCAAACCGTCTTCACAAGGGGTAGAGGGAACTCAACACCATGTACCTCAACGCCCGACGCTACGACAACGGCGAACCCGTTCGGATCGAGATCGACGGCGAACGAATCGCGGCGGTCACTCCCGCTTTGCCGGACGGTGCCGTCGCCGACTGGCCGTATGTCGCGCCGGGGCTGTTTGATTTGCAGATCAACGGCTACGGAGGAATCTGGTTCAGCGACGCGGAGTTGACTCCCGAAATGGTCGTCGCCGCCGTCGAACCGTACTTCCAATTCGGTGTGACACGGCTGTTCCCCACGCTCATCACCAACTCGTTCGAAGGACTCGCGGGCGGACTGGCCGCGATCCGAACCGCCTGCGAACGGCATCCGTGGCTGGAGCAGGTCGTGGCCGGTTGCCACGTCGAAGGGCCTTACCTTTCCGGCGAGGATGGCCCGCGCGGCGCGCATCCGAAACAACACATTCGCGATCCCAACTGGGATGAATTCCAAAAGTTGCAGGCCATCTCCGGCGGACGGATCAAACTGTTCACGATCGCGCCGGAAAAAGCCGGAGCCGCCGAATTCATTCGCCGGGCGGTCGCGTCCGGCGTCACGATCTCGATCGGTCACACGGCCGCGAACGGCGCACAATTCCGAGCCGCCGTCGAG
>JACRIH010000042.1 GCA_016235885.1 Planctomycetales bacterium | reverse complement strand
GAAAACCACAGGGATGTCGATTATCACCTCCCGCGGCCCAGAATGAGACATTTCCGCGGTAGCCACTCTCGCCAGAGAGTGGGTGTTTTTCCCTGTGGAACCCTTTTCCCTGTGGAACCCACGGTCTGGCGGGCTTGTTGTTTTATGGTGGTGGGGGCACTCCGTGACACCGCATGTTGTGGCCGCCCCCGCAAGGCGGCCACAACATGTCCCGCCACGGAGTGTCGGGACCACATTAAATCAACAAGCCCTGGCGACCGTGGCTACGTCTCATTTCAGTCCGCGAGAAGTATATCAACTCGAGAATGACATGCAGATTCCCCAAAAACGTAGACGGTGGAGCCTATTGCCTTGGGGAGCAGTCGTGGGTTTGCTCGTCCTGATCCTTGGTTTTTCCTGGTCAGAAGTCGAGTTTCAGTATCACTTGGCCCTGGGTCGCAAAGCCCTGGGGCGCAGGGAGCATCAACCTGGTCTGGAACATCTGTCCCGTGCTGCGGAAATTGGTCCATCCCACGCAGAAGTTCAGTTTCTCATTTCGCGACTTTATCGTCGTCAGGGTGAGTTCAACTTGGTTCACGAGCATTTGGAACGGGCTTGGAACTTGGGTTTCCCTGAAAAATCTGTCCGTCGCGAGGAGTGGATTGCGATGGCACAAGCCGGGCAACTCCGAGAGGCGGAACCCCATCTTGCGGAGTTGATGATCCATCCCGAAGAGGATGGACCGGAGATATGTGAAGCCTTTATCAATGGATTCCTGCTTGCGTACCGATTTGGCGATGCCGCAAGACTTTTGGATGTGTGGCAGGCAGATTTTCCTGACGACCCTCAGGCTCACTACATTCGCGGGATGCTTGCCACAAGCTCCGGCGACAACAAGAATGCCGTGGCATCACTCCGCTTGGCGCTGAGACTCGCTCCCCATCGAAAAGATATTCGACAGGACCTTGCGGACTTGCTTGTGACTCTGCATGAATTTGGCGAGGCCGAACAACTGTTTCGTAAATCTTTGCAGAACGATTCTGAAAACCCGGAGCTTTTGATCGGCTTGGGGACTTGTCTGGTCGAGCGCGGAGATATGCTGGCTGGCCGGCAGGCATTCGAGCGAGCATTGCGGAAGGCACCGAATCTCCACACGGCTCGCCTGGCTCTGGGCCGACTCGAGTTGAAATTGGATCACGCCTCTGAGGCGATCACGTTGCTTTCCCCGTTGGCCACAGAACGCGCTTACGATTCGGCTGTGCGTTTTTCGCTTGCGTTGGCATTGCAGGCGGCAGGCAGGTCAGACGAAGCGAAAGAGCATTTCCAGTTCGTTGACAAGGCTCAGCGGGCGATCGATCGCATGCAGTTCTTGATGGACGAAGCGAAGAAAAAAACGGACGACGCCGAGGTGCGCTACCAGATTGGCATGATCTGCCTCAAGTACGAATCTCCAACGAACGGGGTCAAGTGGTTGCTGAGCGTGCTGAACTTGCAACCCGACCACCAACCGACTCATGCGGCGCTGGCACAATACTATCGAAGTCTCGGGAACGAAAGACTCGCAGTGGAACACGAGCGCCAGGCAGGCGATGTGACGGTGGACATCAGCGATTAACCTTAGAGAGAATTGTTTCTCATGATCCGAGTCCTTTCAAAGTCCTCATCGTTTTTGGGCTGCCTCGTCCTTTGTTTGGGAGGTGCCTTGGCAGGTTGTGGTCGATCGCCAGCGATCCCGGCCGGTGCCTCCCAAGCCTCTGGCAATCCCAACAAGGCTTCATCAGGGCCTTCCGAAAACCCGGGCGTCCAACGGCAGATATCGTTTGTCGACATTGCTCAGAAGTCTGGTGTCGAGTTCTCGTACCGGGATGGCCAGGAGGCTGGACATTTTGCCATCATTGAATCGTTGGGTGGTGGTGTGGCGGTGCTGGATTACGACTGCGATAGCCGGCTTGATTTGTTGATCCCTGCGGGCGGCCACTTTGGAGAACAGAAGGAAATCCTCGGTCATGTCCCCCGGCTGTGGCGCAGCGTCGATGGTGAACACTATCTCGAGCAGACAGCGCCAGCCCGTCTGGATGGAGGTCGGTACTACAACCACGGTGCCGCAGTCGCCGACTACGATGGTGACGGCTTCCCCGACGTGCTCGTGACGGGGTATGGTGGACTTCTCCTGCACCACAATCAGGGAGATGGCACGTTTGTGGAAATCGCACACTCCTCCGGCCTGACCGACACTTTGTGGGGTAGCAGTGCGGCTTGGGGGGATATCAATGGCGATGGCTGGCTGGACCTCTACGTGGCGCACTACGTCAACTGGTCGTTTGACAATCATCCCAAATGTCCTGGCCCGTCCAAAGAACATCCCACGGAGATTTGTCCGCCTCGTAGTTTTGAGGGACTTCCGGATGTCCTTTACTTCAGCCATGGAGACGGTACGTTCCACGATGCCTCGGACGAGGCGGGGTTGAAAAAGGACGGCAAAGGATTGGGAGTCGTTCTGGCGGACGTGGATCTTGACGGCGATCTCGATGTCTACGTCGGCAATGACACGGTTTCCAATTTCTTGTATCAGAACGATGGAACCGGTCACCTCTCGGAAATGGGGCTGATGAGTGGGACGTCGCTCAGTGACAAGGGGCTTCCCGACGGCAGCATGGGGGTGGACGTGGCCGATTTCAATCTGGACGGCCTGCCGGACATCTGGGTCGCGAACTACGAGCGTGAAAGCATCGCCCTGTATCGCAACGAGGGCCGATTCTTTTTTCTCCACGTCAGTCAGGCGATGGGAATCACGGCCGTCGGTGGCTTGTATGTCGGCTGGGGGACCGCATTCCTCGACTTTGACCACGATGGGGACGAAGACGTGTTCGTGTCGAATGGGCACGTGATCCGATTTCCCACAAATTCCGCGATCGAACAGCAACCATTGCTATTCGAAAACATCGACGGCAAGCGATTCGAAAACGTCGCCCCCCTGGCGGGTGAATACATGACGACCAAACACCGCGGGCGCGGCGTCGCCGCGGGCGACTTGGACAACGATGGCGACATTGACCTGGTCGTCTCGCGAATCAATCAGCCGGTGGCTCTGTTGAGGTGCGACAGTCAGAGCCAGAATCACTGGGTGACACTGCAACTCGTTGGAACCCGGAGCAACCGGGATGCGATTGGAGCGCAGGTTCGTGTGCATACATCGAAGGGTGTTCGACTGCGGCTTACCAAGGGAGGCAGCAGCTACGCTTCGTCGCATGACCCACGCGTGAACATCGGTCTTGGTGGCGATGACAAAGCCCGGAAGATCGAAATCCGCTGGCCGTCGGGCATCACACAAGAATTGACCAACGTTCCAGCCGACCAATTCCTCATCGTTCACGAACCCGCCGAGTAGTCCGGGGCCACGTGCCCCGATGCAGGCCAGCACTGCTAACGCTGGTAAATCGGCAGGAATTGATACTCCACGGCCAGGGATAGCACGGCCATGCTGGTCGCGTAGGGCCGACCGACGCCGCGCTCATCATTCTCTGCGAGCCAACTGCCGTCCGCGGCCTGCTTGGGGAGTAAAGTGTTGCGCAGATGTTCACGACTCTGCTCCCAGTGCCGACCGCCAATCTGGAACATTCCGACGCCGCAGTAGTAGGCACCATAGAAAAAATGCTGCTGCTGGTAGCGTGCGGGGGACGCCAGCAGGAAGTCCGCCCCCCCGAGCGATTCGGGAGCGTGATGCTGACCGCAAATCTCCAGCGCCAAGATGCCCGTTCCGGTCATCACCGGTGACGGTCCGCCACCCGGCTGGTAACAGAAACCCCGGTTGCTGCGGGAACTGCAATTGCGAACATATTCGATGGCCCGGTCGATATTCTCGGCGGGCACATCACAGCCAACATTCTTGGCCGCCCGCAACGCGAGAAGTTGCCAGCCGGTCACACTCAGGTCGCTGTCTCGACTGCTGGGCTGGTATCGCCAACCCCCCGCCTGATCACGCGGCTTCTGGAGATTCTGAGCGTCGAGAATCAGCTTCACCGCCCGTTCCAAGGCCTCGCGGAGCGGCTTCGCCTCGTCTTTCGGCACCATGCCAATCACTTCGGCCAGCATCAGCGTACTTATCCCGTGACAGTACATCGGCCCGTGGCTGGATTGATGCACGATCAATCCGTTTCTCTGCTGGTGATCGAGCACCCATCGGAGTCCACGTTGCATAGAGTCCGAATACGGCCCCTCTCCGGGCACATGTCCTGCGGCGAGATATGCCATGATCGAGAGCGACGTGATCGATGTCATCTCTCCATAATTGTCCGCTTTCCACGACCCGGACGGCTGCTGTTGCCGGGCCAGGAAATCCAGAGCTTTGACAATGGCCTGATCCACCTGCTTCTGCTCGGGAGTCGGCTCAGCCTGAACCTGACGTGTGTCGGTCGCGAAGAAAAGCATCGTCGTGAGCAGGCCAGCCACAACCGATCCAATTCGCAATCTGCAATTTGCAATGGCCATTTTGCAATCCGTCCCTTCCTCGCCCGCATCTGGTTCGTCCAGTCCACATCACTTCATCACGGGGACCAGTTGCACGGCGTCCACGATCACGTGGCCGTCGGTGTTGGTGGTTGAGATTGTGATTCGCACTTCCTGCCCCGCTGGAACGTCCACAGGGCCGAGAGATCGGAAGCCGTCCTTCGAGCCGGGTTGACGCTGGTTGATGGTGTGCGATTGGCGCTGGTTGCCGACCTCGACTTGCACGGGGACGTTGGTGGCTCGGTTGGCGAGGGCGGGATACCACACGCGGACTTCGTAGCGGCCGGCGGTGGGGACCTTCATGACAAACCGAGCCGACTTCTCCCCCTTGCTGTCGTTGTTGTCGT
>JACRIH010000466.1 GCA_016235885.1 Planctomycetales bacterium | reverse complement strand
CTTTCACTTGTGCCATGCAGGCTCATTTCGAATGCTTCTTTTGCAATGGCGGACATGCGTTCTGTTCGATTCACCTTCATTGTCTTCCAATGCGTCTCCTCATTTCTCTTTGCACGCAACTCGACAAGCTTGTCTACCCATTCGTAGTCAGAGCTTTCGGCATGATCGTTTTCCATTGCCAATTGAATTGCTCGGTTGATGTAGTCCACTTCAGTAAGAATTCCCGACATCAACCTAGATTTTGCATGGATGCCGATTCTGTTCTTCAAGGCATCTGAAACGCGTGCCCTATCATCTTCGGACTGAATTGTGCGGGTGACTTGAGTTGTGATGAACTGCTTGATTGCGGACTCCTTCAACGGTTCTATGTGCAACAGACAAACACTCGGCATGTGTTGCAATTCCCGCTCGTAGCGCGACGATTCTGCGACCGCGTCGGGACGTGATCCAATTATGAACCGTGCTCTTGTCCTAGGCAATGAGTTTGCACACAACTCAAGAATATGCTCTCGGTCTTTGCTCGTAATCTCATCGAGGTCATCAAGTACAACAAGACAATCCTTCTTCTCCAGAAGCAGCATGTAATATTTCGACTCCGGGATTACCGTTGAATGCACTTTGGCCAAGAACTCCTCGATACTGTTTGATTGCAAGACAATTTCACTTTTGTCCTTTAATGACACAAAGAAGATCTCATTGAAACTTCGAGTGCGGAGCAATCCCATTGCCCACTGTTTTAGCAACGGTGTCTTTCCGGTCCCGGCAGGTCCGAGAAGAAGAAAAAGGCGTTGATTTGACCGTAGTGTAGCGAAAGGAAGTTGAGCTAATGGGCCGCCGTCATCTGCAGGAACCTTCAGATGGCGATCTGCTTGTCGAAGTGAAATCTGCCACAAGGAGTCATCTTTCCCAAATCCGGAATCGAGTTGTTCAATCTTTCGATCGAAGTGTCCTTTTGGATGGAAGCAAGTTCCATAACCCCAGTCCAGCAGAGCTTTTTCCAAATAATCGTTTGCAGCCAGCAGAACGATCGCAAAAGTAATTGCACTTCCGCATACTAATCGTAGCCGCCGTCGTCGCTCGGGGATTGGTGCTAATCCTTGAATCCATGTTAGCGAGAGCATTGTCGTACTAATTAGTAAAAGCCCAACTGCGGCGAACCACGGTTGAGCATAAAGGAGTTGGAGTACTGCTGGCGTTACAAGGAACGGACTCAACTTGGGAATCCATTCTTTGACACTGTTTCTAATGCTGCCCCATCTCTGATTCCATTTTTTATCAGTTTGTGCTTTGCCCATTGGTCATGATCCCCCAGATTCTGCGGCCTACACTTTGCTGAACTCAACCAGCAACAACAAGATTCGCACGTGAATGCAGTACGTCATTGGATGTTAATCAAATGATCGAGTTGATGATCTTGCCATGCACGTCCGTCAACCGGTAATGCCTCCCCTGAAATTTGAACGTCAGTTTCGTGTGGTCGATTCCCAGGCAGTTCAAAATCGTGGCGTGCAGGTCGTGAACGTGGACCGGATCGCGCGTGATGTTGTACGAGAAGTCGTCAGTCTCGCCGTGCGTGACTCCCGGGCGGATTCCGCCACCGGCGAGCCAGATCGTAAAGCAACGGGGATGGTGGTCGCGGCCGTAGTTGTCCGCAGTGAGTTCTCCCTGGCAGTACACAGTCCGCCCGAATTCGCCTCCCCACACGACAATCGTGTCGTCGAGAAGCCCGCGCTGGCGGAGATCGCGCACGAGGGCCGCGGACGGTTGATCGGTGTCGCGGCACTGGCCGGTGATCTGCTTCGGCAAGTTTGTGTGCTGATCCCAACCACGATGAAAGAGCTGGATGAACCGCACGCCCCGTTCGGCCATGCGCCGGGCGAGCAAACAGTTGGCGGCAAACGTGCCGGGCTTGCGCGAGTCCGGACCGTACATTTCGAACACGTGCTCCGGTTCGTTGGAAACATCGACCAGTTCCGGGACGGACGATTGCATGCGGTAAGCGAGTTCATACTGCGTGATGCGCGTGGCGATTTCCGGATCACCGAACTCGTCGAGTTTGAGTTGGTTGAGTTGGGCCAGGTCATCGAGAACTCGGCGGCGTGTCCCTTCCGCGACGCCGGGCGGGTTGGACAAATTCAACACCGGGTCGCCAACCGATCGAAACTTCACTCCTTGATATTTCGATGGCAGAAAGCCGCTCCCCCACAGCCGATCGTACAGCGGTTGGTCCATCGGGTTGCCCGAGCCTTGTGAAATCATCGCCACGAACGCCGGCAGGTTGGCGTTTTCGGTGCCGAGGCCATACGCCAGCCAGGATCCGATGCTCGGCCGCCCGGCGAGTTGTGCTCCGGTTTGAAAAAACGTCACGGCCGGATCGTGGTTGATCGCCTCGGTGTGCATCGACTTGATGAAACACAATTCATCCGCCACCCGCGCGGTGTGCGGCATCAGTTCGCTGATCCACGCTCCGCTCTCACCATGCCGCGCGAACCGATAGCGAGTCGGCGCGACGGGAAAGCTCGACTGCGTCGCCGTCATGCCGGTCAATCGCTGACCGCGGCGAATCGAATCCGGCAACTCGGTCGCCCGCAAATCGGCCAGCCCCGGCTTCCAGTCAAACAAGTCCATCTGCGAAGGAGCGCCGGACTGGAACAGATAGATGACTCGCTTGGCCTTCGCAGGAAACCGCGACTCGCTCGCGACATCCGCAGACGCTGGAACATCCCCCTGCAACAGAGACGTCAAGGCGATGGAGCCAAGGCCGGCGGTGGTGGAACTCAGAAACCGGCGGCGATTCAAGTCAGGTAGGAATTCGGTCGGCGACATAATGGCTTCTCCGTTTCAGCGTCCCATTTCAGACAGCAGTGCATCGAGTCGGCCGGTGAGTTCTGGGGGAACCGTTGCCAACAAGCTGCGGCCGACGAGTCCGACGTCAATCAGATCCCGCAGATGCACTCGATCCTGATCTCGATTCGACATCAACTTCATGCGAACCAATCCAGTCAGCGTCACAACCGGGGTGTTTGATCCCAGCGTTTCGTACTCGTCAATCGTGGGCGACGGGTATGGGTATTCGGGGCGAACTCTTTCGCCAGCCCAGAGCAGATGAATCCCGCGGCGCGGGTTCGGATCATTCCGTTCAAGAAACATCCCAACCCCGAGCACCTCGAAGTAGTCCATGTCGATCGACAACGCCGCGGCGCGGGCTTTCGGCAAGTCGTCGCGCCGCACCAAAAGGTCCACGTCCTTTGTCGTCCTAACCGCAGCGGGGTCGCGAGTCGTCACCCACAGCGCGACCGCCTGACCACCGACCACCGCGTACCGCACTCCGTGCGATTCCAGCGCCCGCGAGATCCGGTGCATCCGCTGCGTCACCTCGTCGATGGCCATGGCGTGCTTCTCCCACGGGCTGAGCATTTGTGATTCGATGATCGTTGCCATTTGTCACTCTTTCGTGATCGCCTCGTCGAGGTTCAGCAGCAATCCAGCAATCGCCGTGTACGCCGCGAGTTCGGCGGGGTCGAGCGATTCGTCGCGGGGTGATTCTCCCGTGCGGAGCAGTTCCAGCGCGGCCTCGCGATGCGCGCGGTAGTGGGCGAGGTGCGTGTCGAGTCCGCGACGCAGAACATCGAATTCGGCCGGACGCGGCGGGCGCGACGTGGCCAGTCGGAACGCGAGCATGATCCGGTCGGCCGGCGTCGCGCGAGCGTCATGCAGCACGCGCTCGGCGAGGCGGCGGGCCGCTTCGACGAACGTGACTTCGTTCAGCAGCGTGAGCGCTTGCAGTGGCGTGTTCGTGCGCGATTCGCGGACGAGGCACATCTCGCGCCCCGACGCATCAAACGTCATCATCGTCGGCGGGGCGACTGTCCGCTTCCAGAACGTGTACATGCTGCGACGGTACAGGTTATCGCCATGCTCGACCGGAGCGTCTGTTCCGGTCAGATCTTTCCACAGTCCTTCGGGTTGGTATGGCATCACGGACGGACCGCCCTGTCGTTCGACAAGCAATCCGCTGACGAACAGGGCCTGATCGCGAATCGCTTCGGCGGACAATCGAATTCGCGGGCCGCGAGCCAGCAGCCGGTTATCGGGATCGTGCTGAAGCATCGTCGGCGTGACTTTCGATGACTGGCGGTAGGTCGCGCTCGTGACAATCAGTTTCAGCAGAGCCTTGATGTCCCAGTAGCTCCGTCCCCACAAAACCCGCTCTGGATGTTCATCCATCCCTGCAAACTCGACGGCCAGCCAATCGAGCAATTCCGGATGGCTCGGCCATTCCCCTTGCGCTCCGAAGTCGTCCACGGTCTTGACCAAGCCTGTTCCAAACAGCATCTGCCACAGTCGATTGACGGTCACGCGTGCGGTGAGTGGATTGCCCGGACTGACGATCCATCGTGCTAGCTCACGTCGGCCAAGTCCCTCGAGCGGCTTGCCGTTGGTGAGACTGACAGGCACCCCCGGCCATACGCGCTCGCCCGGCTTGTCGTATTGACCGCGGAGGAGTACGTGCGTCTCACGCGGCCTGTCCCGTTCCTCTTCCATGACCATGACCGTCGGCAACCGCTCGACGAACGCATCTCGCTGCAGGCGGAGCGATTCAAATTCTGTATGGGCGGCACGAATGGGTTCGGCGGCAAACAAGGCGAGGTATGCGGAATCCAGTTTGAGTCGCTGGCCCAACGTCCGACGATCGACGGGAATCGCGAGGATCTGCGCCAGTGAATCGGACGTCGCCACAATCGCGGCTTCGTTTCCGGTCAGCACACGGCGATAAATGCGCACGTCGTCGATCAGTCCCACGAAACGTCCACCCGGTCCGTTGCCGCCACCGATCCGCAGCGGTTCCTTGACGGCGAATGACTGGTTAAGTTCGTCAAGCACGATCCGCAGCGGTTGCAATTCGCCGTCGATGTAAACTCGCACTCCTTTCGCATCGCGCGAGCCATCGTAGGTGGCAAGCACATGGTGCCAGCCGTCTGGTTCCAGCGGTTGCTTGGTCTCGACACGCAAGCTGTCATCGAGCCAGCGCTTGACCAGATTCAGTTGCAGCTTGCCATCGGCGAGAATAAGTGAGTAGCCGTCACCATTGGCGACGTCGGTCATACGCGACACAATCGTGCCACCACGTTCGCCGTACGGAAACACCCACGCGGCCAGCGTGAACTTGTCGTAAAACCCGAAATCGGCAACACCACCGGCATCGATGAAATTCCGACCGTCGAATTTGAAAGCGCGACCAATCCGGCCGGGTCGAAATGCGTCCCCAAATTTCGGACCACCATCGAGGATCGTAATGACCGAAGAATCATGTCTGAGGGCGGATTCCGGCGCTGTTCGTGGTTCGCCCTCGAGCGTCGCCACGCCACCGTACGGTGGTGACAGATCGTGCGTGAATTGATCGGCTACGATGCTGCCATCGTCGAGCGTCACATTCACGAGCAATCCGTCATCCATCGTCCATACTGGCAAAGTCGCTGGTGGCGATCGTTCCCACGCGGCCTGAGATGACACCAACTCTGGTTTCAGTGTGCGGACTTTTCGTTTGACCGATTTGATTCTGCGATCCAGCTCGTCGAGTTGCCGTTGTTGCTCGCGAGTCGGAGCCTGGATGTACGGTGGCGAGTTGCCGTACTTCACCGCCCGACCCTTCTCGGGCACGTTGTTGAAGAACGCGAACAGTTCGTAGAACTCGCGCTGTGACACGGGGTCGTATTTGTGATCGTGGCATCGAGCGCACCCCAGCGTCAGGCCGAGCCACACGGTGCCCGTCGTTTCGACGCGGTCAACGACGTACTCGACCGCGTATTCCTCCGGAATGATCCCGCCCTCAGAATTGCCTCGATGATTGCGGTTGAACCCGGTGGCGATCCGCTGATCAAGTGAAGGGTTGAGATCCATATCGCCTGCAAGCTGGTCGATCGTGAACTGATCGAACGGCATGTTGGAATTGAACGCCTCAATCACCCAGTCACGCCAGCGCCACATGTGCCGCTCGCCGTCGGTCTGGTAGCCGTGCGTGTCGGCGTATCGCGCCGCGTCGAGCCACCGCGCGGCCATGCGTTCCCCGTAACGTGGCGAAGCCAGCAGCCGATCGACTAACTTTTCGTAGGCATTTGATGACGGGTCTGTCACGAACGCATCGACTTCGGCAGGCGTGGGAGGAAAACCAGTCAGGTCGAGCGTCAGGCGTCGAATGAGTGTCGTCTTGTCTGCTGCGGGAGAAGGAGTGAGACCATCGCGTTCGAGACGGGAGAGGATGAAGTTGTCGATCGGATTTCGGATTTCCGATTTCAAATTTGAAATTTTTGGGACGGCCGGTCGCTGAGGTTTGGTGAAGGACCAATGTCCCTGCCATTTCGCGCCTTGCTCGATCCAGCGGCGGAACTGGTCGATCTGACGGGCGGTCAATTTCTTTCCCGATTTGGCTGGGGGCATGCGTTCCGATTCATCCTCGGCGATCAGTCGCAGGTAGAATTCGCTGTCCAGCGGTTTGCCCGCCACGAGAATTTGCTGTCCGTCACGCTCCGCGAACATCCCGGCCTGAGTGTCCAGCCGCAACTCGGCCTTGCGCTGGTTGGCATCGGGGCCGTGGCACTGAAGGCAGATGTCGGACAGGATCGGCCGGAGATCGCGATTGAATTCGACCGCGTCGGCCGGTGTGCCCGTCTGGGCGGCCGCGATATGGCACAGCGAACCGATCAACATTGCGAGCAGCCAAACGCGCCGAGTCTGCATGCACATCTCCCCGTCGGAACCATCGCCACGGAACCTGCCGCGACATGGAAGTACATCTTAACGGCGACTCCATCCAATGTGGAGAACAGGCGAGCCGTAGCCACTCCGGGCCGGATGCGGTACGATTTTGTCGGCCGATCTGTTGGAGGTGTCGATCTCATGTCTCGGTGTCGCGTGTTGTTCATCGCCGTGGTCGTCGTGAGTCTGGGGGCCGCGTTGGCTCAGACTCAGACATCGACCAAAGCCGCGAAATCCGCTTTCCGGCCGATTGATGGCGACGCCTACGACCTCGTGTACCTTGGCGGCAAGCAGCCGTTGTTCTTGCGCGTCCATGTGCAGATCGCTGGCAAAACGCTCGTGATGCTGCGGCCGTCGAACGCGGAGGGAGCGGCGTTCAGTCTGGTGGCCGGTGTGCGGCGGACGTCGCAGTCGGCCGATTTGTTTGCCCGCATCGACACGAATCACGATGGGGAACTCTCCGAGGACGAACTGCGAGCCATTCCGCAAACACTTCACAAACTGGACGTGGACGACGACGAAACAATTGGCCTCGAAGAGTTGGTTCCATTTCGATCACAGTTCGGTGGACCGGTCGCGCAGCCAGCCAATGCCAGTCCGTCCGACGTGCCGTTCGTGTTGCTGGGCAATCCGGCGGCGAACGAAGCGGCGGCGAAGCGTCTCGTCGAACGCTTCGACCGCACCGACCAGACAGGCCACGCCGGACGTTTGACCGCCGACGAATTGGGATTGAACTCGGATACCATCGTGGCCGTTGATCGGAATGCGGACGCGAGTCTCGACGCGGCGGAACTTGCCAACTGGCTCAAGGAGCCTCCGGCGCAGGTCGAGTTGGTCATCCTGTTTGCCAGTCAGCGCGGACGTCCGACGATCGAAGTGTTGAAGGGAGAATCGCGACAACTTCCGCCCGCTATGGCGACCAAAACCACGGCCGCTCTCGGTCTGCTGGCGGTTCGTCTGGGATCGGTGTTGCTGGAACTGCGTGCTCGCAATTTGATGTCGCAAGCGCAGGATGCCCTGTCGGTGGCGCAAAGCAATTTCTATCAGGCCGACAAAGACAAAAACCTGTACATCGACCCGACGGAGTTCGGCGCGTTGCAGCTTCCCGGTGCCGAGTTCAAGACGGTGGATGCAAATGGCGATGGCATGTTGTTCCGTGACGAACTGTCGGCGTTCGTCAAGCAGCAGACGGCGACGGCCCAGTACAAGATTGAAGCCGTGTTCTCCGAGGAAGGGGGTTCGCTGTTCGAATTGATCGACACCGACCGCGACCGGCGATTGAGTCGCCGGGAATGTTGGACAGCCTTCCAGCGACAAAAAACCCGCGACGTGGATGGCAATGGCAGTTTCAGCGCGGACGAACTCGGTGGCACGTTGCGGATGACATTCGAGTACGGTCGGTTGCCGTTGTTTAATATCGACGCCGCGACGGCTCAGGGAAATCAGGGCACGGCCGCTCTCATCCGAAACTCGACCGCCGGGCCGGAGTGGTTTCGAAAAATGGACCGCAACAAAGACGGCGACGTCTCTCCTCGCGAATTCCTGGGACCGCGGGCGACATTCCAAAAACTGGACCGCGATGGCGACGGTTTGGTCAGCGTGGACGAGGCGAATCAGGCTCAGTGACGGAAAGTCGGCTCTTCTCATTCATTCCCGTCGCGGCTATAGTCCGCGGTCGTTTTCCGGCATGAGTTGAGATGCCGGTTGGCTGGAGGCTGCGGGCGAATTTCATTCGTCCGGCGGCCCGTTTCCGGCAGAAAGTCGTGCAGTGGAGTTCCGGTCCATGTCGTGTCGTGGGCCATTTTTCCCGTCAGTCTTTTTTGCGGTGAGGAGTCGTGACGTGTTCCAGTGTGTTGGGATTGTCGGTGCCACGGGTGCGGTCGGGCGGATCATGTTGCAACTGCTCACGGAGCGGAATTTCGCCGCCCGCGAGTTCAGGTTTCTCGCGTCGAAGCGCAGTGCGGGGAGCAAACTCAATTTCCGTGGCCAGGCGTACACGATTGAAGAGCTGCGCCCGGAAGCATTCGCCGGGTGCGACCTCGTGATCGCCAGCACGCCGGACGACGTGGCGGCCGAATTCCTGCCGGCCGCAATCAAGGCCGGATGTACCGTGATCGACGAGTCGGGTTACTGGCGGATGCATCCTGATGTGGCACTCGTCATCCCCGAAGTCAACCCGCAGGCGGCGATCAACGCGAAGGGGATCATCGCCAGTCCGAACTGTTCGGCCACACCGGTCGTGATGGCGGCCAAACCGCTGCACGATGCGGCCCGCGTGACGCGATTGATTGTGACGACGTTCCAGGCGGTGAGCGGTGTCGGCCTGTCGGGCACGACGGAATTGCTGGCGGGAACGCAGGCGTCACTGGACGAACAGGACTACGACTATCAATCGTTCGCCCATCCGATCGCGTTCAACGCCATTCCGCAAATCGGCAGCTTCAAAGAGGACGGGTACACGAGCGAGGAACTCAAGGTCGTCAACGAGACGAAGAAAATCCTCGGAGACGATTCGATCAAGATCAACGCCACCTGCGTGCGCATCCCGGTGCCGAACTGCCACTGCGTGAGCATCACCGCCGAGACCGAACGCCCCGTGTCGCCGGACGAAGCCCGCCGGCTGTTCGCCGCGTTTCCCGGCCTGGTCGTCGTGGACGACCCGTCACAGGGTCGCTATCCCATGCCGATCAACTGCACCGGGCGTGACGAAGTCTTTATCGGCCGCATTCGCCGCGACTTGTCGAACCCGAACGGACTGTGCTTCTGGGCGGTCCTCGACAATGTCCGCAAGGGAGCCGCCACCAACGCCGTTCAGATTGCGGAACTGCTCGCCAAGCATCGTTTCGGAAAGTGATCCGCCATGCCATTGCGTAACAGCCTGTTGAAACTGTGTGGGATAGGCTTCCAGCCTGTCGCTTTCAGGAGAAAATCACAGGCTGGAAGCCTATGCCACGGAGTAATTCAACAGGCTGTTAAGTGTCTCCCCACCCTGCTGATCCTGATGAGTATCCCCATGACGCACGATGCTGAACTGACTCACAAGAAAGATGCCGAATCGGGTTTCGAGGTCTACACCGCCAAGGTTGGCAACACGACGGCGCGTCTCGTGCCCGAAGCGGGCTGCAACCTGTTCTCGATCGAATTCCACGGGACCGAACTGCTGAAAACGCCCAAGTCTCTGAAGGAACTTCCCGGCTTCATGTACGGCAACCCGGTGCTGTATCCCATGCCGAACCGCGTGCGAGACAGCCAGTTCACGTTCGGTGGCCAGACGTACAAGTTCATTCCGAACAACAACGGCAACTTTCTACACGGACTGGTTCACAACGTGCCGTGGAAGGTGACGAAGTCCGTCGCGTCCGAGAAAGATGTCGTGATCGTTTGCGAACTGCCGTTCGAACCGGGGAGCGAACACTTCAAGCTGTTCCCGCATCGCCACACAGTTCGACTCGAAACGCGAATCACCGACGGAGCGACTCGATTCACGTACACCGTGGACAACCACCAGGGTGATAAGCCGGTGCCGTTCGGAATGGCCTACCACCCGTGGTTTTTGTACCAGGGCAAACGCGAGAGCACGTTCCTCACCATACCCGCCACACACGTTTTCGAAGCCGACCCCGCCCTGCTGCCAACCGGCAAGCGCAACGATGTTGCCGGGACAAAGTTCGACGCCCGCACCGCCAAATCACTCGGCGGATTTGTGATTGATGACGTGTTCTTGGGAATGAAATCGGACAAGCCCGCCGTCATCGACTACCGGGATGCAAAGCTGAAGATTTCACTCCCCGCCTCGGACGACTTCACCCATCTCGTCGTCTACACCCCCGAACAGCCGTGGTTCTGCGTCGAAAACCAAACGTGCTCGACGGACGCTCACAATCTGCACGCGAGGGGTCTCAAAACCGAAGCCCACCTGTTGATCGTCGAACCGGGCAAGTCGCACACGGGGTTCGCGGAGTTCAAGTTCGAGAAGTACTGAGCGAACTGAAACAGATCAGCCGAATGACTGAGCGACGTAGGACGAAATTCATTCCGTTCTACGAGAGGCCGGCAATCGGGTCGCCGTGGTAGATGTGGTACGGACGGTTGGTTTCGTCCCGCCAAGCGACTGTCTCGGGCAGCCCGAGCGAGTTGTAAATCGTGGCCGCCATGTTCTCGGGCCGCTGCGGATCGGCGGCGGGGTAGCCACCGTTTTTGTCCGATGACCCGACCACATTTCCGCCGCGAACGCCGCCACCGGCGAAGAACACCGTCTGCACGGCTCCCCAGTGATCGCGACCTGGAAGCTTGTAGTGCTGCGGCAGGTGCGTGATCTTCGGCGTGCGACCGAACTCACCCGCCATCACGATCAACGTGGAATCGAGCAGACCCGTGTCATGCAGATCATCAAGCAACGCGGACAGGGCACGGTCGGTTGGTGGCAGCAGTTTTTCTTTCAGGTGGGGAAACGCTTCGCCGTGCGTGTCCCAACTTTCATTGTTGCCGAGGTTCACCTGCACGAGGTTCACCCCCGCTTCGACCAGCCGACGAGCCATCAGCAGCGACCAGCCGAATGAATTCCTGCCGTAGCGCGTCTGGTCGTTTTCGGATGCGGCGGTCACGTCGATTGCTTCGCGCACGCGGCGGTCGGTCAGCAACGAGATTGCCCCCTCGCGGAAGCGGTCGAACTGTTCGACGCGGGCAAACCGGTCGAGGTCCGCGCGTTGTCGGTCGATGTGGCCGAGCAGTTGCAGCCGATTGTCCAGCCGGCTGCCAGGGAATCCATCCGGAAGCGTGAGGTTCGGCGCTTGGAACGCCGATCGTCGCGGCATGTTCGCCCGTTCCTGATGATCGAATTCGTATTCGGGATACGCCCCGTAGCCGAGCGAATTGTAGGGCGACGCTTCGATGAACCACGGATCGCGTTGGCTCCCCATAATCCCGCCAAATTGACCGGGGAGGACGCGCCGCGAGTAATGGATGAGCTTTTCTGGCAACACGACCGCCGGCGGCAGATTGTTTCTCGGCTGCGTGACAGCTCCCGCCACGGCCGCGATGGCCGGCCAATCCTGCGGACGCGGTACCGACGGATTGAAACCCACTGGCGCGTCGGACCGCCCGGTCAGCATGATGTGGTGCCCGAGCGAATGGTCATTCGATGGATGCGTCAGCGACCGGCACAGCGCCCACAGATGGCTCCGCTGAGCCAGCATCGGCAGGTGTTCGCAAATCTGGAGACCGGGCGTGGTTGTCGCGATCGGCTTGAACTCACCGCGAATCTGGTCCGGCGCCTCGGGCTTCAAATCGAAACTGTCATGCTGTGCCAATCCGCCGGACAGAAAGATGTAGATCACCGACCGCTTGGACTGTGCCGGTCGACCGGCCTCCGCCGCAGCCACCCGCAACCCCTCGACATGGTTCATCCCCAACCCGAGCAGCCCAACCGCGCCCGCTTGAACTGCGGTCCGCCTTGAAACCCAAGGATGCTGCGGAATGGACGCGGGACTCAGCATGAAAAACCTCCGTGGCGATGTAGTTCCAGCGTGAAACCACTGGCAAAACCTGCCTAACGATAGCCCGTTGGCTTGCTGCCGACAAGCAGATTCTCGGCGAAACCTTTCACGTCGTTTCGGTCGAACCAATGGCGGCGACACGGCCCGTTGTCCCTTGATCGGCATGGCTGGTCGTTCATCTGTACCGTCCGTTGGCGATTGACTATCCTGCCGCGCCAGAATTGGCTCGACCGGCAAGGTCGGTTCCCGTCCGCACTGGATTCACGACGGATCGCTCACGCATGGCAGGCAGCAGCATTTCCGAGTTCCTCAAGGCGTTGTCGGAGGCCTCGACGTTCATCATCGCGGTGTGCGGAGCGCTGCATGTCGTGGGGTTCTTTTTTCTGTGGATGTGGTATCGCCGCGACCTGCGACGGATCACGGCCACGCTCGACGATTTTACGCGCGGGCTGAAGCATCGCAGTGTGCTCGACCGGGACGTTTCGTTCTCGGATCAGATTGATGCGTTCGTGGCCGATGTCACGGAAATCCTCGACAACCCCGGGTTGGCCGCCGAGCGAGCCACGTTGCTCCAGCGGATCAACATCCTCGACGAAAAGCGCCGCTACCTGCAATCGATGGGATTCGAAACAGCGTACAACTTCTGGCGGTCGATGATTGAGGCGTATCCGCTGGCGGGAATCCTGGGCACAATTCTGGCCATCGGGGCGGCATTGGAAGCGGGCAAGGCGGCGTCGGTGAGTGTGATCGTGCAGCGGTTCGGCGAAGCCATTTGGTCGACGTGCGCGGGGCTGGTGTGTGCCATCCTGCTGATGTTTCTGAACAGCCTGATCGAAACGTCGATTTCGCGTTTGTCCGAAAACCGATTGCACGTGCGGCAGATGATCGCCAAGGCCAAGCACGCGCTCATCAACACGGAGGGGAAGCCGGCATGAAGACCGCGCCCCGCCGACTCACGTTTCAGCTCATCTCGCTGTTCGATCTGCTGATGATTGTGATCTTCGCGCAGTACATGGACGTGTTCAACACCACGCAGTCCGAGGAATCGAAACGGGCGGGTGAGCGGGAGACGGTTCAGGAAGAGCGATTGCTGAGTGAACTGCGTCGCGAACACGATGCCGACGAATTGTCGCGCAGCCGCGCTGCCCTGTTCGCATTGCAACAGGAGCGAGAGGGGGCCGACAAGGACCGGGTCGAAGCGGCCGAGGCCGCCCGTCAGGCTCGCGAGAACATGCTGCGGCTGGCCAAGTTGGTCGCGCAATTGTTCGATCTGCCGGAGAAACTGCTCAAGGAAGCCCTGGCCGCGAGGTCCGAGGCGGATCAGGCGAAGTTGCGGAAGGCGGTGGAAGACCTCGCGGCGAAAAACCCGGGCGACATCGTCAAGCACATTCTCACACTGGATGAGATTCAAAAACGCTGCGACTTGTGGGAACTGCATCTCGGCGACGACAATGTCGCCACGTTCACGGCCGGTTCGCAGTCGCAACGATTTCGGGCGACATCGGCCGACAGATTTGAGGCCGAGCTGTTTCGGTTGTACAAGACACTGCCACAACCGAAGAGTCTGGTGATCCTGTTGCTGTCGTGGTCCGACGCCGACTTGAGCTACCGTGACGCGGCGGTGTCGGGACTGATGAAAGGGGCCGAACGAATGGAGGCTGATTCCAATCGCCAATCGAGATTCCATGCCGCTGTGCTGGGATTCATTCCCGAGAAAATATCCGAAGAGCGCTGATCCGCTGTTTGTGGAGGACGGACGATGAACATTCGCTGGGTTCTGGGTGGTGTCGCAGCGCTGGCATTCCTCGTGGGGAGCTACCTCGGCGGAATCCTTCCCGGCATCGGTCCGGGTCAGGGATTCTCGCGAAACTCAGTCGACACAGACTCTCCCCGTGACTCCAATCGCACGGCGGTGACTCCCCCACCTGAGTCCGATATCGCAGGTGCCGTCGGAGAGGCCAGCCAGATGCTCCTTGTGCATGTGGACGGACGGAGCTATTTGATCGGCGACTTGACTGAAGACAAGACGGTTCGGCGAGAATCATCACTGGACGAGATCGTCGAACTCGCCAAGCAACGTCCCGGCTCGGACGACGGCATTCGTGTTCGCATCACGCGATCCAAGTCGTCCAAAGCCACCGCCGAAATCGCGCTGCGTGACGAACTTCTCAAGGCCGGGTTGAAGGCCGAAGAGATCGTGTGGGAGAACGGTCCTCCGCCGTGAGCGTAGGTCAGGCATTCCAGCCTGATCGTCTCAAAGCGAGCGTCCAATTCGCAACAGTCAGGCTGGGAAGCCAGACCTACGAATTATTCCGGATCGCCCGATCGAATCCGCAGGTAGCTCTCGTAGCGGAATGCCGAGATCAACCGCTGGTCGACCGCCCGTTTCACCCCGCAGCCCGCCTCGTGAGTGTGCGAGCAATCGGGGAACTTGCACGTTGCGACAAATGGCCGGAACTCGACGAAGTAGCCCTCCACTTCGTCTGGAATGACGTCCCACAATTCAAATTGCCGAATGCCCGGCGTGTCCACCACCCAGCCGCCAAACGACAATTCCAGCAGGCTGGCATGCGTGGTCGTGTGCTTCCCCTTGCGACTCTCTTCCGCGACTTCTTTCGTTTTGAGGCCCAACCCCGGCTGAAGTGAATTCAGCAGGGATGTCTTTCCCACGCCGCTCTGCCCGGAAAACGCCGTCGATCGGCCACGCAGCAGGCTGCGCAGTCGCGGCAGACCGTAGCCGCTGAGGGTGCTCGTTACGGCCACGTCGTAGCCCAATTGCGAGTACACGCCGACGATTGGTTGCAGGTCGACCAAGTCCACGAGATCCACTTTGTTGATGCATACAATCGGTCGGATGTCTCCCTGCGCCGCGCTGATGAGATAGCGATCGACGAGGCTCGGCTTGAGCGGCGGGTCGGCGGCAGACATCACGATCAGCAACTGATCGACGTTCGCGGCCAGCACGTGCTGCTGCTTGCGATTCTTTCGCGCCAGCACGCCGCGGCGCGGTTCGACACGCTCGATGACCGCCTGCTGATCGCTGGCCGGGCGGAAGAGGACACGGTCCCCGGCGACGACTGCCGTGCGTTCGCTGCTGGCCATCGTCTTAACCACGCGGCGCACTGTGCATTCGTAGTCTCGTCCGTCGTCACCGCGGACGATGCAACCGGCGCCGCGCGGGCTGATGACGAGACCTCCCAGACACTGCGAGGCGTCAATGTCGCGAATCCCACCGCTACCGGGAGACGCATTGTCCACCACAGTAATCACCGTGCGGCGACGGCTCAGGCCGCCCTTGCCGGAGATGCGCTCATCGGTCGCGAGGTCGGCCGCCGAGGAATCATCGTCGAGCGATCGAGTATCGAGCGGGCGCTGTCGAATTCGATTCCCGCGGTTCTTGCGGAAATCAACCCGGGTTTTCTGGGTCCGCTTCTTCGACACGCGCCGTCCTCATTCAGAATTTCCACCACAATCCGCAACTCATTCGATCCGGAGAG
>JACRIH010000460.1 GCA_016235885.1 Planctomycetales bacterium | reverse complement strand
TGGATTCCCTGAAACCCGATCAGGATGCCGCGAAGGCGCTGGTGTTGCGTTTGAAGCAGACGACGACGATTTACACGGACGCGATCGAACTCGCCCGCACTCCAATCGCCGAGATCGAGAAGCAACTCGACGCGACCCCGAATGACCTCAAAATTCTCTCCAAGTACACCCGCAAACTGAGCTCAGAAATTAGCTCGATCGCCCGAACCAAGCCGGACGAAGCGGATCAATTGCTCGTGCCCGCGAAGGACCGCATCGCCAAAATCAAGGAAGCGGCACCCGAAGACAACAAGCCACTCCAGTCGCAGTTGGCAACGATGCTGCGAACCATCACCTCGCTCGAACGATCGGTCGTGCAGGGTCGAAAGCTGCTCGCGCTGATCGGCAAAGACGCTTCCTCGCTCGACGTGGAAGCGTGGGTCAATGGCTCGCCGCTGACGAACGAAGACCTCAAGGGAAAAGTCGTACTGCTCGACTTCTGGGCGGTGTGGTGTGGCCCGTGCATCGCCACGTTTCCGCATCTGCGGGAGTGGAACGAAAAGTATTCCGACAAGGGTTTGGTGATGATCGGCCTAACGCGATACTACAAGTACGAGTGGGACGAAAAGACAAACAAGGCGGTCAGAAACCCCAAGGGAGAAGTCACGCCGGAAGCCGAACAGGAAATGCTCGTGAAGTTTGCCGAACAACACAACCTGCATCACCGGTTTGCGATTCAGAAAAAGGAATCCGGATTGGATGACGATTACGCGGTGTCGGGAATCCCCCATGTTGTCGTGATTGACCGGCAGGGCAAGGTCCGGTTGATCCGCATCGGCAGCGGTGATGCCAACGCCAAAGACATCGGGCAGTTGCTGGAATCTCTGCTCGACCTGAAACCGGCTGCGGGTGGGTGAACGGTCGGGTGATTAAAGTAGACGACTCTCGCCGAGAACTGCTCTCGGCGAGAGCGGGCTACACCGCGATCCAAGTCATCCAATCCCCGGCACGGGGAAGTTCTTGCAGAACTCGCGGATCTCGCCGCGAACGCGTTCGGTCACGGCGGCGTCTTCCGGGGCGCGGAGGACTTGCAGTATCCACGCTCCGACGCGAAGCATTTCGGCCTCTTTCATCCCGCGAGTTGTCAGCGCGGGCGTGCCGATGCGAATTCCGCTCGGGTCCAGCGGTTTGCGTTGATCGAACGGGATCATGTTTTTGTTGACGGTGATCCCCGCGCGGTCAAGTGATTTCTCGGCGATCGAGCCGGTCAGGCCGATGGTCGTCACGTCGCACAGCATCAGGTGGTTGTCGGTACCGCCGCTGGCGAGTTTGATCCCGCCGGACATCAGCGTCTCGGCGAGAGCCTTCGCGTTGGCGACGATTTGTTTCGCGTACACCTTGAACGACGGCTGCGACGCTTCGAGAAAACAGACCGCTTTCGCCGCGATGATGTGTTCGAGGGGGCCTCCCTGCAGGCCGGGGAACACGGTCTTGTCGAGACCGGCCGCGTGCTGCTTCTTGCAAAGCACGAACCCCGATCGCGGGCCGCGGAGCGTTTTGTGTGACGTCGACGTCACGAAATCGGCGACCGGCACCGGGTTGTTGTGAATCCCCCCCGCGACCAGCCCCGCGTAGTGAGCCATGTCCACCACGAACAGCGCTCCGACTTCGCGAGCGATGTCGGCGAATTTCGCATGGTCGATCTCGCGCGGATACGCGCTGGCTCCGGTCACGATCAGCTTGGGCTTGTGCTCGCGTGCCAGACTCGCGACCTGATCGAAATCAATCCGATGATCCGACTCGCGCACGCCATAGTGAACGGCGTGGTAAAGCTGCCCGGAGAAATTCAAATGCATGCCGTGCGTCAGATGCCCGCCGTGAGCCAGATTGAGGGCCAGAAACGTATCCCCCGGCTTGAGCACGGTGAAGTAAACCGCCATGTTCGCCGGCGACCCCGCGTGCGGCTGCACGTTGGCGTGTTCGGCTCCGAACAGTCGGCAGGCTCGCTGGCGGGCCAAGTCCTCGATCACGTCCACATGTTCGCAACCGCCGTAATACCGCTTGCCGGGGTAGCCCTCGGCGTATTTGTTCGTGAGCACCGTCCCCGCCGCTTCGAGCACGGCGGCACTGGTGTAATTCTCGGACGCGATCAGTTCCAGACCATCGTGCTGGCGCACCCGTTCGTGCTGGATGGCGGAGAAGATTTCGGGGTCGGTTTGCTGGAGTGAAGACATGGGATTTGCGATTTTCGATTGCCGATTTGCGATTTGAGGAAGTTGAAACGACTACCGTCCCCCGCTCGCCGGGACGTGCGCGGGGATGTTATAGTGCAGCCGTCACGCGATGGCCACCGACCCCTCGTGCCCTCCGATGACGCCCACCATGAGCCTCATGCACGATCCAAAACCACTTGTTCCGCCAGCGACCGAATCCGGTGTGGCCATGTCGGAAGTCCCTGCATTCGCCCCCAACTCGCCAATCGGCAATCGGCTATCGACAATCAACCTCCCCCTCCACGGCCACCGCCTCTCGTTTACCGGCACGCTCGCGTCCATGACGCACCGCACGGCGATGGATTTGGTCGAGAAGCACGGCGGATCGGCTTCGGAGCACGTGAGCAAACAGACCACGATGCTGGTCGTCGGCGAAGAGGGCTGGCCGCTGGAACCGGATGGGCAGCCGTCGGTCAAACTGCAACAGGTGACCAAATGGATTCAGGACGGACTGGGGATTCAGATCATCAACGAGTCGGAGTGGCTGAGCATTCTCGGCGAACGGGTCGCAGATGAGCACGCTTCGCAGGTGCATCGACACTACACGCCCGCCATGCTCAGTCAGGTGCTGAGTGTGTCGGTGCATTTGATTCGCCGCTGGGAGCGGTCGGGGCTGATCGTGCCGGTGCGAAGAATCTACCGGCTGCCCTACTTCGATTTTCAGGAAGTCGCCAGCGCCCGCCGGCTGTCGCAACTGGTGACCGATGGCGTGTCGGTCCACGAAATCAAATCGAGCCTCGATCGGTTGCGGCATGTGTTACCGAACGTGGACCGACCGCTCGCCCAGTTGGATATTCTCGCGGCCGGACACGACACGCTGGTGTATCGCGATGACGCCGGGCGGTTGAAGACAACCGGCGGCCAGATGCTCCTTGATTTCGAACCGCCCCCGGAACCGGACGACGATGATGTCGATTCACCACCGAAGCTGACCGCAGGCAGGCAGGTGCAGACGCACTGGACCGCCGATCAGTGGTTTGCCGAGGGGTGCCGCCTTGCCGACGCGGGAGAACCGACCGCCGCCGTCGAGGCGTTCCGCCTGTGCCTGATGGATCAACCGTCGAACGCCGAAGCCCACTTTCATCTGGCCGAAGCGCTGTACCGCCTCGACCACTTGCGCGGCGCCCTCGAACGCTACCACATCGCCGTGGAACTCGATCACCAGTACCTGGAAGCGTGGACACAGCTCGGTTGCGTCCACGCTCAGCTTGGCGAATGGGAACCGGCTCTCGAAGCGTTCAACATCGCGCTCGACATCCACCCCGACTACCCCGACGCCCGCCTGCACAAAGCCGAAGCGTTGCATCACCTGGGTCGCACGGGGGAAGCCCACGAGCACTGGCGAGCCTACCTCGCCTACGACCAACGTGGCCCGTGGGCCGACTTGGCGCGGCAGCGGTTGCAGGAGGAGATCGACTCGCAGCCGTAGGTCAGGCTTTCCAGCCTGACAGTGAGGGGAGAAGAACGACCATCCATTCACTCGATGTGTCAGGCTGGAAAGCCTGACCTACGTGATCACCGTGCCCAGATCCACGTCCAGAGCGTGACGCCGAGCATGATGATCAGCGAGTAGAAGAAGAAGATCACCAGCATCCGGCCAATCGCCGTCACGGCGTGTCCGTCGTCGTTTCCGAACTGGGCGATCTCCCGCTTGTCGAATTCCGGGCTGGCGACGGCGGTCGCCGCTGGTTCTGTCGTAGCGTGTTCCGACACGGTTAGGCTCCTCTTTCTGTCTCGCGATTCACCGCAGATCTGTTTCAGAATTACGGTTCGTATTCTGGTGAAAGCGGTCAGCCTTGTCGAGCGAGAGATGCCACCGATTTGCCCCCGGCCTCTGGGAACAGAGAGTCGCGGCGACACTCCACTCGTGTCGTCAAGACTTGAATCGCAGGTTGTGAGCGGCAAGGCGCTAGCCGCCGGTGCCGCCAAATGACCGGCGGCTAGCGCCTTGCCGCTCACTCTTGAACCCCAATTCTTGGCTTTGAAGACGCACAAGCGGCAATCACCCGGCATGGCGCAACGAGAACCATGCGTACTCGAGTTGCATCGCGCCGAAGGCGATGATAGCGATCCAGAACACTCGCCGGTGGATGATGTCCCGCCATGTGCCGTCGCGCAGCGAGACGCAGGCCAGCCCGGCGAACGGCAGTGTCAGTCCGATCATCGGGAAGTGATACGCACCGGCGGAGAAGGCCAGACAGTACGGGGCCGCGTACGCGGCGATCAGGCCCAGCAGCCACAAGGTGCCGCCGGTGGCGAAGCGTTTCCAGGCCAGCATCAGACCACCGATGGCCAGTGTCATCACGACCACGTAGCCGCCCGCTTCGAGGACGAGCAGCGAATAAAACGCCACCGACGACAGGCCGAATGCCTGTTGGAATTGCCTCGACGCGATGTAATCGAACCCCCAGAACGCCCGCGCCCGGTTAGCCGTGCGGAGCAGTGTGATACCGGGATTCTCGCGGATGTAGTTCACCGCCGCCTGCTTCATTCCCTGCCGCGGGTTGTCGGCCTGGTAGAAGCCGCGGAGGTAAGCTTGCACGTCAGCCGGAAGTTCGTCGAGGCTCCGCTGAGCGAAGTGACTCGTTTTGTAGTGCGGCGTGTACGGGTTGTTGCCGAGGAAGATGTTCCGTTCGTTGTTCGTCGATAGCGTCGGTCCGCCTCCCGTGCGGATGTTGTGCCGGATGACCGGCAGCACGATGGCCGCCGCGACAGCGCACGTCGCGGCCACACACACGCCAAATCGCATCGCCCCGCGTCGCCGATCGCCGCGCCATGACCACCACCACGCGATCGTCGCCGCGACCGGCACGAACGCCACCACCCCCATCATCGACGGCCGCGTCAGGCAACCGATGCCGAGGAACGCGCCGGTCAACAACGCATCGCGCAGCCGATCGAACGGATGGCATTCCGGCCGGAGCGGATCGCTGCCGGTTTTGTCATCGTAAGCGAACCGTGGACTGCAAGATTTCAACAGCCGCAGCCCGAAGACGGCCGAACCGGTGAGGCAGAACAGCGACAGGTATTGCGAGAACGAACTGAACGACAGCAGGACATCCGGTGGATACAACGCCGCGAGCCATGCGGCGGCGCGGGCGATGCGCTCCGATCCGGAGACCTCGAATGCCAACCAGGCGACCAGGGCCACGTTCAATGTCGCCAGAAGTGCCAGTCCGATCCGCGCGGACGCTTCGCTCACACCGAAGAACCAGAAGCACAGCTCCAGAAAGTACGATGTCCCCGGTGGCCAATAGAACGGAACATCCGGCCGCGTCCCCTCGAACAGTTGCACGGCTTGAGCGTAGTAGTCGGCTCCGTCGCCAAGCATTGGTTGCGATCCGAACACGCCTAGCGAGACCGCGAGACGCAGGACGAGGGCGGTCAGTAGGCAGGCAGACGAGCACTGTAAAACTGTTGTTCCCACGCGCTGCGTGGGAACACACGTTCGGACGCTCTGCGCCCCGGCATTGGGGCAGGTTTCGATGACTCCCGCGTTCATGCAGTTCTCCCTCGCGACGCGGAGCGTCAGAGCTTGCGTTTCCACGCGGAGCGTGGGAACGAGTTCACCACGGCAACGCCGCCAGACCGACCAACGCCGCCGCAATCACACCCACCCAACGGCTGATCCCATCCTTCATCGCGAACACGACCGGGTCTTCCGACAGCCGGCCGCGGTTGGCGACGAACCACACGCGCGTCACCCAGTACAAAAGCAGCGGGCAGACGAGCCACAGCGCCCACGGATGAGCGTACAACCCGCGGGCAGCTCCGTTGTTGATGTACAGTGCGAAAACGAGCACAGCCAGATAACCGCTCGTCGGGCCGAGGCTGGCGATGATGTTCGTATCCTGCACCTGATAGCCGCGGCCAGCGGTTTTGTCGCCGCCTTCCTGAGCCAGCCGCGTT
>JACRIH010000465.1 GCA_016235885.1 Planctomycetales bacterium | reverse complement strand
TCAAGCCGATTTCGTCCAGCAGTTCGAGCGGCCCCATCGGCATACCAAATCGCTTGGCCTCGCGATCAATCTTTTCGACCGGAATCCCCTCGCACACCATGCGGACTCCTTCATCGAGATACGGAAACAGCACGCGATTGACGAGGAAGCCCGGACTGTCAGCCACGACGACCGGTGTTTTTCCGAGCCGTTTGACGAGGTTGACGAGGGCGATGACGGTCGCGTCGCTAGTCGATTTCGCCCGCACGACTTCGACGAGTTGCATGCGATGCACAGGGTTGAAGAAGTGCAAGCCGCCGGCGCGATCGGGGCGATCCGTGGCATCAGCCAAATGTTGGATCGGGAGCGCGGACGTGTTCGACGCGATGATGGCTTCCGGCGGCAGTCGCTTGTCGAGTTCGCGGAACACTGCCAGCTTCACGTCTTCGCGTTCGGTGACCGCTTCGACGACGAGGTCGCACCCGGCGAGAGGCAGCGATTCGACCGTCGGCATCACGGCGGCGAATCGTGCGTCGGCCTCGATGGGTCGCAACGAGCCACGCTTCACGAGGTCGTCGAGCACTCCGCGAATGCGGGCCATTCCGGCATCGACGAACCTTTGATCGACATCGCGCAGGACGACGTCGAAGCCGTGACTCGCCGCCAATTGCGCGATCCCTGATCCCATTGCGCCTGCTCCGACCACTCCCAACGTCTTCCCGGGGTGAGTCTCGGTCGAAGCGCTCGAATCATCTTTCCGCAACCACGAACTCGTGCTGCGTGCTCGCTCGCGCTGGAAGAACAATCCGATCAGGCTGCGGCAGGTTGGTGTGAACAGCAATTCGGAGATCGCCCGTCGCTCTTCCGTCAATCCCTCGGCATGTCCGGCTTTGATCCCCACTTCGATGGCTCGCAGCGCCGCACCGAGAGCCGGGTAATTCCGACCGCGCGACGCCAACTTGCGGCGAACCGCTCGCAGCACCAGCCACTGTCCCAGTCCCGTGTGGTCCTGAAGCCGGGCCAGCAATCCCTGCCCCGGCCGGCGCGGTCGTGCGCCCTTCAGGATTTCGGCGATCAACATTTCAGCCGCCACCGCGAAATCGTCCGGCGATGCGGCTCGGTCCACGAGGCCGATCTCCGCCGCTTTACGAGCGTTCACCTTGGTGGCTTCGAGAATCATGCGGACCGCCTGCGTGAGGCCGACCAATTTCGGAAGCCGCTGCGTCCCACCCCAGCCGGGGAGAATGCCGAGTTCGATTTCGGGGAGGCCGAGCCGCGTGTGCGTGTTGTCACACGCGATGCGGTGCGTGCAAGCCATCGCGAATTCCAAACCGCCGCCAAGGCATGGTCCCTGAATGACGGCGAGGGTGGGCATCGGCAGTGATTCCAGGCGATCAAACAGGAGTTGGCCGACTTCTGAAATCGTTGCGGCTTCGTCCGGAGTGCCCAGCGATTGAAGTTCCTTCACATCAGCTCCGGCGAGGAATCCCGATTCCTTGCCGCTCGTGAACACGACGAGTCGCGTTTCGCGGTCGTGGTTCAGCATGTCGATTAACCACGCCAGTTCGGTGATGACTCGCTCGTCGAACACATTGACCGGCCGCCCCGGCACATCAAGCGTGGCCGTGAGGACAAACCGCGAGTCCCGTTCGATTCGGAAGCATTTCAAATCGTGTTCGTTCATGATGTCACCCAGAAAGGCAGAAGGCAGAAGGATGAAACCTGAAGAGTCTGACAATCCTTCATCCTTCTGTCTTCATCCTTTTGCCTTCCGTTCCTGTTTCCACCCACACCGCCTGCCCCTGTCCTCCACCGACGCACAGTGTCGCCAGCCCATGATGGCCGCCACGTTTTCGGAGAGCTCGCAGCAGGGTCAGGATCAACCGGGCACCGGACATCCCGACGGGATGCCCCAGCGCGATGGCTCCGCCGTTGACGTTCAATCGTGATTCGTCGAGCTGCCCGATCGCCCGGTCGCGCCCGAGTTCGCGGCGACAGAAATCGTCCGACGCCAGTGCCTTCTCGCACGCGAGCACTTGCGCCGCGAACGCTTCGTTGATTTCCAGCAGATCAAAGTCGGACAAGTCGCGCCCGGTCGCAGCCAGCAGCTTGTGGATCGCGAACACCGGTCCCAACCCCATCCGCCGTTGATCGCAGCCGGCGATTGAGTAGGCGCGCAGCTTGCCGAGCGGTTCGCGGCCGAGTGACTTCGCGTGGCTGGCGGGCATCAGCAACAGCGCGGCCGCGCCGTCGGTGATCGGGCAACTGTTGCCGACCGTGACGGTGCCGCCTCGCGGTTCAAAGATCGGTTTCAATTTCGCCAACGCTTCGATCGATTGGCCGGCTCGCGGGCAGTTGTCCTTATCGAGCGGACCGGCCTGCGTTTGTTCCGCAGTCAGCGGCAGTACTTCGCCTTTCAGATCGCATCGCTCCCAGGCGGCGAGGGCCTTTTGATGGCTCGCCAATGCGAACCGGTCCTGCTCTTCCCGCGTGATGCCAAATTCGCGGACGAGGTTTTCCGCGGTCTGACCCATGTTCAGTCCACACGTCGGATCGGTCAGACCGACTTGCAACGCGGGGATCGGTTTCAGAAATCTCGGCCGGAACTTTGTGAAGTGCTTGAGCCGCTGGCCGACAGTCTTCGCCCGACTCAGTTCGACAAACCATTGCTGAGCCGACCGGCTCCAGAGCAACGGCGCGTTCGACATCGATTCGGTTCCCCCGGCGACGACGACTCTGGCCCGGCCGTCTCGCAGGATTTGCCACGCTGTGGTCACCGCTTCCATACCCGAAGCACAGTTGCGATTGACCGTGTGGGCAATGCGATCGTGCGGGATGCCGGCTTGGAGGGCGATCACGCGGGCGACGTTGGACGCTTCCGCCGGACTGGCCACATTGCCGAACACGACTTCATCGACCTGGTCGGCTCGCACGCCAGTCTGATTCAAGACGCCCGTCACAACGATCCGGCCGAGTTCGGCGGCTGGCAGATTGGCCATCGGACCAAACGACTTTGCCATCGGCGTGCGCAGTCCCGCGACGATCACGATCGGGTCGGATGAGTCATCGAGAAATGTGCCGGGAATGGTCATGGTGGGCGTCCTGCATGTCGACTGTGTGTCGAATCTGTCGAGTATCGACCGGGACCGGAACTGACGCAGGCGAAACCACTCTTGCGGGTCGATCGAGTCTCCGTCTTCCCGAATGATTTCAATCCGCACCGACAGGGACGGCCTGTTCCATTTCGTAGTCCGTTGCATCTTCCGCCTGTGCGAGGTCATCACCTTCCAAGATGTCCGCGTCCGCCACGTGATCTTCACGCAACCGACGTCGCAGCACCTTGCCGAGGAAGTTGCGGGGCAATTCCTCGACGACATCGACGATTCGCGGAACCTTGTGCTTCGACAGATGTTCGCGCACGAAGCGATCAAACGCCTTGAGGTTGAAGTGCGATCTGTCTGCTTTGTTCATCACGAGCAGAGCCTTCACGACCTCGCCGCGTTGCGGGTCGGGAACACCCACGACCACGCAATCCTTGACGCCGGGGTATTTCCGCACGACGGCTTCGACATCGCTGGGGTAGACGTTGAACCCCGAGGTAATGATCAAATCTTTCTTACGATCAACGATTTTGAAAAAACCGTCGTCGTCGCGGATCGCGATGTCGCCGGTGAACAGCCATCCGTCACGAATGACGCGCGCTGTTTCCGTCGGATCATTCCAGTAGCCCAGCATGATCTGCGGGCCGCGAACGATGAGTTCGCCTCGTTCACCCGGCCCGACATCATGGGTGCCCGTGTCCGCATCGACGATGCGCGCGTCGGTGTCCGGAATGGGGAGGCCAATCGTTCCAGGGCGATCGGTATGGTCGAGCGGTCCCACGTGAGTGACGGGACTCGCTTCGGACAAACCGTACCCTTCGACGACGGCCGCCCCACTGTGATTCGAGAATTCTTCGGCGATGGATGGGTCGAGCGAGGCTCCACCCGAAATGACATATCGCAACGATTGAACCTTGCGTTTGCGGCCGCGCAGGTGCTGGTTCAGGACGCTCAGAATCGCGGGCACGGCATAGAAAATCGAGGGTTGGTGTTCTTCGATGAGTTTCAGCGTGATCCGCGGATCGAATCGGTGAAACAGAGTCAGCGTCGCTCCCATCGCGATGCCGCCTGTTGCACACGTCGACAACCCGTAGCTGTGGAAGAATGGCAGCACGGCCAGCACCGATTCCACGCCAACGCGATGGCCGGCCCAGTGCACGATTTGCCAGGCGTTCGCGACCAGATTCTTGTGTGACAGGACAACGGCTTTCGGTTTGCCGGTCGTGCCGCCCGTTGGGAGGATGAAGGCCGGCGTGTCGAGCGGATAGTCGCGCGGTTGGAACTCGGCGTCTCCCTTGGCAACTTCGTCGGTGAACGAATGCCAGCGGATCGAGGTCGGCAGCGAATGAAACTTCATCCGTTTCCATTTGGCGACCGTGTACACGAATCGTTTCCAAGTCGGCAGCCGCGGCGCAATCGAGACTTCGAGCCAGTGTTCGGGCCGGTGTTCGGCGCGGCTGACGAGCGAGGCCAGCATGTCGAGTCCCACCACGACGCGACATTGGGTCGCGTCGAGCAGCCCGGACACTTCTTCAGCCACCATCAACGGGCTGAGCGACACGACGACTGCGCCGGCCATCCACGTTCCGTAACATGCCGTCAGGTATTCGGGCATCGTCGGCAACAGCAATCCGACTCGGTCGCCGGGCTGCACACCCATCTGTACGAGGACCGAGGCGAATCGCCGGGCGTTCGCAAATAACTCCGCGTACGTGATTCGTTCGTGGAAGTAGTTGACGGCGACGCGGTCGGGAAAGTTGCGGGCCGATTCAGCAAGCAGCCACCATGTGGGCTGGTTCGGATAGCTCAACGAACGCGGAACGCCCTCCATGTAGTGATCAAGCCACGGGGCCGAAACGGAGGGTTCAGACTGATTGTGCGCAGCAACGAATGCGGAAGGCATGGCAACCCCCGGCGGCAGCAGGCCCGATTTGCCGTGTGAAGTGATGGAACAGGGCCACTGGCGGCGGATTGCCGCTTCGAGGCTCCGACGGCGAGAAGTTGATCCCCAACGACTGGCGTCTTGCATTGCAAGCTGCGTCACATCGGGCGCGACATCCACTTGCGCCGTTCTGTTGTCGTCAGCGGGATCACGTCGGCGGCAGGAGAGAGGTGTCGTCGCGTGGTCTCGGTCGGCCCGTGAAAGTCGGGACTCGCCGTACCAGATTTCACGTGTCGCAGTGTCATTCTTCGGCGCGCCGGGTCGCGAGTCAATTAGGAAAAATGAGATGGTGGTGAAGTCTATGCAAGTCGTGAGTCCGTCTCCGGCAAGTCCGAAGAATCTGGTAAAAACCCTACGTCGCAAGCGAGAGTCAAACAGAACGGAGTGGCGATTCGGCGACACGTGTTCGACACATCGCGAGTGTCGTCCGCTCTCGGCGGGTGCCGGCGACACTGGCGAGTTCACTTTTTCAACGATCCTGATCGGCCCGAGAAAATCGCTGCTTGACCACAACCGAAGTCAGGTCGATACTTACTTGCGGGTCTTCTCCCAACACTTCACGCGGAGCCACTTCCGTGGTCACGTCTCAGCAAGCGGTGGTTCGGGCTCCTGCCGCAACCTCGCTTTCGCAGGTTGATGTCGCACTTGACGACTTGGCTCACGCCGGGCAGACCGTCGCGCGGCGATCGATTGCGGAACGTGTCCGGTTGGCGGACGCCTGCGCGGACGGTGTGCTGCGTGTGGCTTGGGACTGGGTTGAAGCGTCGTGTCATGCCAAGGGCGTGGCGTCCAACTTCATCGCCCGAGCCGAAGAGATCGCCACCGGCCCATTAGCCACGATGCGGTATCTCCGCCTGCTGACACAGTCGCTGCGAGATGTCGAACGCTGCGGACGGCCGAGCCTACCGCGAGTTTCAATCGCTCCCGATGGTCGACTGCGCGTGAGCGTCTTTCCCTGCTCGGGGCAGTACGACCAACTGATGCTGTGGGGCTTTCGAGCCGACACGTGGCTGAATCCCGGAGTGACGCTCGACAACATGTGGGACAGCGTCAGCCGGCAGGTCGCCACTCCGAGCGACGCCGGTTGGGTGTCGCTCGTGCTGGGAGCGGGGAACATATCGAGCATCCCGGCGATCGACGCCTTGGGACGCCTCGTCCAACAGGGACACTCGGTACTGCTCAAACTGAACCCGGTCAACGAATACCTCGGGCCGATTCTCGAGCGCGCTTTCGAACCATTGCTGAGCGACGGCTGTCTGCGGATCGTTACGGGCGGGGCGGAAATCGGAGCGGCCGCGGTGGCGGACGATCGGGTCGACGAGATTCATCTGACGGGCTCGGTCGAAACCCACGACAGCATTGTCTGGGGACGGAGTTTGGAAGAGCGAGACCGACGGAAGCTGGCGCGAGATCCCGTGATCCGCAAGCCGGTGACGAGCGAACTCGGCAATGTCACCCCGTGGATCATCGTCCCGGGTCCGTACTCCGATTATCAACTGCGATTTCAAGCCGGGACAATTGCCGCAGCGCTCACGACGAACGCCGGGTTCAATTGCGTCACCCCGCGAGTGCTCGTGACGTGGCGACGGTGGCGCGACCGCGACCGGTTCGTCGACACATTGCAGTCGATTCTGGATCACACACCGCCGCGACGTGCCTACTACCCTGAAGCCGTTTCACGGTACGAGCAATTGTTCCGACATCCGGCGTCCACGCTGGAGGGGACGCTGCCGTGGACTCTGATTCGCGACGCCGATCCGCAAGCGTGGTCGCATTTCTTCCGGTCGGAATGGTTCGTCAACGTGTGTGTCGAAGTCGCGCTCGATGCCGATTCGGAGGCGGAGTTCCTCGACCGGGCAGCCGACTTCGTGAACGGCGAATTGTGGGGCACGCTGGCCGCGGCGGTCACGATTCATCCCGCGACGCGCTGGCCGGGAGCGCACGACCGTCGGTTCCAGGAGTTTCTCGGCCGGCTGAAATACAACACGATCGCCATCAACCACTCTCCGGGTCTGATGTTTTCGATCATGAGTCCTCCGTGGGGCGGTGGTTCTCGCGGCACACTGGCCGATCCACAAAGTGGCCTCGGCTGGGTCCACAACACGTTTCTGCTCGATCGCGTGGACAAGACGGTTCTTGAAGGTCCACTCGTTGTCTATCCGCTCCCCTTCTGGATGCCGTCGCACCCCAATCCCGAGCAGGTTGCCTGGCGGTTGCTGCGGCTGTATCACCAGCCCTCGCCGCGAAATCTGGCGGGCGTACTGACCGCCGCGTGTCGGCATCCGTGGTGAGGCAAGCCGCTTGCCATTCGTAGTCCGGACCCCTTGGTCCGGACGAAGTCGTTTTTGATGCCCGCGCCGATCGTGAACAGGCTCGTCCGGACCAAGGGGTCCTGACCACACGCGACACTGCTTTGCAGCCCATCGGCCGACTCAGTAAACTGTCGCCGAATCTGAGGATTCTCAACCGGTTCCCGTCTGCATCAGGAGTTCAGCCATGCCCTACACGCTGCCGAAATTACCCTACGCTTACGACGCCCTCGCGCCGCACATCGACGCGAAGACGATGGAGATTCATCACACGAAGCACCATCAGGCATACATCAACAACGTCAATGCGGCGCTCGAAGCCCACCCGGCTCTCGCCGCCAAATCGGTCGAGGATTTGGTTCGCGACCTCGCCGCAGTGCCGGAAGCCATCCGCACAGCCGTTCGCAACAACGGCGGCGGACATGCCAATCACTCGCTGTTCTGGGAAATCATGGGACCGGGCAAGGGAGGCGAACCGGCGGGCGCTATGGCCGACGCCAACAACGGCACGTTCTGCAGCTTCGCCACGTTCAAGGAACAAGTCGCCAAGGCCGCGACGACGCGGTTCGGCAGCGGCTGGGCTTGGTTGTCGGTCGGCAATGGCAAACTGACCGTCGAGAGCACGGCGAATCAGGACAGTCCGCTCTCCGAGGGACGCACGCCGATTTTCGGTCTCGACGTTTGGGAACACGCCTACTATTTGAACTATCAGAACCGTCGTCCCGACTACATCGCCGCGTTTTGGAACGTGGTGAACTGGGACGAAGTTGCCAAGCGTTTCGCAGCCGCAAAGTAGCGGTGAAGCTGCGAGCTTGAGCCTGCATCGAAAACCCGGTTTCCTCCGAAGCCGGGTTTTGTTTTGATTGAAACCAACATGAGCACCAGCCTGCCCGCCGCATCGGAATTGATTGCCCCGGAAGCCACGATCGTGATCTTCGGTGCCTCGGGCGACTTGACCGCTCGCAAACTCGTCCCCGCGCTGTTTCACCTCTGGACGGCGGGGTATCTGCCGGATCGCTGCCCGATTGTCGGTGCCGCGCGGCGTGAGAAGACTGACGAATCGTTTCGCGAGGAAATGTTCCAAGCCGTCAGCAAGCATGGCCGCAGCGGGGCGGTGTCCGCAGAGCAGTGGCGGCAGTTCGCCCAGCGATTGCACTACCTGACGCTCGACCTCTCGCAAAGCGACGACTACCCCGCATTCGCAAAACAGTTGGACGCGATCGAACAAACCGCCGGGTTGCCGGTCGCTGAGAAACGCCTGTTCTACATGGCGACTACTCCCGACCTGTTCGTCCTTACCGCCGAAGCGATTGCCAAGGCGGGGATGATTCCCGGGCGCAAGAATTCATCTTGGTTGCGAGTCATCTTCGAGAAACCCTTCGGCCGCGATCTGGCCACCGCGCAAGAATTGGCTCGACGGCTGGGCCGACTCCTCCGCGAAGAGCAGACGTACCGGATCGATCACTACCTCGGCAAGGAAACCGTCCAGAACCTTTTGTTCTTCCGGTTCGGGAACTCAATCTTCGAACCGCTGCTCAATCGGATTCACGTGGATCACGTGCAGATCACCGTGGCCGAAGCGCAAGGGATCGAATCCGGCCGCGGTGCCTACTACGACACGTCCGGGGCCATGCGCGACGTCCTGCAGAATCACGTGCTGCAACTGCTCGGCCTGATCGCGATGGAACCGCCCGCCGCCTACAGCCCGAAGGAGATTCGCGACGAAAAGGTGAAGGTACTCGAAGCTCTCGCCCCCGGCCATCCATCGGACTGGCGAAAATGGGCTGTGCGCGGTCAATACTCGGAAGCGGAAATTGACGGGAAGCCGGTCCCCGGCTACCGCGATGAGGATCGCGTCCCCAAGGATTCCAATCGCGAAACATTCGCCGCGATGGAAGTTCGCGTGGACAACTGGCGCTGGGCGGGCGTGCCGTTTTACCTGCGAACCGGCAAGCGCCTGCCGAGCCGGGTGAGCGAAATCGCCATCCAGTTCAAGTTGCCGCCGCTGCACCTTTTCAAGACGGTGGAATGCGAAGGGGACCTTTGTGAATTGGTCGGTGCCCGGCCCAACACGCTCGTGTTCCGCATCCAGCCCAGCGAATCGATCTCGTTGTCGTTTTCCACAAAGCGACCCGGCATGCAGTACCAAATCCATCCCGTGCAGATGAATTTCGATTACGACTCCGCCTTCAATCTCGACTTGCCGGAAGCGTATGAGCGCCTGCTCCTGGATGCTTTGCGTGGTGATTCGACATTGTTCATGCGCAATGACGAATTGGAAGTCGCGTGGCGATTCTGCACACCGTTGCTCGAAGCGTGGGAATCCGACACCGGCGCACCGGAAACGTACGCCGCCGGCTCGTGGGGTCCGCAGGGAGCCGAATTGTTGCTTGCTCGTGCCGGGCGAACGTGGCGGACTCCGCAGTGACGAATGCCTCGCAGACCCACCGGATCACTTGCTCGGTCGTTGACGCACGTCGGAGCAGGCTCGATAATCCGCCGTCTTTCGTGACTTTTCGTAAACCATTTTGACGCAGGTGTGCCGGATGAATGAACAGCCAGTGACTTGGAATGGCCGACGGTGGGAAGAGCTTTCCGACAGAGTTTTGGAGGGTTATCAACTCACCCCAGACGATGGGTTGGCCATCCTGCACTCCGCCGATGTGGAACTTCCCTCCCTCCTCGCCGCGACATACCGAGTCCGACATCGCCACTGGGGCAACGAAGTTCAACTGTATTTCCTGCGCAATGCGAAGAGCGGCCTCTGCCCGGAGGATTGTGGGTACTGCTCGCAGTCGAAGGTTTCTGATGCCGACATTCCCACGTATCGCTGGAACGACGAAGCCACTTTGCTGGCGAGTGCCAAAGTCGCCGCTGAGACGAAAGCCCGGACCTTTTGCATCGTAGCCAGCGGCCGCGGCCCGACGGATCGAGAAGTCGAGCACGTGGCC
>JACRIH010000041.1 GCA_016235885.1 Planctomycetales bacterium | reverse complement strand
GCCGGGGTGATTAGGCCACCCGGCTCGCCGAATCTTGTCGATCACGTTCATTTTGCAATCGATTTTTTCGTTCAGATCAACTCACGGGTCTTCCCACTCGCCGGTTCCGCTCGATTTTTGATTCGGCTCGGCGGGCGATTTGTCGCCACCAGGATTTCCACTCGGTGGTGAACCGATCGCCGAGGTAACACCGCAGGAACCGCAGGCGATCGGTTCGCCGCACGGCCGCATGTTGGAGCGAACTGACAGCCAGCCGCGACAGGTTTTGGACGCGGCGAAACCTCGGCATCCACCGCCACTGCCGGACGGCATCGAGGTCCAGCAACCAGACGCCATTGCTCCCCTCTCCCCTGCAAGGGGAGAGGGGTCGGGGGTGAGGGGCAAGTGTCACCGGGCCTTCGTTGTGTACGAGGATGTTGCTCCATTTCAAGTCGCGATGGTCGAAACCTGCCTCGTGGAGGCGTTGAATGATGTCGGCCAGTTTTCGCACCAGTTCGCCGACTTCATTTGTGACGGCGCGAGTGCCAACAAACTGCTCCAGCGTGATCGTGTCCGGAACGGATTCGGTCAGCAGGTAGAGACGTTGATCGTTTCCATCATCCCGCTCGACGAACATCAACGGTCGCGGTGTGGGGATGTTTCGCCGCAGCAGCGCGTGTCCGATTTCCCAAGCCCGGCGCACAGGCGACCAGCGGAAGCGAGACAGCAGCCGCGCCGCCACTCCATGACTTTCGAGACACTTCCAGTATCCTCCCCCTGCCCTGACGTTCTCCGGCAGCAAGACGGCGGCGACTCGACGCGTGTGGGTCTGTTTGCACAAATGGGTCGCGGCGGCGAACAGTTGTTTGGGGTTCTCTCGCAACGATTTCAACCACGTCACGTCGAGCGTGGCCAAACCTCGACACCGCGCGGTCGGTGTGTCGAGCTTGCGGACATGCCGGTTGCCCCGCGCCCACGCGCGGTCGGCACGTTGCCAACCGCGTTCGGCAGTGGTGGCGAAGTATGAGTCGAGAGTCGAGAGCCGAGAGTCGATAAGTTCAGGTTGCGGATCAGTCTTGGCTATCCGTCCACCGTCCACCGTCCACTGTCCACCATCACCGTCGTACGCCCGCCAGAAGCGCAGGCGATCAGCGGGCGTGATTCGCCCAGCGAAGAACTGATGCAGCGCGGCGATGTTGGCCAGCCGTTGCCGACGGGACAACGAGCCCCGGAATTTCGCCGCGTGCAAGTCGATCAGGAATAGTCGTGGCAGGTCATCTTCTTTGAGTTCGATGAGCACGTTGCCGGCATGGAAATCGACGTGCCACAAGCCTGCCGCATGCATGCGGGCGGTGAGCGATCCGAGTTCGACCGCCAACCGCTGGCGCAACCGAGCCTGCTGCTGCGGCGAGAGTTCGCGAAACGTCGTGAGCAGGAAACCGTCGAGTTGCACCGCATCGGGGATTTCGCGGCTGATCAGAAAACTGTCGGTGACGACTCCGTGATGAATCGTCTTGCCCAGCGCCACGACATCCATTGTCGCGAGCCCGGCCGCCGCGACACGCTCCACGGCGCGACGTTCCAATTCGGCTGGACAAGCTCGCACCATGTTTCGCAGCCGCGATTTCCAATCGGCGACGCGGAAGTGCTTGAGGAAAAACGTGCCGTCAGTCAGATCGAGACGATACACAGTGCGATGCGGGCCATGCTTGATGATGGTCAACCGGTGATCGCGCTGCCATTCATCCAGCCGCAGTCCGTGATCGTCAAGAAATGCGTCGACCAGTTCCAGCCGGATGTCCCACGCGACCGATCCCAGCAATACGTGTCGCAACGGATCGGCGGAGAAATGGGGTCCGCCTCCGTGGATGATCTTCGTGCGCGTGACAACCGCCATCCGTGGCTCTCCTCAACCCGTGGCACAGGCGACCGGCCGTGCCGACCGCGAAACAGATTCACGCCTGCTCGCGTCTCAATTACCTGATCTCTTTGATTTCGACCGACTTGATGGTGAGGCTTCCCTTCTTCAACACCAGGCCAACCGAACCCATTTCCGGTTTTCCATTCTTGTCGTACGTCACCCCCGACGTGAGCTTGTCTGCGACATAAACCCGGCCCACGCCACCGCTGGTCCGCAGCAGAATCTCAAACATTTCGTCGTAGGTGATCGGCTTCGGTCCCAATCCCAATTCGGGAGATTTGAAGTTGCTGGACTGGTTGCCAACCTGGATCGCCTTGCCATCGTCGATGATTGCCGACGTGATGGGGCGCTTCCCACTCAGCCCAACAGCAAGGTACGCCAACGTTCCCTTGGAAGCCGACAACGTGACCCGGATCTCGACTTCTTTGTAGTCAGCCTTTCTCGTCACCAACTCCGAATCGGCTTGGCGAAGTTGCACGTGACCATTCTTGGAGACGACGATCTCCCCCTTGCGAGGCAGCACCCACTCTTTAGGATTGATGACATTGTTGGCGGCCAATGTCGACGCCTCGGAATCTCGGGCATTGGTTCTTGCCGAACCAATGGACGACGCCGTCGTGCGGTTGGCCTTGAAATCCGCCAGCTCCCGTTCCACGTCCGAAGCTTCGTCGTCCAGCTTGGCTTTCGTGTATTCCTTGACGGCCACGGCGAAGGCGGCCTCGATTGTCGACCGCGCCAACGTCGCCTTGCGTCGTACTGAGATCGGCAGATCCTTCGGCAGAACCCCCTCCTCCTGAAACACCGTTCGCTCCGCCTTGACCAGGTCGACCTGCTTTTTGTTCCCGTCCTTCCGTGCCAGCTCTTCCCGCTTGTCGAGCCATTCCTCGACAGACGTCTCGAAACTCTTCATCTCCAATTCGTACGCCAACTTCGCCGCGTCGAGCTTCTTCTTGATTGGATCCTCGTCCGTGGCGAAGGCCGTTCCGCAGACGAGCAGCATGGCGAGGACCAGCTTCGACGACGGACGACTCATCGCACTCTTCCTTTCTTTCGGCAGCGATCCACTCGGCGCAGCGCGACGCCAGCGTCGGCCAATTTGGCCGCCGATGATGTCACAATCCAGGAAGCGCGACAAGTCGGCTTCCACCCCGTTGCAGACGCGCCGGAACGCCGACTATCATCCGCCGACAAAATCGGAAATCGGCCATCGCAAATCGGAAATCTCATGCTCGTTCGCACCCGCTTCGCTCCCAGTCCCACCGGTTACATGCACATCGGCGGCATGCGCACCGCGCTCTTCAATTGGTTGTGGGCTCGACACCACGGAGGCCAGTTCATCCTCCGGATTGACGACACCGATCAGGCTCGCAACCAGGAGACGGCACTCGGGCCAATCCTGCGGGCGTTCAAATGGCTGGGGCTGAACTGGGATGAGGGGCCGGAAGTCGGTGGACCGTACGCTCCATATTTCCAATCGCAGCGCGGCGACCTGTACCGGGCCGCCGCCGACCGATTGCTCGCCGAGGGGAAGGCATATCAGGATTTTTCGACGAAGGAAGAGATCGACGCTGACCGCAAGCAAGCGGATCGGGAGAAGCGGCCGTACATCAACATCCGCCGCTCGCTCGACCTGACCGATGCGCAGCGGCAACAGTTTCTCGCCGAAGGCCGACCGTGGGTGCTGCGGTTTCAAATCCCGCGTGATCAGAAGATTGTGCTCCATGACCTGATTCGCGACCAAGTCGAATGGGATGCGGCGCTGCTTCCCGACCCGGTCATCTGCCGAGCCGACGGTTCGCCCCTCTACAACTTCGCCACCGTCGTCGATGACTCGCAGATGCAGATCACCCACGTGATCCGCGCCGAGGAACATCTGTCGAACACGCCGATCCAAATCCTGCTGCACCAGGCGCTCGGCAACCCGTTGCCGGAATTCGCCCACGTGCCGTACGTCGCCGCGCCGGGTTCCAAGGAAAAGCTAAGCAAGCGGAAGATCGACCAGTACCGCAAAAACCCGCAGTTCCAGCGGATGTTTCAGCGCGGCGACGAAGTGTTTCCCAAGATCGGTCTCACGCAGCCGGGTCAGCCCGGATCGGCGGCCTTCGATCCCGTGATGGTCGAATACTACGAGAAGATCGGCTACCTCCCCGCGGCCGTGCTCAACGCGCTCGGTCGCATCGGCTGGTCGCTCGACGAGAAGACCGAAATCCTGTCGCTTCAAACACTGGTCGAAAACTTTTCGCTCGACCGCGTGGTGAAAGCACCCGCGGGCCTCGATCCCGACAAGCTCTACAATTTCCAGGGGCACTGGATGAAGGAATTTTCGTTGGGACCGAAAGTGCACCATTGCCTGTCGTTCCTCGTCGCGGCAAAGCTCGTGGCCGAACCGATCACGCCACCAGTACGCGACTTCGTCACCAAGGTCGTCGTGGCGATGGGCGACCGCCTGAAAATCTTCGCCGACATCCTCGATGCCGCCTTCTTCTTCACCGACACGTTCGAGATCGACGAGAAAAATTTCGACAAACGAGTCCGCAAGGAAGGCGTCCCCGCTTTGCTGTCCGCGTTCCGTCAGCATCTGGCCGAACTCCCCGACTATTCCGCCGCCAGCCTCGAAGCCGATCTGCACACATTCTGCACCGCACGGGGCGAACAATCCGGCACGCTGGTGCATGCCGTCCGCCTCAGCATCACCGGCCAAGCCGTCGGCCCCGGTCTGTACGATTGCCTCGTGCTGCTGGGCCGCGAGACGGTCTTGACGAGAATTGACGCGGCGGTGAAAAGAGTTGCCTGACGCACGCGATATGCGAGACGACGACGAAATCGAGCCGATTGGCAGGAGGCATTCGATGAACGAAGCCAGGGATCTGCGGCCAAGCTCACGACGGCGACGAATCGGCAGACGAGCAGTGATCACACTGGTTGCGGTGGCGACGCTGGCAGGACTTGGGAACGAGTTCGCCGTTCCGTACCTTCCCCAGTCCTGCCGACTGCCGGACGGCACGGTGCTGCGGTACGAACAAGTGAGCTTCGGAATTCATCACGACTGCCGACACGGCCCGCCGCAGTGGCTTGCTTCGGCGCTGTCCTATCTTCCGTTCAAAATCCCAATGACCTGGTGGAAGTCATCCCGCTCAACAGTCTCGTCTTCGGAAAATGTCTTGTTGGTTTGGTTTACCCGGAGCCCCACCGCTCCCACCTCGATGTCGGCCCCAACACCGATTCTACCGTCTCCGGTACCGACGGGTTCGTCGATCGAATTGCGAACGAAGCCGAGTATTGTGTCGGACGGTTTCGGCTTGGAGACTGCATCGCCTCCGGTACAACTTGTCACCATGGACGGCAGCAGCGTGAGTCCACCTGCCATCATGCCAGCCTTCTTGGAAATCGAGTCCCCGTTGGCGATGTGGCGCTGCGTCGCGGTTGAGGATTCGGGCGCCGAAGTGAATTGCGATTGTGCGGGTGGCATTTCCACACGTGGTTCCAATGGTTGCGAACGCGATGACGCGCAGTTCTCCATTCCCCGGCCGCAGAAGCCCTGTCGAGTGATCCGACTGCGTGTCTATGAGAGCGACGGCCGAGTGGCTGGTGAGTTCCGTGTTCCGAATCCGTGGCCACGCGAGAATCGCTAACATGAATTCGGCCCAGCCTAGTTCACTGCACATGCCGATTGCATGGCAGGCTAAACCGCTGGAGTCGGGCACGAGTCACCGCTATGCTTCGTTCGACGTCGTTGAGCAGTCCCGAAGGGACGACGGAGTACAGCCGTGGGCGTCAGCCCACGGAATGCGAAACCACAAATTGGTGACGCCCCGAAGGGGCGACGCCGGATGCACGATGCTCGGTTTTGGCCGCCGTCGCCCCTCTGGGGCTTGAGCAAACATGACCTCTGATCCGTGGGCTGACGCCCACGGCTTTATGACTTGGCCCCTGCGGGGCAATTCCATGCCGAACCACAACACACGTTCACGCGATTCGCTGCGGCGAGGCACGCTCGTTGTCGCGGCGTTACTGATTTCGATCCGACTCGACGCGGCAGACGATTCGCCACTCTCGAAGTCCGCCGATCAAATCGATTTCACCCGCGGCGTCCGCCCGATTCTCGTGCAGCATTGCCAGCGCTGCCACGGCGAGAAGAAGCGACAGGGAGGACTGCGGTTGACGAACCGGCGGGAAGCGATTGAGCCGGCGGATTCGGGACGGGTGGCGATTCGTCCGGGGAAATCAGCGGACAGCGAGCTCGTTCGACGGCTCACGTTGGATGACGACGAACAGCGGATGCCGCTCGGCGGCGAACCGCTGGCGAAACGGGAGATTGATCTGCTGCGGCGCTGGATCGACTCGGGAGCGGTCTGGCCGGACGATGCGGAGGCGGGCCAGCGGCATTGGGCGTACGTGAAACCCGTGCGGCCGGCAGTGCCACAAATCCGAAATCTGAAATATGAAATCAGAAATCCCATCGACGCGTTCGTTCTCGATCGGCTGGTGAAAGAAAACTTGCAGCCATCCCCGGTGGCCGACAAATCGCGACTGATTCGCCGCGTGTCGCTCGACTTGATCGGGCTGCCGCCGTCGCCGGATGAGGTCGCCGAATTCGAGGCGGACCGGCGTCCGGACGCCTACGAACGAGTGGTGGATCGGCTGCTCGCATCTCCGCACTACGGCGAGAAGTGGGCTTCGCAGTGGCTCGACCTCGCCCGCTACGCGGATTCCAACGGCTTCCAGCGCGATGGGTTTCGAGACGTGTGGGCGTATCGCGATTGGGTGGTGCGGGCGTTCAATGCCGACATGCCATTCGACCAGTTCTCGATCGAACAGATCGCGGGGGATTTGATACCAGCGCCTGATCTCCCCTCTCCCTCCGGGAGAGGGGCCGGGGGTGAGGGAGCGTCCGCCACTCTCGACCGACTCATTGCCACCGGGTTCCATCGTTGCACGACGGTCAACGTTGAGGCAGGGACGGATCAGGAGGAGAACCGGGTCAACCAGGTGTTCGACCGCGTAAGCACCACGGGTTTGGTGTGGCTCGGCACGACGCTGGAGTGTGCTCAGTGTCACAATCACAAGTACGACCCGATCACACAGCGCGAGTACTACCAGCTCTTCGCGTTCTTCAACAACACGGAAGTCGAAACGAAATTCAAGACGGCTCAGGCGACGGCCGCGATTGACTTTGTCAGCCCAACCATCGAACTGCCCGATCCGGCGCTGGAGCATCGTCGCGGCGAATTGAGAGACGAACTGGCTTCGCTGGCCGAGCGGATCACTGCGAGGCAGACCGAATTTCGCCGCGATCAGGCCGCGATTGAGAAGCAGTTGACGAAGCAACTCTCGAGCGCCGAGCAGTGGCATGTCCTCGACATTGCCGACCTCGATTCGCTGGGGGATCAGGCGACGTTCAAGATTCTCGACGATGGTTCGGTGTTGATCGGTGGCGATCCACCGGACAAGGACACATACACGGTCACGGTTCGCACGAAGTTGACGAACGTCACTGGTTTCAAGTTGGAAACCCTGACCGATCCGTCATTGCCGGGTGATGGTCCGGGTCGAGGGGACGCCGAGCGGCCGAACTTTGTGCTGAACACGTTTCGGGTGACGGCGGAGCCGTCCGATTCAGCCGACAGGCGGAGCGTGCCGGCGACAATCCGACTCACCAATGCCCACGCCGATTTCTCGCAGCCGAAGTACGATGTGTCGGGGGCGATCGACAACGATCCGAAAACAGCGTGGGCGATCAATCCGAAGTTCCATCAGTCACACCACTCGACATTCGACACAGCGGAACCGGTTGGGTTTGCCGGGGGGACGACGCTGACGTTTGTGCTCGAACAGAATTATGGAGCGGCTCGTTCAATTGGTCGGCTGAGGTTGTCGGCGCGTAGGATGGACGTCTCGTCCGTCCGAAACGAGCCGGACGGACGAGGCGTCCATCCTACGGTACCTGCCGACGTGGCGGCGATTCTTGCCACGGACGATGCGAAGCGCACTGCCAAACAGACGACGAAGATTGCCGAGTTCTTGCAGTCGCAGGACGACGAACTCCGCTCGCTCCGGCAGCGGCAGGATGAACTCAACCGCGAACAAAAGTCGCTGGCCAACCCGCAGAGTCTTGTGATGCGCGAGCTTTCCGAATCGCGAGAGACGGCGATGTTCCGTCGCGGCAATTTCCTCGACCGGGGCGAACCGGTTCAGGCAGGCGTGCCGGCGGTTTTGCATCCGCTGCCGGTGGGGCCGCCGAACAGACTCACATTCGCCCACTGGCTCGCTTCGCCGGACAATCCGTTGGTGGCGCGCGTCGCGGTCAATCGCTGGTGGGCCGAAATGTTTGGTCGCGGTCTGGTCGCAACGCTGGAAGATTTCGGATCGCAAGGAGACCGGCCGACGCATCCGGAGTTGCTGGATTGGCTGGCGTGTGAATTTGTCGCACCGACGACATCCTCCCCTCTCCCTACGGGAGAGGGGCCGGGGGTGAGGGAGCGTCGCGCCGTCCCCGAACAGTCAGCCAAATCACCGGCAGAAGCGAATACGAATCGGAAGCCCAGCGACCGCTCCACGCCCCCTCACCCCAGCCCTCTCCCGGAGGGAGAGGGGGCCACGCGCGCGTGGAGCATGAAGCACATTCACCGGCTGATCGTCACGTCGGCCACGTATCGCCAGTCGTCGCGCGTCACACCGGAGTTGCTGCGTCGAGACGATCGGAACGAACTGTACGCTCGTGGCCCGCGATTGCGGCTGTCGGCCGAAGTGATTCGCGATCAGGCGCTGTCGGTGGCCGGGTTGCTCAGTCGCAAACTGGGCGGGCCGCCCGTTCGACCGTTCCAACCTGACGGAGTGTGGAACGTGACCGGTCTTGTGGACAACACGTACCGGCTGAGTCAGGGGGAGGACGCGCACCGCCGTGGGCTGTATGTGATCTGGCGTCGATCGGCGCCGTATCCAAGCTTCGTCAATTTCGACGCCCCGACGCGGACGGCCTGCGTCGTGCGGCGATCGCGATCGAACACGCCGCAGCAAGCGCTGACGTTGCTCAACGACCCGGTCTACGTCGAAGCAACGAAAGCCCTGACGCGGAGAATCCTGGACGAGCGTCCCACCGGCGATGCGGCCGACCGCATTCGGCACGGCTTCCGGCTGACTGTGGCCCGCGAACCGACGACGAATGAGATTCGGTTGCTGAGTGGTCTCGTCCGCGACGAAACCACACGGTTGGTGAGCGATCCGCAGGCGGTGCGAGACATCGTCGGTTCGTTCGCGCTGCCGGAGGGGATCAAGCCTTCTGACTTCGCCGTATGGTACGCGATGGCGACGGTGTTGATGAATCTCGATGAGGCGATCACGAAGGGGTGATGATGGACGATCACAAGTCGGACCCGTCGTGCGGGGCGTCGCCACAAAGTGGCGCGGTCGTAAAGCCGTGGGCGTCAGCCCACGGGAAGATGGGCCGATGAATCCCAGCCCCGAAGGGGCGACGTGTCGAATGATGGTCTCGGAGTGTGCGATGCGAAACCTGAAAGCCCTGCCGAATGTCGCCCCTGCGGGGCTTCGAGCTGACGGAATCGATTGTCCGTGGGCTGACGCCCACGGCTGTACGACTGGGTCCCTTCGGGACCACTTGTCACACTTCGCGCGTCGCGAATTCCTCCGCCGGTCCGGTCTTGGCCTAGGTGCGTTCGCCTTGTCGGAATTGCTCGCCGAACGTACGTCGGCTGCCGAGCGCTCGACCACATCACTCGCTGCGGCGAAACCGTTCGCCACCGACCCTTCTGCGGCCCGACCGTCGCATCACGCGCCGCGGGCGAAGCATGTCATCTATCTGCACATGGTCGGCGCACCGTCGCAACTCGACTTGTTTGAGCACAAACCGACGCTGACGAAGCATCATGGGGAACCGTGTCCGCCAGAATTCATCGAGGGGAAACGGTTCGCATTTTTGCGCGGGCACCCGAAGTTGATGGGGTCGCCGTTCAAGTTCTCGCGACAGGGAGCGAGCGGTCACGAATTGTCCGAACTGCTGCCGCATCTGGCCGGCGTCGCGGACAACCTCGCGTTCATCAAGACGGTGCGGACGGATGAATTCAATCACGGCCCGGCGCAGCTCTGCCTGCAGACCGGCTTCGGCCGGCTGGGGCGTCCGGGTTTGGGGGCCTGGCTGACGTATGGCCTCGGCTCGGAGGCGAGCGATCTGCCTGCGTTCGTGGTGATGGTGACCGGCCTGACGCCCGGTGCGGGGACTTCGCTCTGGTCGGCCGGGTTCCTACCGAGCGTTCACCAAGGCGTGCAATTCCGGTCGAGTGGCGATCCGGTACTGTTCCTCAACAACCCGCCCGGCCAGTCGCGAGATGATCGGCGGCGCGTGCTCAACACGCTGGGGGCGCTCAACCGCGAGCAACTCGCCGACGTGGGCGATCCGGAAATCGCCACTCGGATCGAGCAGTACGAAATGGCGTTTCGCATGCAGACGGCCGTGCCGGACCTGATGGACCTGTCGCACGAGACGCGGCCGACTCTCGAAATGTACGGAGCCGCGCCGGGGCAGGCGTCATTCGCCAACAATTGCCTTCTGGCTCGGCGACTGGTCGAGCGCGGCGTACGGATCGTGCAGCTTTACGATGAGGGGTGGGATCACCATTCGAACATCGCGACCGGACTGCCGAACAAGTGCCGGCAGGTGGACCGCCCGATCGCCGCGCTGATCCGCGACCTCAAGCAGCGCGGCCTGCTGGACGAAACGCTCGTCGTGTGGGGCGGCGAATTTGGACGCACGCCGATGCAACAGACCGACAGCGGCGACGGCGCTTCGACCAAGGCGGGCCGCGACCATCAGAAGGACGCGTTCACCATGTGGCTGGCCGGCGGCGGCACACGAGCAGGTGTCACCGTCGGTCGCACGGATGACCTGGGGTACAACATCGTCGAAACCCCGGTCCACGTGCATGATCTCAACGCGACAATCCTGCATCTTTTGGGGATCGACCACGAGCGACTGACATTCAAATACCAGGGCCGCGACTTCCGCCTGACCGACGTCCACGGCCGCGTGGTGCCGGAGTTGCTGGCGTGACACCGCGACGAGGTTAGCCACGGATGAAACACGGATGAAACACGGATAAGATCCCCCGCCGATCACAACCCCCGCGTGGCGATTTTTTCTTCGTATCCGTGTTTCATCGGTGTTCGATCCGTGGCTACTCACTCTTCTGTTCCTCGCCTGGCTCGCATTCTGATCCACCCGATCAAGTCATTCGACGCGGTCGAAGTGGCCTCGGCCGACGTGTTGCCGAGTGGCGCGTTGCGGAACGACCGGCGGTGGGCGTTGGTGGACGCGGACGATCGGTTCGTGAATGGCAAGCGTTCGCCGCTCTTGCAGCGGATTCGTTCGCAGTTTGATTTGGAGCACGAGCGAGTCGATCTGTCGTTCGGCGGCGACACGGTTTCGTTTCATTTGGCCGAAGACCGCGCGAGTCTCGAACGCTGGCTGAGCGAGCGACTGGATGTTGCGGTGCGGCTGGTGGAGAACCGCGAAGTCGGTTTCCCAGACGACCTCGACTCGCCGGGACCGACGATCGTCAGCACGGCGACACTGGCCGCCGTGGGTGCGTGGTTTCCCGGACTGAGCGTGGACGAAGCCCGGCGACGATTCCGCGCCAACCTCGAAATCGATGGTGTCGAAGCATTCTGGGAAGACCGGCTGTACGGTCGCGAGGGCGAACCCCTACGGTTTCGGGTCGGCGACATCGAGTTCTTCGGAACAAACCCATGTCAACGCTGCGTCGTCCCCACTCGCGATTCACACACTGGCGGCGTCTCTGCTGAATTTCAGAAGCAGTTCGCCACGCAACGCGAATCGACGCTGCCGGTGTGGGCCGAGCGGTCGCGTTTTGACCATTTCTACCGGCTGACAGTGAACACCAAGTCGGGCAGTCAGGGCGGTACGCTGTCGGTGGACGATCGGCTCGTCGTGTAAGAGTGAATCCGTTGTCAACCGGTGAGTCGCTGGGAGGATTGTGAATGCGCTGTGTCGAACCCTTCTCATTGTGGCTCGGTGGTCGTGGCGAAATGTCCGATCTGTCCGGTGTTCTGGCGTTGGGGGTGGAGGCGATCGTCGATCTTGCCGATGCGGAACCACCGCTCGCACTTCCCCGGAACCTCATCCACGTTCGACTGCCGCTCGCCGATGGTGGCGGCAATCCGATATGGTTGATGCGACTGGCGGTGGAGGTGGTCGAGCGACTGGTGAACGGCAACGTCCCGACGTTCGTCTGTTGCCAGAGTGGAATGAGTCGATCACCGAGTGTGGTCGCCCTGGCGTTGTCTCGCGTGACGGGCCAGTCACCCGCTGAATCGTTGGCTCGCTGTGTTGGATCTGGACCGAGTGACGTGTCGCCTGCCCTGTGGCGTGAGTTGCTGGCGTCGATGCGCTGACGACGATTCAGAACAGCCGCAACTGCCCGCTTCGGTCCGGCGGCGGCACGAACTGCGAGCCATCAAGCGCTGGGAGGCAGCGGTTGAGGCCGTACTTCTTGGCGAACACATGGAACGTCCGCTGGATCTGGTCGGCCAGCACGCCTGTCCCGCGCATGCGCTGGCCGAACTGGGACGAAGTCAATTCGCCGTCGCGCGTCGAGCGGATGTGGGCTTCGATTTTGTCGCGTTTCGTCGGCTGCGTGCGTTCCAGCCAGTCGAGGAACACCGGTTTCACGCTGAGCGGCAACCGCAGCATGGTGTAGCTCGCGCCGAAAGCCCCCGCGCTGGCGGCGGCTTTCAGAACGGACGGGAGGTCGCTGTCGTTGAGGCCGGGGATGATGGGGGCGACCATCGCGAGAGTCGGGACGCCGGCGGCTGACAGTTCGCGGATGGCTCGCAGGCGGGCTTCGGGGCAACTCGTGCGCGGTTCCATTGTGCGGACGAGTTCCGGGTCGAGCGTGGTGATGCTGATCGCCACGTTGACCAATCGCCGCGCAGCCATTTCGCGCAGCACGTCCAGATCTCGCAGGATCAGCGCATTCTTCGTGATGATCCGCAGCGGGTAGCGAGCCGCGAGCGCGACTTCGAGGCAGCCGCGCGTCAGCCGAAACCGGCGTTCGGCTGGCTGATAACAATCGGTGACGCCGGAGAGTGAGACGGCCGATGGCTCTCCTTTGAACTTCGCGAGCCAGTCGCGGAAGAGTTCGGGAGCACGTTCCTTCACGAAGATTTTTGTTTCGAAGTCGAGGCCGGCGTTCAGGCCGAGGTACTCGTGGTACGGCCGCGCGTAGCAGTACGAGCAGCCGTGCTCGCAACCGCGGTACGGGTTCAGGCTGTACCGAAACGGAAGGTCCGGGCTGTCGTTTTCGCTGACGATGCTCTGCGCGTTGTCCGGCAGAAACTCGGTCGCGATCTTTCTCGCGTCGTCGAGCAACTCGTCGCCCGGCTCAAGCTGGTCGAAGTCGACTTCACGGTGGACCGACTCGAACCGGTTTGGTGGAGCGAGTGGTGATCCGCGACCGGTGGGAGTGCTTGATGACTGCTTCGACATGGCTGCCTCGGAGACATTCGCCCCTCACCCCCGGCCCCTCTCCCCCTGCGGGAGCGAGGGGAGGAGCAATTCCAAAATCCGCGGGTCATCCAGCCGCTCGGCGACGAAATGGACGTGGTCGAAGTCCTGGTAGCTGCTGTGCTGGTGGGGAATGGCCACGGCGACGGCGTTGGCTCGGGCGGCGGCGAGCGAACCTGTGTGGCTGTCTTCGAGGACCAGCATCTCGCACGGTTGCACGCCCAGCCGCTCGGCGGCAGTCAGGTAGATTTCCGGATGCGGCTTGCCGTGCGTGACGTCTTCCGCCGTGAGCGTGACGTCGAACCGGTGCAGCAACTGAAACGGCCCGATGACCTCGTGGAAGTAGCGGCGCGGCGACGATGTGGCGACCCCCTTCTTCAGCTTCCGCGATTCGATCGCATCCAGCAGCGTGTGCAATCCGGGCATGGGAGCCAGCCGGCCGACTGCCAGTTGCCGAAACAGGATCTCGGACTCGACGAGCAGTTCTTCGACCGTCTCCCGCAGCCCGTGCCAATCGACCATTACGGCGAACGACTCTGGTCCACGGCGACCCATCATCTGCGTCCGCAGTTCCGGCGTCATTTCCTTGCCGCGTCGAATCAGCAACTGGTCGCCGACTTCGTTGAAGATTTCTTCCGTGTTGAACATCAACCCGTCGAGGTCAAACACGACGGCTTGAATTTGAATTGGTTCGCTCGGTTGGTTCATTCGATCTGCCGTCTTCCCTGCACTGTTTGGGGTGCTTCCGTGAATTGTCTTGGTGCCAGCATACCGCCCCGTGAGCCAGACATGCCACTTCACCGCCATGCTTTCATGACGATCGCCACTCCGTCACCAGTGTTGATCCATCAGCCCGATGAACGCATCGTCTCGTTCGCAACCAATATTGCCCTCGATCGGCAGTTGCCGAGTCACACGGGAGTTGGGTAAGCTGCTTCCCTGAGAAACGTGCCAGCGTGCTGGATCTTCAAGCTGCGAACCACTGACGTCTGACTGCTCCCATGTTCGCTTCACAACCGTCAACTGCCGACGTCCCCATCAACCGCCGGGAGTTCCTTGGCTCCAGCGCGGCGAATGCGGCGGGAGTAGCTGCCGGCATGGTGGGATTTGTTGGTGGGGTCGGGTTGACGCAGGCATCCGCATCAGAGCGCGTGCGGGTGGCGGTGGTGGGAGTGCGCAATCAGGGGAAGACGCTCGCGGCGCATTTGGCCGCGCTGCCGGATGCTGAAGTTGTGGCGATCTGTGACGTGGATGAAAACCAGTTCGCGGCGGCGGGCAAAGTCGTGGAGGAAGCCTCGGGGCGGCCGCCCCGGATCGAACGGGATTTCCGGCGGCTGCTCGATGATCCGTCGCTCGATGCGCTGGTGATCGCCACACCCGATCACTGGCACGCCGCCATGACGATCGCCGCGTGCGAAGCGGGCAAGGACGTGTACGTCGAGACACCCGTGTCGCACACACTGGCCGAAGGGGCCGAGATGCTGGCCGCGGCGCGACGTCATGCCCGTGTCGTGCAGACAGGATTGGCGCAACGCAGTGGTTCTCATTTTCGAACCGCCATCGAATTCGTCCGGAGCGGCAAACTGGGAGCCGTGCATCTCGCCAAGGCGTGGACGGTTCACCAGCGCAAGTCGATCGGTCACAAGTCAGACTCGCCAGTCCCGGCTGGTGTGGACTACCGCGCTTGGCTCGGCGCATCTCCACCGCGAGAATTCAACTCGAACCGCTTCCATCACCACTGGCAATGGTTTTGGGACTACGGCAGCGGCGAACTCGGAAATTGGGGCGTCCATCTGCTCGACGTCGCCCGCTGGGGACTGGACGTCGATTGGCCCGTGTTCGTGAATTCCTCCGGCGGCAAAATGCATTTCAAAGACGACCAGCAAACTCCTGACACCCTGTTCGCGCATTATGAATTTTCGTCGCGGGAAGGCGCGACTCCCGTCGAGCCAACCGGGAGCGCCACGATCGCGTCGGGACAATGGAATCAACGCCAGCCTCATTCGTCGGACGACCCACCACCTTCTCCGAGAGTGATCACGTGGGAGCATCGACAGTGGAGCCCTCACGGTCAGGAAGGGCGGAGCGCGGCCGTGGCGTTCTACGGCGAGCGGGGCACGCTCATTGTCGACCGCGGCGGTTGGAAGGTGTACGGGATGAAAGGCGACCAGAGTCAACTCACGTCCGGCCCCAGTTCGTTTCTCGAACCGCATCTCCGCAACTTCATCGACTGCGTGAAATCGCGATCGACTCCTGTCGCCGATTTGGAAACGGGGCACATTTCGAGCGGTCTGTGCCATCTCGGAAACCTGGCGTACCACGCCAGACACAGCTTGTCGTTTCCAAACGCATTACAATCGTCCAGTAGTGAATACTCGCTGCCATCGACGATTTGAGATCACGTTGGAGTGCGTGGCAGATTCACCAGCAGCGCGGTCCGGCTGGAAAGCCTGACCCACGGAGAGCATGGATGTACGACTGTATCATCGTGGGTGGTGGGCACAACGGTCTGGTGACGGCGGCGTACCTCGCACGGGCGGCTTGGAAGGTTCTGGTTCTCGAACGGCGGCCGGTCGTCGGTGGAGCGTGTGTCACCGAGGAACCGTGGCCGGGGTACAAAGTTTCCACGGCGTCGTACGTCGTCAGCCTGCTGCTTCCGGAAATTGAACGCGATCTGCGGCTGAGCGAATTTGGCTATCGCGTGCTCGCACGCAACCCGTCGTCGTTTACGCCGCTCGAAGACGGCCGGTCTCTGCTGCTCGGTCCGGATCGCGAAGCGAACCGGCGCGAAATCGCCAAGTTCTCTGCGCGCGATGCCGAAGCGTTTCCACGCTATGAGTCGCTGCTCGAACGGATCGCCGAGTGTCTGGAACCCGTGTTGTCGGCGACTCCGCCGGACCTGTTGCCGCTGCCGAAGACTTGGCGGCGGATCGGGCTGGGAAAGCGGTTCCGCGACGCGCGACAAGGCCTGTCGTTGTGGTCCGCGCTCAAACGGCTCGGGCCGGACATCCCCGAAGCGATGGAGATTCTGACCGGCGCGGCGCGGCCGATCCTCGATCGCTGGTTCGAATCGGACACGTTGAAAGCCACGCTCGCGACCGACGCGGTGATCGGCATGTTCCAACCGATCTCCGCACCAGGGACGGCGTACGTGCTGCTGCATCACGTGATGGGGATGGCCGGCGGGGCGCGCGGCGTGTGGGGCTACGTGCAGGGAGGCATGGGAGCGCTCACGCAGGCGATGGCCCGGTCGGCTGAGTCGTTCGGCGTGGACATTCGTTGCGACGCGGCCGTCGATCGGATTCTCGTGGAGAACGGCCGCGCGGCGGGTGTGCGATTGGCGTCCGGAGAGGAAATCCGTTCGCACTGTGTCGCGTCGAATGCCGACGCGCACGTCACATTCGAGCGGCTCGTCGAACCGCAGCACCTGCCGGATGCGTTTCGCGCGGCGGTGTCGCGCATCGACTATTCGAGCGCCAGCGCGAAGATCAATCTTGCCGTGAGCGAACTGCCCGACTTCACCTGCCTGCCGGGGAATCGCGAACCCGGCCCGCAGCATCGAGGGACGATTCACATCGGGTGCTCGCTCGATTACCTGGAGCGCGCGTACGACGACGCGAAGTATGGTCACCCGTCACAGCGGCCGATTGTCGAGATGACGATCCCCACGTCGGTCGATCACACGCTGGCTCCGCCGGGGCACCACATCCTGTCGTTGTTTGTCCAGTACGCACCGTACAAGCTCGCCGAGGGAAGTTGGGATGATCCCGGTGTGAAGGACGCATTTGCCGACCGATGCATCGCCGAGATCGCACGGTATGCGCCGAATGTTCCCGGTTCGATCCTGCATCGGCAAGTGCTGTCGCCGGTGGACATCGAACGGACATTCAGTCTGACGGGCGGCAACATTTTTCAGGGAGCCATGCCGCTCCACCAACTGTTCAGCCTGCGACCGGTCGCCGGTTGGAGCGACTATCGCACGCCGATCGCGGGCCTGTATCTCTGCGGCAGCGCCGCGCATCCCGGCGGCGGAGTGATGGGAGCCTGCGGCCGCAACGCGGCGGTCGAGATGCTTCGCGACAGTTGACGCTGCTGACAAAAGTGGGCCGTAGTCCGGACCCCTTGGTCCGGACGAGGCGAAGTCCACGAACGAGGGTGTCAAGTCAGGACGTGTGAGACGCCTCGTCCGGACCAAGGGTTCCGGACCACGGCCTCGGTGCGAAATGTCTGCGATGACGAATAGGTTTTCACGGCAACGCCACGGCCTCGCCCCCGTTGCGGGTGAACAGCGCGCGGAGAATGTCCAAGTTGATGGTCAGATTGATGAATCGGACACTGCCATCGCAGAGCAGCACCTGGAAACCTCCCTGGCGAGCCTCTTTCAATCCGTCCAAGGGCTTTTCGGAATCGAATGCCAGATCATCCGGCTTGGTCCAGATAACGGCTTTGTCGGCGTGGGCTTCCACGACGAGGATCGTATTGCTCGTACCGTCAGTGAAGTCCCCAATGCGGGTTCCCTCCGATCCCTCAAACGCCAACCCCTTGCCCACCGGAGCGAGGTACACCGTCTTACCTTCCGCCGTCAGCTTGGGGGCGCTTGGGTTGATGTACTGCAGCGGCACCCCCGCGGTCAGCTTCTTGTTGTGTTCGCTGTCCCACGGTTCGTCCAAGTGGAATGAGTTGTACAGCGGTGCTTGATCTAGGTATGGCAGGATATGGACTCTCCAACTCAACAGCGGCTTTCCTGCCTTGCTAGTGCTGGCAGCGGGAGGGAATCGCCCGTGGACGTCGTGGTAGTTATGCATCGCCAGCCCGATCTGTTTCAGGTTGTTCTTCGACTGCGTACGCCGGGCCGCTTCGCGCGCCTGCTGGACCGCGGGGAGCAGCAGCGCGATGGCGACCGGGGCCACGACCGTGTACTCCGATCCACCGCCGGGCAGGATGCCGTGGTGTTCGGTCTCCAACCCTGTGGCCGTACGCGAAATCGTCGTCACCGACGGCACGAGATGCGGCTTGATCACCGCCAGCGATGGCAATGCGGGGAGGTTGAACGGGATGCCGGCCTGAGCCAACTGACCGGTGGCGAGCGGTCCGAACGATTGGACCATCGTGTACAGATTCTGCAATCCCGGGAACGGGTCGGAATAGCTGACGAGCACGGGGTTTTTCGTGCGACTGAATGCCGACACGACAGCCGGATTCGCAGCCAACGAACCCTTTCCGGTATCGTGCGCCAGGTGCGACTTCACGACCTGTGCGTTGATGCCGATGATAAATTGATCCTTCGTCAGCACCCACGTCGGCGTGAGCGGGATCGGGATGCCCTGGAATTGGATCGTGTGTCCGCGATGCGCCTTGGAGGTGAACTCGGAGAGCGTGACGCCGGCTCGCGGTCCCGATTGTTCGATCGCCGCGCGGGCGACATTCAACAGGGCGTCCTGCGCCTTCGCAACCTTCGCCTGATCGCGAACGTTGACGGTGATGACGAGGTTTGGCATGACTCCCGAAATTGAACCCGCGTCAGCGGGCGCGTACACGCTCCACACGTCCCCCAAGCCGCCGAGCAAATCACCACGCAACGACACTCCCAGATTCTGTTCGATCTGTGCCAACCCCTGTTCCATTTGAGCCTTGGCCCCCGGGTCAATCTGTCCCGCGACGGCGAACACATGATTGAGGACGTCCGTGAGGCTGAATCGAAACACGTTCGCCGACGTGGCGTCGGCGGGGATGGACTTCAAGTCGGCGGTCGTGATCCCCTTTTCCGACACGAGCGTGAACAAACCCTTCGCCGGGCCATCCAGCACCACCTGCATCCGTCCCGTCGCGGCGTTGGCATCCAATCCGCTGACGGACGCGATGTGCTTGAGATTTGCCACACCGAGTGCATCCATCACCTGCGGGACTTTCGGATCAGTCATCAACGGCTGACACGCCTTGAGAATGCCCGCGACGTTCCAGTAGCTCACCATGCTCACCCGCTCGACGGGCAGATCCTTGTGCAACTTCGTAAGCCAGGCCGCCGGCTGGGCATTCGATTTCCAACGGGCCACAAATTCGTCAGCCGCTTTGTCGCCGACCGTGAACACAAAGTAGTCGTCGATCCAACCCCACATCATCGTCGGGGCGTTCGGGTGAACCGGCATCTTGCGGAACTTGACGCCCGCGACCGTCACGTCGGTGAGAGAAAGCCGCGTCTCTCGCTCGATCAGCGCTTCGATCTTGCCTTGCGATTCTCGCACCTGCGGAGCCGACTTGCCGACGCTGACCACGATCGTCCCGCTCACATCGGGCCGTTCGGCACCGATCGTCAGCCTTGACAGATACGCCACCGTCGGCCGAGTCGTCACGAGCTTCACCAAGTCGGGCACGATCTCCGCGGCCAGGCTGGCATCGGCGTTCCCTTTCGCGGCCGCATTGATCGCCGTCCGGATTTCCTTCTCCAACAGGCCGAGGAACTCGTCGAGTTCCTCTTCCGCGAGCAGTTGCTCGGTGTGATTCTTGCTCTTCGCGTCGGCCTTGGCCGTGCCGTTCCAGGCGAAGTACGCCAGACATTCCTCGGGAGCCACGCTCTGCATCCGCGGGTCCGCAGGCAGCGGCGGCAATCCGAACGGCAGCCCTCCAAACCCTCCACCGAATCCCAGCAACAGCACGAGTTCCATGACTCCGATGCCCATCATGATGCAGACTCCTTGGAAGACACGGTGATCCAAAAGAAACGAGCCGCCGTTGCCGTGGCGAAGTGATCTCGCCGACCGGCGGCGCGTAGCCTATCGCAGGTCTGGCGAGATGTCGAACGAACGCGAAGCCCGATAGAATCTCCGCTGTTGTCCGAGATCGCGAGTTCAAAACTGTCTCGAAACGGCGGTGGCGAGATTCGCCCGCACGACATGGAACACCATCATGCACGCACAGGAATACGCAGTCGGATTGGGGACGTTGGCCCTGCTCAACGCTGGACTCGCGCAGTCAAAAAATCGCAGCGGACTGCTGTGGTTTCTATTATCGCTGCCGCTCGGCCCCGTGGCCACGTTCTTTCTCGTGGCCTTTTGTGACCGTGTGCCTGGACCGCGGCCGTAATGAAAACGCGTTGTAGCCGGCTCTCGCCGAGAACCGTTCACGCGGAGAGCATAGCTCGCCGCGTCCGCTCTCGACGAGCGCGTCCGCTCTCGACGAGAACGGGCGACACTCACAAAACTCCGGGAGGCGATGAACCGCCTTGCGGCAGTGCATTCGCAAGCTGTTCCTTGACCGCCACGCCGCTCGCTTGTCGGCGGACCATTTGTTCGGCGAGTGCCAGCACGCGGTTCGCGGCGGATTCGGGCGGGACGCCGCGGGCGTGAATGTTCGAGATCAGGTTGCGATCGGCATCGGTGTGGCCGGGTCGCGGGCGGTAGGCCAGGTACGCGGAGAGCGATTCGGCGGTCGCCAAGCCGGGTCGTTCGCCAATCAGCAGCACGACGACGGCCGGATCGAGCAGGTCGCCGATGTCGTTCAGCACACCGACTCGGCAGAACTTGACGAACACCGGCTGGCCGAATTTCCAGCCGCGTTCACGTGTACCATCGGCGAGCAGCGGGAGGAGCGACGGCACCTGCGCGATCACAGCGGCGGCCGACAAGCCGTCACCAATCACGACCTGCAAGTCCGCGCCACGCGGACACCGCCGCGAAACTTCGTCGCGTGCCACGTCGCTCAGCCTGCGACCGAGGTCCGGCCGCATGAGGTATTCCGTCTTGTCGCCCGCCTGCGTCGCAACTTCGAATAACCCCCACTCGCGCACGAAGGCCGAGCCGAAATCGCGGTCGAGGTCGATCTCGGCATGAACCGCATCGAGTGCCGCGGCATGGTCGCGGCGAAGTTCGAGCTGCGTCGAAGTGCGATACCCGCCACCGGCTCGTCCGACGCCGATGCGGGCTGGTGTGCGTGATCGCAATGCGGTCCAGAGGTCGCCAGCGGTTGCGGGGATTTGCAAGAGGTTGTTCTGGAAGCCGGCTGCGCTCGGCTGCGAGCACCCAATTGGTGGTGTCAGGTGGTTATCGTTCATCGAGGTGCCTCTAGCACGCGCTCCAACTTCGCGAGGAATCGTCCGCGATTTTCGTCATCACGAGCAATCAGATGACCGTCACGAAAGATTCCGACTTGCTCCAGCCAAACGAGGAATTCCGGCGCGGGCTTCAAGCCGAACAGGTTTCGCACGCCGACGGCGTCGTGGTAGCTGGTCGATTGGTAGTTGAGCATGACGTCGTCGGCGCACGGCACGCCCATGAAGTAGTTGCATCCAGCAGCGGCGAGGAGGACCAGGAGGTTGTCGGCCGAGTTTTGATCGGCGGCGGCGTGGTTGGTGTAGCAAACGTCGCAGCCCATCGGCAGGCCGAGCAGCTTGCCACAGAAGTGATCTTCCAGCCCGGCCCGGATGATCTGGCGTTCGTCGTACAAGTATTCGGGACCGATGAAACCGACGACGCTGTTGACGAGAAACGGATCGAACACCCGCGCCACGCCGTAGGCTCGGGCTTCGAGCGTGAGTTGGTCCACGCCGTGATGGGCTTCGGCGGACAGGGCGGAGCCTTGGCCGGTTTCGAAGTACATGACGTTGTGGAGGGGGTGCTGAGTCGTGGGTGCTGAGTGCTGAGTACTGGGTACGGAGTACTGAGGTGAAGGGGTCGCCCGGTCGAACAGGCCTCGCGTCTGGTGGTGTTCGAGGATTCGCTCACGGCCTTCGTGGAGGAGTTCGAGAGTGACGCCGAATGATTCGTTGGCGGCTTGTGTGCCGGCGATGGATTGGAACAGCAGGTCGATCGGTGCGCCGCGGTCGAGGGCGGCGAGCTGAGTCGTGATGTGCGAGAGACAGCACGCCTGCGTCGGGGCCTCGAGAGTGGTGATCAGCCGGTCGAGGCCGCGCAGGATGTGTTCGACGGTGTCCACCGATTCCGTCGCCGGGTTGACACCGATGACGGCATCGCCGCAGCCGTACAGCAAGCCGTCCAGCGCCGCGAGCAGGATGCCGCCGAGATCATCCGTGGGATGATTCGGCTGGATGCGGATTCCGAGGACTCCACGTTCGCCGAGCGTGTTGCGACAGCGTGAGACGTTGCGGATTTTGGACGCGACCAGAATGAGATCCTTGTTGCTCATCAACTTGGCCACGGCGGCTGCGGTTTCGGGCGTGATACCCCACCGGAGTCGCCGTAGCGTCTCGCCGTCCGTCGCATCGTCCAGCAGGAACTCGCGAAATTCGCCGACCGTCTGCCCACGAATCGCCTCGAACGCGGATCGGTCGAGCGAGTCGAGAATCAACCGACCGACATCATCGCGGTCGGGGTCAATGAGCGGCCGGTCGACGATTTCGCCAAGCGTGATGTCCGCCAGCACAAGCTTGGCCGCGACTCGTTCGCGCTCGGTGTGCGCGGCAATTCCCGCCAGCCGGTCACCCGATTTCTCTTCGTTCGCCTTTGCAAATACGTCGCGCAGGTCGGCGAAGGGGAACGTCTCATGGCGAATCGTCGCGGAATACGACATGGGTTTGAGACGCAGGAAATGAAATCAGCGAGGATCATTCATGCTCATGAAACTTGTTGCGCACAGTCACACTAACTCGAAACAACACCGAGGGCAACCGGTTGAAGAACCGTGGCACGATCCCATTGTTGCCAAAACACCACATTGAATCGTTCAGGCGATACGGAAGCGTGACCGGCCGTCGGATTCCGGTGGCGGCGATCTGCAAAACCTTGCAAGCGATCGTTTCTGAGCTACGGTTCCGCTGGTTCCCATTGATCGCAACACCGGAGATCAAGCAGTCATGAATTCGCAGTTGGCCGGCTCCGCAAACAACACGACGAGTGCCCAACCCGACGATCCCCCGGGAACGTGGTTTCTCGACGGCTCCACAGATGTCGAGCACTCCATGAACCTGCGTGTGGAGTTGCGGCAGTTTCCGTTCAAGGTCGGCCGGGGTGTCGGTTTGTCGCTGACGCTGGATCATTCCAAGGTGTCGAAACTGCACGCCGTGATCAACCAGGAAGGGACTCAGATTTGGTTGCAGGACTTGGGGAGCAAGAACGGGACGCGTGTGAACGGGCGGCGGGTCACGGACTGCGTTCGACTGCGTCCCGGAGACGACGTGCAATTTGCCGACATGCATTTCCAGACTCGCCACGAGCGAGTGGGAGACAAGGCCCGCATCCAACAAGACTCGAGAGCGGCCGCATCCCGAGCCGCGCTGGATTTGAAACAGATTCTGGCGACGGGCGACATCGTGCCGCATTATCAACCCATCGTTCGGCTGGCCACCGGTGACCGGCTGGGCTACGAAGTTTTGGCGAGATCGCATTATCGTGGGTTGCGCGAAGCGTCGGTGATGTTCCTCGCCGCGCAACGCCTGGGAGTCGAGGCGGAACTGAGCGAGTTGTGCCGTCGCGAAGGGTTGCGTCAGGGCAAGACATTGCCCGGTCGTCCCACGTTTTTCATCAACACGCACGCCACCGAGCTGAATCATCGCCCGTTTCTGGATTCGCTGCGGGAGTTTCGCGAACAGAATCGTGTCACCCCAATCGTGCTCGAAATTCAGGAACGGGAGATCGACGACCTCGCGGCCATTCGCGACCTGCGCGTCCTGTCACGTGGGTTCGACCTGCAACTCGCCTTCGATAACGTGCGGGACGACCCCGCACGGTTGCGTCAGTTGTTGGACATCGGCCCGGACTACATCAAGTTCGATATCGCGATGATTCACGGCATTGATCAGGCGTCGCCTCAAGACTTGCGGTCCTTGAAATCGCTGGTCGATCAGACATGTCATTCCGGCGCGACTCCCATGGCGGAGGGCGTGGAGCGGCACGAGGAGGCCGTCGTGTGCCGTCAGCTTGGGTTTGTGTTCGCCCAGGGGCATCATCTTGGACGGCCGATGCGCGGCGCTGACATCGTCGCGGAACACGTCAAATCGGAATTGCAACGCTCGACCGACTCGGCCGCCATCGAGCAAACGTGCATCGTGAATTCACGGCTTCCGGCGAAGGAGTTTCCGCGGCGAAACGAACTGGCAACGCCGCGCCAACGGTAACGTCGCCAAGCTTTCCAACGTGACGCGAATCAAGATCGACACGACGGAATGGAATGAGTCAGGCTGGAACGCCAGGCGGGGTGGCTACTCGTCCGCATTGGCTTCCTGCGCGTTGACTTGGACAGGCTGGCCCTGTCCGGGTTGCCCCTGATTGGGTTGACGCGGCTGCTTGGGCTGCGGCTTGGTGAGCACTTTCGACAACCGCTTTTGCAACTCGTCCGTGTTGATGGTCTTTCTGTCGATCTTCAGCACCTGCAAGGTCGGGGCGTTGGGGCGGGCGGCGGCTTCGAGTTCGTCGATGGTGCGACCGATGTTTTCGAGCAATCCCTCGGTGGCGGAGATGACAATCGTGTTTGAGTCCTCATCAATTCCGATCGACAGCAACCCTTTGAACTTGATCCGCGTTTCCGGCTTTTTGCCGCCGTCGTCGCTTTCGCCGCCGTAGACGTACGTCCGCTCGATGGTCGTCCGCTGCTTGCCGTCCTTCCCCTGCTGCTGCGGCGACTCCAGAGCCTTGTCGTTCTCGCTCAGCAAGTCGCGGTAGACATCCTTCAGCGCGTCCGACACCACCCTGGCCTTCCCGTATTTCAACGTGAAGACTTTCGTCCGGCGCACGGCCACCGAGTCGGTCGACTGGGGGCGGTCATACAGGTCGATCAATTCCTGAATGGTCCGGAGTTGATCGGGATCGGCCCCGGTCACGAGGATCGTGTGTGAATCTTCGTCCGAGATGAATTTGAGCGGACGGCGTTTCGACAGCCGGCGCGACGAATCTTCATTTCGTGACTCGGGTGGATAGCCGTACATCCAAGAGCGCATGCGGCTGTTGCGATCGGACTCTTTGTTGTCCTTTTCCTTGAAAAAGTCTTCGAGATTCAAGACCACACCGTAGGCCCACGTCGTGGGGTTCTTTAGTTCGAAGATTTTGTAATCGCGCCGCGGTGGAGCGATTTCAGTGATCAGTTCTTCGAGATCGTCCAGCGCCTGAGTGTCAGCCGATTGGATGGCCAGCCGGCCGTCGGGCCGGCGCAGGATGTGGATCGGAGCGGGGTCGGCGTTGCGGGATGACCCGGGACGCCTCGTGGGGGGGACGTCGATGGTTTCTGGTTTCGCGTCGGTGGGTGCTGGGTCGGTGTCTCGCAGGTCGACGAGATGGACGAGCGGCGATCGAGTGATCAGCCGCCTGGAGTGGGCGGGTTCAAGCTGGCTGATCGCGAGATCGCGAGAGTCCTCCCCCTGCCCTTCCTTCGCAAGGGGAAGAGAGAGCCGAGGCTGCGCCGTGTTTTCAGATGTGTCCGTTTCGCGAGATCTAGCGCGGGGCAGTGCCTTGTCGTCGACCGCAGGTTCACTCTCCGGCTCGGACTGCCGTTGCAATGAACTCTCGCGCAGCGGATTTGGACGGATGGAGGGCCAGGCACGGCGGAGGCGTTTGAGTAGCTCCGCTTCTTCCTCGGGGGTGATGTCGATGACGCGCAGCGTTTCGCGATTGCCGCCGGTCGGGGGAATCTCGCCGAGTTTGACGAGCAGGTGCTGGACTTCTTGCAACTCGATTTCGTTGGCCCACAGCAGCAGGCGGTTGTGTTCGACATCGGCGTCCACGCGGAATTTGCGAGTGTCTTCCTGCTCTTCGTTGCGCCGACCACCGTAGCCGTAACCGAAATCGTAGTAGCTGCGCTGCGGCGACTGTTGTTTCTTCTCCCCTTGACCCATCATGAATTCGATTGTGCCGGCGACATAGTCGGCTTCCAGCTTGCGGAGGCGGAGGACCTCGAACCGACGGTCGCTGCCGTCGAGCTTTTCGGTGAGCATGCGGATCGTGACGTGATCGGCCAGCGACGCGTAGGCGATGATCGCCTTGTTCTTCTTGTCCACCTCCAACCGAGTCAGCGGGTCGAGGTTGCCGTTTTCGTTCAGCATCTTGACGAGCGCCTCGGGGTCGAGCGCGGCCAATCGGTACACCTGCACGCGGTTGAGGTTCTTCAAGAGCGACGAATCGCGGCCGGACGGCACGTCAATCGTTTTCACCGCTTGGGCGATCACGGCCATTTTGTCCGGAGCGGCGTGGGCGAGGATGCTGTTCTCCCGCTGGTTCACGACGAGCTGCACCTTCGCCTCTTCCTTCGGAGCCGGCCGTGGGCGGCCCCCCCCCTGTACGGCCATCTGTTGCTCCATCATTTGCTGCTGTTGCTGCATCATCATCTGTTGTTCAGGAGACATGCCGCCCCGGCCGCTTCCGCCACTGGACGACTTCTTCTCGACGCCCAGCAAGGCCAGCAGCAGTTCATTCACTTCAGACGCCTTGGTGTGTTGCAGTCGGAACTCACGTACCAGTCGATCCTGACCGTCGCCCGATTGCTCCTCGCGCAGCAAAGTGTGGACTTCGCGAAGATTGACCACCGCGTCGATTGCTTCCAGCCGGTTTGTCGCCTTCAGGGTGGTGAGCTTGCCGTGCGGGCTGAGCATCGGCTTGAGTTCCTCGACGGCGGTTTCGGCCAACGACCAGTCGAGTGGGAACGATACTTTCACGAACTCGTGCGGGTCGCGTTCGTCGAGTTCTTCCGGTTTGACGCGCGGAACAAGACTCGGATCGAGTTTTTTCAAATTGACGACATGCAACACTTCACCATTCCGCAGCATGGTGTAGCCGCGGTCGAGCAGGTGCCGATTCAGGATGTCACGGGCTTCGTCCACGGTGTACGCACGTTGCGTACGCAGGTTCAGGTAGTCACCGGGAACCTCCTGCCAATCGAGACTGAGGTTCGAGATGGCGGCCAGCCATTCGAGCACTTCCAGCCACGGCTGTCCGTTGAAGTTGAATTTCAGCTTGCCGTCCGCACCGGGGCGCAGTGTGAGTTCGGTGGGATTCGGGGGCGTTGCCGGCTTGACCGGCCGCGTCGTCGGCTTGAGGGTTGAGTCGGCAGGCTTGTCACCCGGCTTCGCATTCGGATCACCCGGCTTTTTCGACTTGTCGCCACCCGGTGGCACAGATTGGCCGGGCAGCGGCTGAAAGCCCGGAGCTGTCGGCGGGGCACTCGGTAAAACGACTGGCGCTCCCCCGGCCGGCACAGCTTGCAACTCGACCTTGCCGTCGACCACGATCACCGCATCCTGAGCCGACAATCGCGACTCGCCGCAGAGCAGGCAAGCACCAACGATCCACAATCCATGTCGAGCTAATCTCATGGTCATCCTCTCGGAGCGAGCGAACTCCGTGATTCGTAGTTTTTCAGTATTCGAGAAGTCTACGGCCAACACGACGAGTACGCCACGCGCACCCCGTCCGACAATGGCAGACATTCTGTCTTGGGCATGATACGCTGGGCAAGCCCAAAAGCAACCGAACTCACGCCGGCAATCCGTCTGTTGTCGCAGCGGCTCAATTGGGTGGGGAACTCATTGTGTCGATGCCGCCCTGTGCTGAGCAAGTCCAACTGCTGGCGAGTCTGGACGATTTGTTTGCATGCGTGAACGGCTCGGACATTTTGCTCATGCGAGTGGATACCAACCAACGAGGATTTGAGAAGACGCAGCTCAGCAGGTGGTCACCTTCACCATTCGTGCCGATGTGGTGCTCGCGGCCTTTCAGGAATTCGAACCTCTTGCCGTCCTCTTCGTTTGCCAGACTGAGGAGTGGACTTGTCCACTTCAGGCACGCTAGATTGTGGCCCGTCACGGGGGAGCCCGCACGAATGTTTTGCTCGAACAGGATAACTGGCATGATCCACGTCCAAACGAAAACGTCACTCGGACACCGGCGAACGGACAATTGGTACCTTCGCAGAACCACACTCGTCTGCTGTCTGATGGTGACGGTTTCCGAATGCACGGCGGCTCCGCCACAGGCTGCCGCCAAGCCACAAGGGGACAAAGCCGAGTGGCCCCAGTTTCTCGGTCCGCAACGAAACGGCATCTCGACTGAGACAAAGCTGTTGGACAGTTGGCCCACCAAAGGCCCCCAAGAAGTGTGGCGCACGGCCGGCGGCGTGGGGATGTCCGGCCTGTCCATCAGCCGCGGAAGGCTGCTCACGTTGATTCAAAAGGACGGCCAGCAATGGCTGATCGCCAAAGATGCTCAGTCCGGCGAATCGATCTGGCAGACGGCGATCGCACCCGAGTACCGCAATCAAATGGGCAACGGCCCGCGTGGAACCCCGGCGATCGCTGGCGATCAAGTGTTCGTGTTCAGCGGCGAAGGGATTTTGGCGGCAGCGAATTTCAACGACGGAAAAATCCTGTGGTCACACAACGTCGTCAAGGAGCTGCAAGGTCAACCGGCGGAATACGGCATGGCCTGTTCTCCCTTGGTTGTCGGCGATCAGGTGATCGTCACGGCCGGTGCGCCGCAGGCGACTGTCGTGGCCTACGAAACCAAGTCCGGCAAACTGGCTTGGACCGCGGGGGACGACGTCGCCGGTTATTCATCGCCAGCCTTGCTGAACGTCGGCGGTCGTCCGCAGATCGTCGTCTACACGGGCAGCTCGGTGCTCGGCCTGACGCCCGCATCGGGAACCGTTCTGTGGCGACATCCCTACCCGACCAATTTCGATTGCAACATTGCCACGCCGCTCGATGTGAAAGGGCAGGTGTTCATTTCGTCGGGCGAAAACCACGGCAGCACGCTGCTGGCTTTGAAACTTCGCGGCAACAAATTTGACGTCGAAGAAGTGTGGACGTCGCAGGGGGCGTCGAGTGTCTTACGCAACGAATGGCAGACGTCGATTCTGCTGGACGGACATTTGTATGGCATGGACAACGTCGGCGGTGCCGGACCGGTCACGCACCTCACGTGTGTCAACGCGGCCACCGGAGAGCGAGTCTGGCAGAAGACACGCTTCGGAAAAGGCAACCTGATCGCCGCCGACGGCAAACTGTTCATCTCGATGATGAGCGGTGAATTGGTGATCGTCCGCGCGTCGACCTCCAAATACGACGAGATCGGCCGCGCCGTCGTGATCGGTTCGACCCGGCAAGCTCCCGCCCTCGCGGGCGGAATGCTGTACCTGCGGGACAACCAAGAAATCATCAGCCTGGATGTGCGGAAGAAGTAGCCCTGTCGCTCCGCGACAGGACAGCCAATTCTTCACGCGACTCCGAATGCTTCTTTCGCGACCGCCTCTGCGAACAACCGCGATAGATCGCTCGCCTTTCCTGTCGCGGAGCGACAGGGCTACTTCCGAGCAGTATTGCACCCACACCGCGAAACCATAAGATAGTGCCGATACCTGCCGAGTGACTGGCGATTCACATTCCCTGCCAGACACCAAACGTGTTTCCCGAAAAGCGTGTATAGAGTTGTCTCGACCCATGCCCCTCCCGCGGTCAATTCCGCTTGTCGCTGCAAGTCTCGCCCTCGGGGTGTTGTTGTTCGTTTCGCCAGCCCGGGCAGAAATTCGCGTCAGTCCGCAGTCGATTCAACTCGATCGGCCGGAAGGTTCGCAGCAACTGCTGGTGACAGACCAACAAGGCGCTCGGCAGCGAGACGTCACCCGCGACGTGAAGTACGAAGTGCGACCGCCAGTTCTCGTGCGAGTCGACGCGGACGGGTTGATCCATCCGCTCGCGGAAGGGACCACCAAACTGGTCGTCCGTCACGGGGGGATTGAGAGCATCATTCCCGTAACCGTGTCGGGCCTGCTGCAACCAGTCCCCGTGTCGTTTGTGCATGAAGTCCTGCCGATCCTGACAAAGGCTCGCTGCAATTCCGGCGGCTGCCACGGCAAGGCGGAAGGGCAGAATGGTTTCAAGCTGAGCCTGTTCGGATTCGACGCGGGGTTCGATCACGACGCGCTCGTCAACGAATCGCGAGGCCGGCGAGTCGTCCTGGCTCAACCGAATCGAAGTTTGCTGCTGCGGAAAGGGGCTGCCGAGGTGCCTCATGGAGGCGGCCGGAAGATCGAACCGGGCAGCCCGCAGTATCTGCGTCTGCTGCGCTGGGTGGCTTCGGGGGCACCGCTGTCGGTCCCGAACGAGCAGCCGGTCGTGGCCATCGAAGTCGAACCGGCCTTGGTGGACATGCAGGCGGGCGAGTCGCGGCAACTTCGCGTCACCGCGATCGACGCGCAGGGTGGCAAACGGTGTGCGACGATCGAAGCGGACTACGTGTCGAACGCCGAACACATCGTCTCCGCCAACCATCGCGGACTGCTTTTGGCCAGCGACATTCCTGGAGAAGCCGCCGTGCTGGTGCGGTATCTCGGGCACGTGGCCGTTTGCCGCGTGACGCGACCACGGCCGAGCGCGGGCTTCCCGCGTCCTCCCGAACACAACTTCGTCGACCGTCACGTGTGGGACAAGTTGGTGCGGCTCGGCATCCAGCCGAGTGACCTGTCGGACGACGCGACGTTTCTGCGCCGCGCCTTCCTCGACACGACCGGCACGTTACCCACAGCGGCCGAAGCCCGCCGGTTCCTCACCGACACCGCGCCGGACAAACGTGGTCGGCTCGTTGACGAATTACTCACGCGCCCCGAGTACGCCGATTACTGGGCGATGAAATGGGCCGATATCCTGCGCGCCGACAAGATCAAGATCACGCCACAGGGAACCGTGGGGTTGACTCGCTGGTTGCGGCGGCAGTTTACGATCAACCGCCCGTACGACGAAATGGCCCGCGAGATTCTGACGGCTCAAGGTTCCGTGCAGAGCGAAAGCCCGGCGGGATTTTTCAAGTCGCTCGATCAGCCAGAACTGGCGAGTCGCTCGGTCAGCCAACTTTTTTTCGGTGTGCGCATCGAATGCGCCCAATGCCACCATCATCCGAGCGAACGCTGGGGTCAGGACGACTACGCAGGGCTGGCCGGTTTTTTCAGCGGCGTCGCGGTGAAGAAATTGCCGGATGGAACCGACGCGATCATTTCTCGCGCGGGAGCCGATCAAAAACATCCGCGCACAGGCGAACTGGTTCCCGCTCGGGCGTTGGGAGCCAAGCCCGCAGATTTCACCGGTGTCACCGACCGGCGTCAGGTTCTGGCGACGTGGGCCACGAGCGCCGACAACCCGTTCTTTGCCCGAGCCATTGTGAATCGGATCTGGGCGCATTATTTCGGGCGCGGTCTGGTCGAACCGATTGACGATCTGCGCGTCACGAATCCGGCAACCAACGAACCATTGTTTGACGCCCTCGCGGCCCATCTCAAAGAAGTCCGCTACGACCTGCGAGCTTTCACCCGCACGCTGCTCACGTCGCGCGCGTACCAACTCACCGCCGAAACCAATTCCACGAATCACGACGATCGTCAGAACTTCTCGCACGCGATGCCCAAGGCTCTCCCTGCCGAGGTGCTTCTGGACGGGCTGTGCCAGACGACCGGCATGCCTGAGAAATTCGAAGGTTGGCCGCTGGGGGTGAGATCGATTCAAGTGTGGGACAACCGTATGCCGTCGTACTTCTTTCGCATCTTCGGTCGCCCGGTGCGGGCCACGGTCTGCGAATGCGAACGCAGCAACGAACCGAGCATTTCGCAGGCCCTGCACCTGATCAACTCGCCCGAAATCAACGCCAAGATCGGCCATCGCCACGGTTTGGCCCGGCGGCTGGCCGATTCGCCATTGTCACCGGACGAAATGACCGATGAAATCTATCTGGGAACACTGGCCCGATTCCCAACAGCCGACGAGCGAACCTTGATGAAGTCGGCCTTCGAAACGGCCGGGTCGAACCGCCACCAGGCGGTGGAAGACATTTTGTGGTCGCTGCTCAATACCAAAGAGTTTTTGTACAACCATTAACGTAGCCGTCACGCTCCGCGTGACGAGCCGAGTCGAATTTCGACGCCCATTTTCCATTCGGCTCATCACGCGGAGCGTGATGGCTACGTAACGCGAAACAGTATCGAACGAGTTCACTACAACGGAGCCAGCTCATGTTGAACGTGCGATATCCCGGTGCTCGACATCAGTTTTGCGACGGCCAGACGCGAAGGCAAATGCTGCGACTCGGAACGACCGGCCTGTTCACCGGCCTGACGCTTCCCCGGTTGTTGCAGTCGGAAGCTCTCGCCGCCAACGCATCCAACGCGAAAGCCAAGGCGTGCATTTTCCTGTTCTTGGAAGGCGGGCCGCCGCATCAGGACATGTGGGACCCCAAGCCGGACGCGCCGCCGGAAATTCGCGGGCCATTTCAAACCATCGCCACCTCGACACCCGGCGTGTTCTTTGCCGAGCACTGCCAGAAGTGTTCGAAGATCACGAACAAGTTCACGGTGGTCCGCAGCCACAGCCATGCGGACAACGGGCACATGACCGGGTATCACTACGTGATGACCGGCCGCCGCGCCGCGTTCGCCGACGGCGAGCATCCGATTCCGACGAACGAACTCTTCCCATCGCTCGGTTCAGTCGTGTCGAAGGAACTTGGCTCCAACGGTTCGGTGCCGCCGTACATCAACCTGCCGCACCCGATGTCTGCCGGCGGGCCGGGCTTTTACGGTGCCGAACACTCGCCGTTCGTCATCGAAGCCGACCCCAGCCAGCCCGACTTCGAAGTCAAAGACCTCGGACAGGTGGAAGGTCTCTCGTCCGTGCGTCTCGATCTGCGACAGCGATTGCTCTCCGGGTTGGAGCAGCAACGCAAACGGATCGGTCGGGCGGCTGCGATGTCGACCTACTACGAGAAGGCGTACGACCTCATCACATCACCGGCCGCTCGCAAGGCGTTCAACATTCAGTCCGAACCGGCGGCGGTTCGCGAATCGTACGGCATGACGCAGATCGGCCAGTCCGCGTTGCTCGGCCGGCGGTTGATCGAAGCGGGTTGCCGGTTTGTCGGGATTGACGCTCCCGGCTGGGATGTCCATTTCAACTGCTTCCCAAGCCTGGCCGGCGATTTGATTCCGCCTGCCGATCGCGCGTTCGCCGCGCTGCTGACCGATCTGGAGCAACGCGGCCTGCTCGACAGCACGCTTGTCGTGATGATGGGCGAGATGGGCCGCACGCCGCGAATCAACGCGCAGGCTGGGCGCGATCACTGGTCGATGGCGCAGTGCATTCTGTTCGCCGGCGGCGGCACGAAGCCGGGGCAGATCATCGGTGCCACCGACAAACAGGCCGCCGCCCCCGTCAGCGATCCGATCAGCGTCTCCGATCTGCTGCGAACCGTCTGCACGCTGCTCGGCATCGATCCGGAAAAAGAACACCCCGATCCGCTCGGCCGCCCTGTCCCGATCGTCAACGGCGGGAAAATCATTCCGGGATTGATTGCTTAGCGTTGGGGAATCACGAATGACAATGCAGGCATCCCCGAGTTGCGATGGCGAACGGCGAACAATGCGACGCCCAATCCTGCTGATTCTATGTGCTATTGGAATCATCCTTGTCCCAGTTGTTGTGTTGGGAGCGCTGATCT
>JACRIH010000464.1 GCA_016235885.1 Planctomycetales bacterium | reverse complement strand
TCCCTCAGCAACCAGGAATTCTGCGATACGTTCGAAGCCACTGCGATACGTGATGGGCCGTTGGAATGTGACCTGAACGATTTCAAAGCCGGCTTGAGATACGACGCCACAGGAGTACGGCGCGATGCCGGGCAGAAAACGATAGTTTCCGGCGGGATGGTCTGTCAGAGGCATCGAAAATCATTTCCAACTTGGGATCATGCGGGCGAGAGTGTTGCCGTCAAGTGGCAGGAATGCGGGAAGGTCATCCGTCCCGATTCGCGAACGTCCAGTCAGTGGGCTGATAGCGGACCGCGAGTTCGGGCGTTTCGCGGCGCTGGCCTCCGTCGGCCAGGCTGTGCATCAAGGCATCCAGCACGCCCGTGGTCAACAGCGTTCGCTCGATCGGATAGGCGGGCTGGCCGGTGTGGATCATGTGTTCGATGGCTCGGACAAGGTGAGCGAAATGACCGAACGGCTTCTTTTCTTCCAGCTCAAACCACGTTGCGGCCGGTTCTCGCTGACCGCGAAGTTTGGCGGCGAAGGTGAACTGTGATGCAATGCCGTTGGCCATCGCCACGGTGACTTTCAACCCGTCACGATACTCGAGTTGATAAAAGGCGGCGTTCTTCCGCAACCTCTTCAAGTCACCGATCGGACTGTCCGGCTTCGTGCGCAGCGCGGCCGCAAACAATTCCTCGGACCATTCCTTTCGTTCGCGGGCTTGTTGGATTTCGTCGCCTTGAAGAACTCGAACCGCCGCGACACCTGTTTCACCACCGGCACGCCGCTCGACCATGCACTGCAGCGCTTCAATGGCGTGAAACCCATAGGATTCGGGGCCACCATATCCGACGGCCAAGGCTCCCTCGATCTCGCAGCCCACGGGGAGGGTCAACGCGGGCCTTCGCCAGGTGACGGGGAGCGACGAGCCGGCCATCAGTGGTATTTTCACCTTGGCGGCGACATCGACCATGTGTTTGGCGTCGCTCCAACGATAGGACAGGTGCTTGTCGTTGAACACGGGAACGACTTTCCCGACGCGGCGGAAGCACTCGGCAATCTCATCAAAGAACCGCCGTCGGGGATACATGTGCTGTTGCGTGTCTGGAGTGAAGGGATAATCGCCGTGCTCCCCGATGCTCAGCACGCCAGCCACTTGCAGGTGATCGGTTCCCAGCGTGAGCGCTTCGTCGATCGTCTTCGCAATGCGAAACCCGTACTTCTCGGCCAGGCTGCGGCTCAAGTCGGATTTGGGAACTTGATCGGTGTACAGTCCGACCAATTTGAGCGCCGGGCCTGCTCCCCCCTGCTGATCGAATCCGGCGAGAATCTTGCCGATGATCACGTCGGCGTGGGAGTTCTCGCGGTACTCGGTCACCACGGCGGCGACGGGAAGTGTTTTGCGCTGAGGTGTCTCCGCTCGAAGTCGGCTCAAGGGGCCGGTCGTCGCGGCCAGCGCGGCCGCCTGACGGAGAAACAAACGTCGGTTGAAAGTCTGCATGAGAAGCCTCCGCCGATCGTTGCAAATGTTTTCCGCAGGCCACCGCAGCGCGACCGGCGAATATCCGCCGACAATTCCGACGACCTAAATGACAGCCAACGCTGGATCGTCAACCGTGGCCAGCACTCGTTCCACGTCCGCATCTTTCCAGGGGCGATCGGTGATGCCCAACGGCGACCGGCAGGGGCCGATCTCGATCTGGTACTTGATCCGCATGGCCGCACGCAAAAACGTCCAGGTGGACTGCGATGACAGGATTTCGTCCAGCGCGAGCTGAAATGCAGTCATGAATCGACGTCCCGCCGCGACCGAACCACGAACAAACGCCTGACGAGCGGCGCGGCAGGCTGGACCCCAGACGTTGTAAAACGTCCCGATCGCGCCGCAGGCACCGGTCATCGCGGCCTGACAGAGCACTTCGTCGGCACCGCTGAAAACGTGCAACCGGTCTCCGGCGTACGCGCAGATCAGCCCCAACTGGTACAAGTCGCGCTCGGTGAACTTCATCCCGGCGATGTTCGGCAGGCCGAGCAATCGGTCGACGTACTCGCGACCACCCAGCGACAGAGTGTTGACGACGCTGAGGTGATAGACAAAAAATGGCAGTTCACCCGCGGCACCGATTCGCCGGAAATGTTCGAACACGGCATCTGCACCGGCCCGATAATAGATTGGCCCCACGCTCGAAATCGAATCGGCTCGGATGCGTGACGCATGTTGAGCCAGCGCCACCGAATCGTCCGTGGAAACCGCGCCGACATGCACCATCACGGGGATCCGCCCCGCTGCCGTTCGCACCACGCATTCGGCCACCGCCTGTCGCTCAGCCACCGACAGCAACGGCCCCTGCCCCGTCGAACCGAGCAGATAGATCCCGTCCAGTTTTTGCTGGACAAACAATTCGACCAGCTTCTCCGTTTCGCCCAGCGCGGGACGCCCGGCGGTGTCCAGTGGAGTCAACATGGCGGGCCACAGGCCGCGATATTTGTGTGTCATCGAATAATGATCCTTGCTACGTGGTCTGGGGTCACCGGTGGTTTTGTTTGCTCGCCATCAGGCGACGGCCGAGGGTCTGCAAAGTCGGCGCAGATCACTTGGGTTGAACGGCCAGTTGACGAATCTCATTGGGCTGCAAAGTGCGGCGGTACAGTCGGAGGTCAGCCATGCGACCGCGAAGGCGATCGTTCGCGCCAAAGCCGATCTGGAGCGGTAGCCGATTGTCGAGGTCGAATTGTGTGGCGTCGAAGGGGGACGATTGCGCGACTCGCTGGCCGTCGACGTACAGTGTCAGTCGATCGTGCGATTTCACCGCGCCAATGTGATGCCAGCCTGCCGACAGGGATTTACCACAGGTCACGTTGCGTCCGGCCTCGAACGCGAAGACTTTACCGGAGGGCAACGTGCTGCAAAAGACTCGGCCATCGTGTTCGGCCATGGTCCAGGCGCGTCGGTATTTGACGTCCGGCGTGTGATCCAGCCGAGTCAGCCGCTTCCACGTCGTGTCTCCTTCATACGAATAGACCTCGGCCAACGGCAATGTGCCGGCGATCAAGCGGCCGTTGTGGACCAGCATGCCCATCACTTCCAACTCTTCGCCCAGCCGGCCCATGTCGGTCCATTGGCCCACGTCTTCGAAACGATACACGCGGCCGCTCGGCCAGGTTCCCACGTACAACCGCCCCTGGTACACAGCGAACGAATACGTTTGCGTGTTCTCGCCAAGGCGTCCGCAATCGGTCCAGCTTGTGCCGTCGTAGCGGTAGACGAAGCCGCCGTCGTAACTGGTCGCGTACAGAAACCCATCGTAGACGCCGAGCGCGACGACCCGCTTGCCGTCTGGAGTGCCGCAATCGATCCAGCGCGTCTCGCCGTCGTAACGAAAGAAACCGGCCGGTCGATACAACGACGACGCGTACAACTGTCCGCGAAAGACGATCATGCCGCCGATGGATTCTGTCCCCGGCAACTGGCCGCACTCGACCCACCGATTTTCGCCAGCAAAGCGAAAGATGCGACCACCCAATTGCGTGTTTTCGGATTCCGTCAGCGCGGAACCGGCGACGCGGTACTTGCCGGTCCCGGCATAGAGTTGGCCGTTGTGGACCGCCAGCGCAGTGACACTGTTGGACCGGTCGGGTGCTCCGCAATCAATCCACCGCTTTTAGCCGTCGTAGCGGTAAACGTGCCCCGATTCTTTCGCACCCGGTTCGCACGTGCCGGCGTAGAGCGATCCGTCGTGGACCGTCAACGCAAAGGCCAGCAGAGCATTTCCCGGACGACCGCAATCGATCCACTCCGACGCGCGATCGTTATCGATCCCGAAATGCAGATGCCGGGCGTTTGCCAGACTGGTCGTGACCGCGTTGCTTTTCAGGCTCAGATGAAAGCCACGCCGACGCGCCGGATCGTACTGGCTGACGATATCGCCCGGCACATCGTCGAGAACTTCGTCCATGTGCAGCCAGACCGCAACGCTGAAATCCCCCGTTTTCAGTTGGGGTGATTTGTCGATGGGAATTTCGAGCCACGCATCGCGTCCGTTGAAACCGGCGGCGGTCTTTGGCATTCCGCCACGGCCGGCGACCTGCAAATCGACACGTCCGCGAACGACAGGGTGACGCTCATTTCCTGACCGATCTTTGGTGTCGCCGGCCAGCGGCCAATGCGCGACAAGCTCGCGCTCCAGTTCCACCGGCGGCGATTGTGCCGACGTCCGAGCCGGACTTGAAACGAAAAGGGTTCCCGCCACGAACAGCAGCGCCACGGATGTCGATTTCATGTTCGGCCCCTCTGCTTCCCGGTTGACATCATTCCACGACAGGACGTGACACGTTCGATGGATGACCAATGCATTTGACCGGCTCCAACGCGGCACTGAAAGCCTGCTCGCGTCTCACGGAAGTCCAGTTCGAACGAGTCGCCATCGCGACGAGGGCCGAGTATGGTTATTGTCCGCCAATCGTCAATGTCGCCGAGATGTCTCAGTGATGACTGGGAGAGGAATTGTCGCCTTGCTGGCTGTTCGACTGAAACCGCTTTTGTACCTGATCTGCGGTCTGACAGACTTTGCCGCATTCGTCGTGATCTTCGCGGTGTCGCGTGGCTTGGCGGAAGGACATGTCGAAGCGTGGTATCTCGGCCTTGTTGGGGCCGGTCTGTCATTCAGTGCCGGGGTGGGAAGCATCCTCGGCGGTTGGCTCTCACACCGGTTTGACGGCCGGGTCATTTTTGTTTCGGGCGCGGTCACGATTGGCCTGAGCATCTCCGCCTGTGGGTTGGGAGATCATCAAAGTCTCTGGTTTTGGCCGGGCTACTGGCTGCTGGGTTTCGGGTTGGGGTTCCTGTACCCGCCGCTGATCGGTTGGCTGAATCAGGGGGAAGATGCCCACACGAACCGACGCGGAGTCAGTCGCACACTGATTCTGTATTGCGTGGCTTGGAACCTGGGGATGATGTGCGGTCAGTTGACGGCCGGTTCGCTGTTTTCGTGGGGAGCGAACTGGACCTACGGCGCGGCGTTCTCGATTGCTGTGGTGAATGTCTGTCTCGCCCTCGCCGCCGTCCGTCTCGTGCTCCCATTGTCCACCGAGTCGATCGACACGATTCGCCCGGAACACGAGGCGCAGGAATTGGCGACCGCCTTCAAGCGACTGAGCTGGATCGCCAACTTGGGAGGGATGTTCGGCGGCAGCATGGTGCTGCATTTGTTGCCCGACTTGGCGGTGGCCATCCACGTACCGCCAGACGATCACGGTCGACTGTTGGCTGGTTGGCGGATCGTCATCATCGCGACCTATCTGATCATGCACTACTCAGCCTTCTGGCACTACCGCCTGAGCACGGCAATGGCCTCGCAGGCACTGGCGGCCATTGGATTGGTGGTGATCGCACGCGCCGAATCGGCTGTCACGCTGTTCATCGGAGTCGCCCTGTTGGGGCAGCTCGTCGGGTACAACTATTTCTCCGGTTTGTTCTACAGCACGGCCGGCAGCTCACACGAACGACGAGCACTGGCCGCCGGAATTCATGAAGCCACCCTGGCCGTCGGGATGGCGATCGGCACCAGCGTCGGCGGCGTGCTCGGCACACTGGTGAATCACCGCGTGCCCTACCTGCTGGCGGCGTCAGTGCTGCTCGTGCTGATCGTCGTGCAGTCAGCCGCCTGGTGGAGTTGGGTGCGACCGCTCCACCGGTACACGCCCGAGGAATCACTGAAGACCGATTCCGACGGACGTTGAGAATGAAGCCAGAGAGGATTCTCCAATGGTGATTGACGAGCCGAGCGTCGATAATCGCGGCTATTTGTTGCAATGCGGACAATTCCTCTCGCGGTTTGAGTTGAGTCGATCATTGGGGCACCGGCTGATGTTTACGTATTGACGTAGCCACGATTCGCCAGTGCGCGGGTCGCTTGCGAATAAATCCACGCTGCGGTGGCCCAGGAAACGCAGGCAGATCCAAACCGCCGACCATTCATGGCATCCGTCTCAAGGATTGGTGGGCACAGCCCACACTACTGTACTTTCGTCCGTTCGTCACTCGGCTTGATCGCAGTCATCCAGCCGCTCTTTCAATTCAGGGAACAATGTCCTCAGCGCCGAGAAATTGACGCCATGAGGACGACGCCACCAGCATACGGGGTAAGTCAAATGCGTTCGAGGAAACGCCGGGATATCACGTTGACTGGCATGGGTAAATCGCCGCAAGAATCCGGGATACTCGGGAGTTTCCAACACGCTACAGATTCCAAGTATTTCTGCAATTCCTCGCGACTCATGGACGTCTGCATGTAAGACCTTGGACACTAAGCGCACGACATCGCTTGCTCCAGACTTCTCGGGAAGTTTTTGGATGTCTCGAATGATTTTACAGAAAACTGCAGCGCCTTGTTGAACGTCCGATGAACTCGGCCGATCTGATTCATGAAAGCGTGCGAGATCAAAAGTGATGTAGTACGGCGATACATGTCGCACGCCGCCATATTTCAATCGTTCAAAATTCAGCACGCTAATGTCCGCGTTCGGGTAGTACGCTGATTCTCCACAAACATCACAAAATGTACCGTGTGAGGACGATGAAACGAAAGTATGTTTCCGCAGTCGTTTCGCGACGATCAGGCAGGCGAGCGGTGATCGCCAGTCCATCCGATGTGTCGCCAGACTGGCGAGGAAGGCATCCGAAACCTGTTTCCGATCAGTCTTCCGAGCCAGTTCAATGGTCTCGGTTATGGTATCACCATGCGAATACGTCCTCGGTGGAAACATGGTTCCATTTGCTATGGCGTATTCATAGTCCTCTGGTGCGATGAGGGTTCGATCTCGCCAGAGCTTCCACTTTCCATTCGTCCAGTAACAGTCGAATAGAATCTTGACTGCTCGCTGGTCAAGAGGGTAAACGGATGGATAGCTCAATTTGCTTTTCATTGTGACCTTGTTCCACAAAGGGAAAAAAGTGGGAAAAAGGTGTCAGGAACCTTTTTCCTCTGAAAAGGAATCATAAAGGCTCCTGCCTTTGTTACTCCCAGCGTCAGGTTCCAGCCGGTGTCATCCCAATCGAACGCGGCGTTGTACTG
>JACRIH010000459.1 GCA_016235885.1 Planctomycetales bacterium | reverse complement strand
GCGCTTGAACTATCATAAGCATTTGGTGATCGACGGACATTTCGCCAGCCGTTACTTCCCTGGAACCGGCCTGTGGCTGGCTCCCTTTGTGGCGTGGGGGCATCCGCATTGGGGACAATGGCTCGCCGGAGCGATCACGTCTGTGCTGATATTTTGGATCGGTCGCGAACTGCACAGCAATCGATTGGGCTTCATCGCGGGAAGCCTCACGGCACTGGCTCCCGGAATGGGAATGTTCAGCAACCTGCTGCTCGCGCATCATCCAACGCTGGTGGGACTGTCGGTGTTTCTGCTCGCATTTCTGCGGCTGGTGCGAACCGGATCGGGGATCGCGGCGACAGTGGCAGGCGTGGGGTTGACGTATGCCATGCTCTGCCGACCGATGACCGCGGCCGGAGTCGCGCTGCCGTGCGGAGTGTATTTCGCGTGGTGGGTGCTGGCGAAGCCACCTCACGACGAAGCCTTCGGGAATCGAATTCGAGTGCGCGCTGTCGCCGGCCTCGGCATACCGTTGTTGCTCGGTTTCGTCGGGCTGTTCTGCTTCAATCGAGCCATCACCGGCGATGGATTCTACTCTCCGTACCAGCAGTTCACGGACGTCTACACGCCGCGGCATGGTTATGGGTTCAACAACGTGATCCGTGGCGAACAGAAACTGACTCCGCGCGTGATCGACAACTACGATCGCTGGGCTGAGAACCTGACTCCGTCCGTCGCGGCGATGAACGTTTGGAAACGGCACGTCGCCAGTTGGCAATGGACGCTGGGAATCATCCCGCTGCTACTGGCCACGGTCGTCGTGCTGATTTGTCCGCCACGTTGCCGCGGACCGTGGTGGCTGATCCCGGCGGGAATCGTTTCGCTGCAAGCGGTTCACATACCGTACTGGTTCGTGGGGATGCTCGATTACCACTACGTTTTTGAATCCGGTCCGCTCTGGACGCTCGTCTTCGGTTTGGCCACCTGCCAACTGGTCGATGCCTGGCACGCCGCCCAGCGCCGGATGATGACACTCTGGTGGGGGGCGGTGGTGGCCACATCGTTCGCGATGTCGTTCCTCAGCTTCGAGCCGTTCTGGGCTGGCTGGCTGTATCGCGGTGTCGTGCAGATGGTGTTCGCTCGCGGACAGCACGCGGGCTTTCAGCAACTCATGAAACAAGCCGTGGTCTCCCGCCCCGCGATTGTGCTCATCGACCCCGACCCAGCCGATCGGCATATCGACTACGTCACCAACCGGCCCGACTTGCAGAACGATCTGCTGCTCGGCCGGTACATCCCCGACATCGTCTCCATTCCGCGAGTGCAGGAACTGTTTCCCGATCGAACCGTTTACGTGTTTCGCTACCGCAACCGTGGCTACGAACGGACCATAGATCTGAACATTGTCAGCCAGCCGTCTCCGACACGCCGTACTGACTGAACCACCCCGGAAGGCACGAAAAGATTTCAATCCACCCCTGCCCCATCGGTTGACATCGTTTGGCCGACGTGTTGGACTATCGCCGAAGTTTTCCCATTGATAACGGCCTCCACGGAGACATCCCCATGCGTCGTTTTGCCGCCATCGGTCTGGTGCTCATTGCTCCCCTGAGTCTGGTTGTCCTGGCTGCGGACGAAAAGCCCGCCAGCCCGGCGAAGATCGTGGTTGACGATCCCGCGAATGTGAAAGACCGGGACTTCGCCGTACAGGGGGAATACACCGGCGAGATCAAGACGGAAGATGGGCCCAAAAAATTTGGGGTGCAAGTGGTCGCCAAAGGAGGCGGCAAGTTTCAGTCGGTGGGTTACATGGGTGGCTTGCCCGGCGATGGTTGGAACCGCACGGAAAAGTTTCCGGCCACGGGCGAAACCAAGGACGGTGTCACGACGCTGGTCGCCGAGAGAGGGAGCGGGAAAATCAAGGCCGGAGTGGCGACGATCTACGACAGCAACGGCAATGAAATCGGCCAGCTCAAACGAGCCGAACGGAAAAGTTCCACGATGGGAGTCAAGCCTCCGGCGGACGCGGTCGTGTTGTTCGATGGCACCACCGCCGACAACTTTCAAGGAGGCCGACTGACCGCTGACAAGTTGCTGATGCAAGGGGTCACCAGCAAGCAGAAGTTTGGGAGTTACACAATTCACCTGGAATTCCGCCTGCCGTATCAGCCGCAGGACAGCGGCCAGGGACGCGGCAACAGCGGCTGCTACCTGCAAGGTCGATACGAAGTGCAAATCCTCGACTCGTTCGGCCTCGAAGGAAAGAACAACGAGTGCGGCGGAATTTACACGATCAAAGACCCCGATCAGAATATGTGCTACCCACCGCTCGTCTGGCAGACGTACGACATCGACTACACGGCCGCCGAGTACGGTGCCGACGGAAAGAAGTCGAAGAACGCCCGGATGACTGTGCGACACAACGGCGTCGTCGTTCAGGAAAACGTCGAGTTGCCGAAAGCGACGACCGGTGCTCCCGTCCCCGAAGGCCCGGAACCCGGCCCGGTCTATCTGCAAGACCACGGCAACCCAGTGCGGTTCCGAAACATTTGGGTGATTTCGAAGTAGCCGCCGGTCTTGTGCCGGCAGCTGATCGTCGGCGATGCGGCCACGAGGGCCGGGGCTACTCGGCGATTCGTTTCTCAAGTGCCGCGATCCCGTCGCGGTAGACATCCAGCACACGCTCGCGCGCGAGGTCATCCTCGAACTTGCCGTGCTTGACGAGTTGGTCCCGGTTCGCCTTCATCTTCTCCAGCAATTCTCTCGCGACTTGTGAATCGAACATCCGGCGACCGGCCAATTCAATGTAAATCGGGCTGGTGTGTGAAAACAATTCCTTGCCGAATTCGTTGAGCGGCGTGGGCTTCGCAAGCTCCGGGTCGTCCTTCACCGACGGCGGCGGAGTCCGCAGCGCGAGCCAGCACGATTTGGAAATGTTCACCGGCTGTTTGAACTCGGCCTCGAAATGGCCGCCGACCGGCGTGGTCGATGCCGTCGCGATCACGGTACCGTTTTGAATGAGTTCGATCCGCTGGAAGTCCACGCGACCTGATGCCGTGGCGATCACTTCCACGGTTCCGGCGTTCGGCAATTTGACGGTGTCGCCGATGGACCGGCCGGCCACGCGCAGGTCGAGAAGCGGGCCATTGGTGATGAAACTTCGACCGGCGGCCAGTTGCTTGAGCCAGTTCGATGTCGTCAGGTCGCCGTCCATGCGGACGTACGCCCGCGAGAAATCGTACATGAACCAGTCGGTCCCCGTGGAGAACGGCACGCGGAGGCCGGCGTTCAGATACCGATAAAAACTGTCCTTGTAACTGCTGCGGATGCCGCCATCGAAAATGTTCTGGGCTTGGACTCGACCGGTCAGCCAGTTTGGCAACGCTTCGAGACCCCATTCGTTGTGGCACCAGATCACGGTCGCGCCGTCCTTCCGCGCCTGGTCGATCCCGCGTTGCAACGGCAACCCGTCGTGCCCGGTGAGCATGATCCCCGGACCAATGCTCACCGGCTGGATCAGTTGTTTGATGTTGAGGAACATCACGTGGCCATACCCCTCGCCCCAGCCCGCGAAGTTGTGCCGATGCTCTTCGCCGTTGCCAAACAACACGCCCGATTGCCGAGTCAGTTGCGAGAGGTCGGCGGTGCTGTATCGGTTCGAAGTGTATTCCTTGTCCGCGTCGGCTCGTTCGAGGTACGAGAGGAACATCACGTCCAGCCGGTCAGCGAGCGGCACTTCGCACAGGTAGCGGTCGCAGTCCGCGCGAGAAATCTTCATCAGATGCAGATGCGTGTTGCCCGGCCGATATCCCTGCGCGGCGGCGTTGTGAAAGCGCGTGAGCGGGATCGACAACTTCGACTCTGCCAGTCCCGTCAAATCCACCTCGCGCTGCGCCTGCTCAGTTTCCAAACCCGAAATCGCCGTGATCGCGAACTTCCCCCGCGGCAGATCAATCTCCGTCGCCTGCGGCAGCACCAGCCAACGATGAATCGGCAAGTCCCCCTCGATCCCGAGGCCGCGCGACAGCAGCTTCTCACTCGCGATCGGCTTTCCGTCGGCATCGGTGATCCGAATCAGACCGGGGATTTCCCGCCCGGATGCCGCATCGGTCAGCGCCAGTCGCACGCGGCACACGGACTGTTCGCGACTGTCGCTGAAGCCAATCAAACCCAACATCGCCACAAAGGTCACAAGGGCGGAGATACGCATCAATGTGCTCCCGGAAATGAGTTTTCCAGCAGGGATGCCGGTGTCGTCTAGCCGTGGCCGAGGCACAACCGAAAAAATCTTAGCCACGGATGAAACAAAGATGAAACACGGATAAGAGTCAGACAAGGGCCATCGCCAATATCAAATCCGTGTTTCATCCGTGTTTCATCCGTGGCTAAGAAAAATTGCAAACACGCCGACAAGTAGCTGCGACCTCGCACGAGCCTGTTCGTCAAACCTCACGCCAGAATTTCGTGCAACACCTCGCCATGCACGTCCGTCAGCCGGATGTCGCGGCCGCTGAAACGAAACGTCTGGCGTTTGTGATCGACGCCCAGCAGGTGCAGCACGGTGGCATGCAGGTCGTGGACTTCGACTTTGTCTTCGATGGCGTAGTAGCCGTAATCGTCCGTCGCGCCGTAGATCGAACCTCCCTTGATCCCACCGCCGGCCAGCCACATCGTGAAGCCGAACGGGTTGTGGTCACGTCCGTTGGAACCCTGCGCCATCGGGGTCCGGCCGAATTCACCGCCCCAAATCACCAGCGTGGATTCCAGCAGGCCTCGCGACTTGAGGTCACGCAGCAACCCCGCGATCGGCTTGTCCACTGCCCGGCTGTTCTTCTCGTGACCGTCCTTCAAATTGCTGTGCTGATCCCAGCGGTCATGCCCCACATTCGGACAGAGCAGCTCGACAAAGCGGACTCCACGTTCGACCAGCCGCCGTGCCAGCAGGCACTCGCGGCCAAAAGTCTCGGTTTCCTTGTCGTTGATCCCGTACAGTTCGTGGGTGACCGCCGATTCGCTGCTCAGGTCGGCGAGTTCCGGTACGGCCGTCTGCATCCGGCAGGCGAGTTCTTGATTCGCGATGGCCGACTCCAGCGCATCGACATGCCCCAGCCGGCCGAGCACACCCTGATCGAGTTTGCGAAGCAACGCGAGTTTGTCCTGCTGTTGCTTTGCCGACGGTTCGAGCGGCTTGATGTCGGCCACGGGAGTGGTGCCGCCGCTGAACAACGAACCCTGAAAAGTCGCCGGCAGGAATCCGCTGGTGAAACAGTCCAGCCCGCCCGGCGGAATCATGCCGCTGTTGAGGACCACGAAACCCGGCAGGTTCTGGCTCTCGCTGCCGAGGCCGTACGTCACCCACGACCCGATACTCGGCCGCCCCTGGATGCCGATCCCGGAGTGCATGAAATAGTTGGCGTTGGTGTGTTCCGAGAAGGTCGCGACCATCGACCGCACGATCGCCAGGTCGTCGACGCATTGCGAAATGTGCGGGAACAAATCGCTCACCGGAATGCCGCTCTCGCCGCATTGCCGAAACTTCCACGGCGACTGCAGCACGTTTCCCACGTCGTCGAACTGAGTTGGTGGCACCTTCATCTTGATCGGCTGACCATGCTCCTTCGCCAACCGAGGCTTGGGGTCAAACGTGTCCACCTGCGACGGCCCGCCGTCCATGAACAGGAAAATCACGCACTTGGCCTGCGCCGCATGATGCGTCGGGCGCGGCGACAATGGACTCGTGACCAACGCCTCGCTCGCCGGTCGCTCCGTCTCACCAAACGCCCGTTCGTCCAGCAGGGCCGTGAGTGCGACGGCACCAAATCCGTTGGCACAGGTCATCAACATTTCACGGCGACTCTGTGGCGAGGCAATGTAACGGCCGCAATGCATGCTCGGACTCCGACAAACGCGTGTGCTTGAGACAGTCGACAGTGTAGCCGCCCCGGAAGCGTTGATGAAGTGCGGCCAAGTTCGCCGGAAGGTCACAACCCGACGGTGTCCCCGATTGACCTCACACGCGGTTTTTTGATAGGTTCCGCCCCCTCTTCAGGGACCATCCGAATCGATCCGCGCGTTCGTTGCGGGCATCGATCAGTCACTTTCCCATGCGATGGAGCGCCGGGATCATGTGTGGAATTGTGGGCTACGTCGGGCAGCGAGATGCTGCGGAAATTCTGCTCGAAGGTTTGCACCGGCTGGAGTATCGCGGTTACGACAGCGCGGGGATTGCTGTGTTCGGCGAGAACGGCATCGCGATCCGCAAAAAGGCGGGGCGCGTGACCGAACTGGCTCAGCTTCTCGAACGGCAGCCGGCGATCGGTTCGGTCGGGATCGGTCACACGCGCTGGGCCACGCACGGTGCGGCGACCGACATCAATTCGCACCCGCATGTTGGTGGCAACGGCGATGTGGTCGTCGTTCACAATGGAGTCATCGAAAACTATGCGACGCTGAAGGACAAGCTCCAGGAACGCGGATACGTGTTTCGATCGAGCACCGACACCGAGGTCGTGGCGCACCTGATCGCGCACCAGCTCGAAGAACTCATCAAGCTGGGTGACGATCCGACCGACGTGAAGACGGCGGTCACGGCGGTCGAAGCGTCGATCAAAGTGCTCAAGGGGACGTATGGTCTCGGCATCCTGTTTCGCGACCTGCCCGGCCTGCTGATCGGTGCGCGGGCGGGGAGTCCGCTGGTGGTGGGAGTCGGCAAGGGAGAGTATTTTCTGGCGAGCGATTCCGGGCCGCTGGTCGGCCACACGAGCGAAATTGTCTACCTGTCGGACAACGAACTCGTGGTGCTCACTCCCGACGAGATGAAGCTCACGCATCGCGACAGCGGGAAAATGGTGCCGTCGATTCAGGTACTCGACCAGGCCGCGGCCGACAGCGATCTCGGCGAGTTCGAGCACTACATGCTGAAGGAAATCTACGAGCAACCGACCACAATCGAAAATGCCCTGCGCGGCCGGCTGGACGACGATGCCGCGACCGCGAAGTTCGGCGACGTCAACCTGACCGTGCAGCAACTGCGGCGGATCGACCGCGTGGTGCTGACCGCCTGCGGCACGAGCTGGCATTCGGGATTGGTTGGCGAATACCTGATCGAAGAGTTTGCCCGGATCCCCGTCGAAGTCGAATACGCCAGCGAGTTCCGCTACCGCAACGCGCCGCTGAGCGAAACGACGATGATTTTCGCGATCACGCAGTCGGGCGAAACGGCGGACACGCTCGCCGCCATGCGCGAGAGCCAGCGCAAGGGACACTCGACGCTCGCAATCTGCAACGTGGTCGGTTCAACGATCGCCCGCGAAGCCGACGGCGGCATCTACCTGCATGCCGGCCCGGAAATTGGCGTGGCTTCGACCAAAGCATTCACATCGCAAGTGGCCGTACTCACGCTGCTGGCGCTCTACTTCGGCCGCATCCGCAACATGTCTTACGGAGCCGGCCAGCGAATCATTTCGCACCTGCGAGCCATGCCCGAGACAATCCAACGCAGTTTCGCCTGCCACGATGCCGTCAAAGAGGTCGCCCAAAAGTATTACGGTGCCGACAACTTCCTGTACCTCGGACGCAACTACAACTTCCCCGTGGCACTGGAAGGGGCGCTCAAGCTCAAGGAAATCAGCTACATCCACGCCGAAGGTTACCCGGCTGCCGAAATGAAACACGGCCCGATCGCGCTCGTCGATGAAAACACCCCCAGCGTGTTCGTGATTCCGCGTTGCGGCCTGTACCCGAAGGTGATGAGCAACCTCGAAGAAGTGAAGGCTCGCAAAGGCCCAATCATCGCGATCGCATGCGAAGGGGACGACCAGATCGCCCGATTCGCGGACGACGTGATCTTCGTCCCCGACGTCGAGGACTATCTCCAACCGATCGTCACCGCGATCCCGCTGCAACTGCTGGCGTACGAAATCGCCCTGCTCCGCGGCTGCAACGTGGATCGGCCGCGAAACCTCGCCAAGAGTGTGACGGTGGAGTGAGCGAAAGGCAGAAGGATGAAGGCAGAAGGATGAATCGGAAGGTGAGACGGTTGCAACGAGATTGATTGCGTTACGCCGCGATAAGGATCGACTGGCGTTACAAACGGTCTTTCTGCCTTCGTCCTTCTGATATGCATTCCGAAAATTAGCCGCGCGGCGCTAGTACCGCCGATTACAAATTCATTCCCACCAGAGCGAGTTGTTTCCAAATCTTCTCAGTCGTCCTAAGCTGGCGCCAGGTTCGTGGGCGCGGTGTGGGAGTGTTGCGAGTCGGCCGTCCGGTGTAGGTCCAGTTCATTGGTTTGGCGATTGTCTCATTGAAGTACCTG
>JACRIH010000015.1 GCA_016235885.1 Planctomycetales bacterium | reverse complement strand
TGCCGCATGTGAACAACGAATTAACGAGAGCCACCGGCGACGGCATGGAGATCCCCGACTACGGTTCGTACGCCAACGAAGACTGGCCGAAACCGGAGAAGGGCCGGGCGGCGATGATCACGCGGATGGACCGCGACGTCGGTCGCGTGTTGGACAAGCTGCGCGAACGTGGTCTGGACAACAACACCATCGTCTTCTTCACCAGCGACAACGGAGCACAGCAGGAAGGAGGCTCGAAGTCGGCGTTCTTCAACAGCAGCGGTCCTCTGCGTGGCATCAAACGAGATCTGTACGAGGGGGGCATCCGCGTGCCTCTGATCGTCCGCTGGCCCGGCAAAGCGGCGGCGGGCGAAGTCAGCCGGCACGCATGGGCGATGTGGGATTTCCTGCCGACCGCCGCCGAACTGGCGGGAATCAAGCCCCCACCGGGCCTCGATGGCTTGTCGATGTTGCCCGCCCTGCTGACGGCGGACGCCACGCAACAGGCCACGCGGCGCGAGCACGATCATCTCTACTGGGAGTTCCACGAGCGCGGTTTTTCGCAAGCCGTGCGAGCTGGGAACTGGAAAGGGGTGCGGACGGATGTCAACAAGCCACTCGAACTGTACGATCTGTCGCACGACATTGGCGAGCAAACAAACGTCGCCGGGAAGCACCCGGACGTTGTCGCGAAAATCGAAGGGTTGATGAAGACCGCTCGCACGGAATCACCCGACTGGCCAGTTCGCGCCGCAGCAAACAAGAAACAGGTTGTGAAGTGACAATCCATTCGCAGCGCAGTTCCACATCACCCGGCCACCGTCCGTCTGTTCTGCGGGCGGCGGATCTACTCCGATTGACAATCTTCGCCGCTGGCCTGTGCTGGCTGCTGCCGGGCATCGCACGAGGCGACGAGATCGAAGGGCGAGTCGGCTTTTCGATTGGACAGGTTTCACCCGGTGGCGTGTCGGTCTACGTGCCGGGCAAATGGGGCATTCTGCATGTGCATTTGATCAATCCAACCGAGGAAGCGAAGGAGCTGTTCGCCGCAACATATTTCGAGGGGGAACCAACGCTGCAGTTCGGTCGGCGGTTGTGGGTTCCCGGACGGTCGCAGATCCAAACCTGGCAGCCCGTGCTGTTGCCCGCCGAAGGAACGAATGGCACCCGCCGATTTGACTTCCGTACGTTGGTGATGGACGCCAGCCACGAACGCGAGGTTTTGATCCGAGGCGATTCAGGTTACCTGCAACTCGACGGCACCGTGCGAGTCACCGATAAAACACCGGTGACAGGGATGATCGATACGTTGGACTCGTCCACCGATCCGAACTCGGACATCGAATCGGCGTACGAGTTGTTGGCGGCATCGCGCGTGGAAACATTAAACACACGCCGGATTACACAAGTGGCGGACCGAATTCTCCCTGGCGAAGAAGAGTTCTGGCGGCCACTCGATCAACTGGTGATCGCCGATGGTCGCATGGTCGATGATGGCGAGGCGATGGCGGCCATCCGCCGCTGGCTGTTTGGTGGTGGACATCTGTGGGTGACGCTCGATCGCGTTGATCCGCGGGTCTTGGAGCGACTGTTGGGTGACTCCTTCGCCTGTCAGGTGGTTGATCGAGTGGGATTGACGTCGGTTCGGATTGATTCCGGACCAGCCAGCGGCACGAACGACAAATGGAGTCAGGATCACGATCAGCCGGTCGATTTTGTGCGTGTCGAGGTGGCGGACGTTGAGGTGGCGTACACCGTCAACGGCTGGCCGGCTGCGTTCTGGAAGACGTGCGGCGAAGGCCGCTTGCTGGTCACCACGCTCGGTGCGCGAGGCTGGATGCGGCTGCGCACAGCCGCAGACATCGCAAAGGCAGAAGGCTCTGCAGACCGATTTCGCGGACCGCCGGCGCAGCCCGGGCGAGGACCTGCTCCCCAACGACCTGATGGATCACCGCGGCAGGCACAGCCACCTCAGCAAGCGGTGTCACCCCCATCAGAACCGCCGACTGGGCAGCGGCCAGCGCCGTCCAACTCAGCCATCTTGAACGAAAATGAACTTCGCACGCGATACATTCCGTTGGAGCCCGCGTTGAACCTCGCCGGGGACTTCTTTAGTTCACGACTCCCACGTCTCCTGCCGGACGAAATGCTGGAGTCCCAAGTTCAAGAGTACGTCGGCTATTCCATTCCTCCGCGGTGGTTGATCACCAGCCTGCTCGCCACGTTTTGTTTGCTGCTTGCCGTGATGGGAGTGGGATTCTGGCGGAGGAATCGTCTGGAATTCCTGGGCACGATGGGGCCTGGATCGGCTGTGATCTTCAGTATCGCATTGGTGTTTCTGGGCCGACAGCAACGTCAGGCGGTTCCGGCCACAGTGGCCAGCGTCCAGTTGGTGCGGGCCGTGCCGGGGACAGACGATGTTCGAATTGAAGGAGTCGCCGGTTTGTTTTCTCCCGAGGGGGGAACCGCGACCATTGGTGCCACGCAAGGTGGCTGGCTGCTTCCTGAAATGACCGGCCAACAGGGAACGACGCGGCGCATGGTGTGGACCGATTTGGGGGTCTGGCAATGGGAGAATCTGCCGGAGACTGCCGGACTGCGCAGCGCCACGTTTTCCAAGTCGGGACAGAATTCGGAACGACTCGAAGCCCGCGCGACCTTTGGTCCCGAGGGACTGACAGGTCGCCTGCATGCGGCCTCGGCGCATCGACCAGCCGATGCGGTGCTGGCGACGCGATTCGGCCGGATCGGCGTGGAGCTGCATGACGACGGCACTTTTACCGCGCTGACCGACCGCGTGTTCACGAGAGAACAGTATCTGGCCGCGGGCCTGCTGAGCGACGAGCAGCATCGTCGCCAGCTCGCCCTCGAACACCTCCTGACAAATCCGCAGCGTCGAGACTACCCAACGGAGCCGCAGTTGTTGTTCTGGTCCGATCCGTGGAATTTGGGTTTTCGATTCGACGAAGGTCGCCGCTCGTTTGGATCGGCACTCGTGGCCGTGCCACTGAAACTGGAGCGGCCGGCGACAGGGACCGCGGTGTCGATCGCCGCACCGTTGCTTCCCTATCGCTCGACATTCGGCCCGGACGGCATGCCTCCCGGTGGCGTTTGGGACAACAATCGTCGCGAGTGGCAGGAGAAGGCGTGGGCGTCCTCAACATGGCTGCGATTTCAGATCCCCGCGATCTTGCTGCCGGTCGAGGTCCAGCGCGGCCGGATTGTAGCGAAAGTGACGGGCCCGGTGGTCAAGCTGGAGATCGCCGGTTACCGGCGGACCGACAAGACTGCGGTGCCGATCAAGACCTGGACCGATCCGGTTGGAACGCTGTCGCTGGAGATTACCAACTCCGAATTGTTAAGCGCGGCCGCCGACGGTGGTTTGCTGCTGCGTGTCACTGGCGGAGACACGGAACATCCCGAACGAGCGCAGACATCACCCAGCCGGGACGAAAAGCTGAGCTACTGGCGAATTGAATCGCTCACGTTGGAGTTGCAGATCAAAACGATTGATCCATCGGATTTGGCGTCCGGTGGATGATGTCCAGACGTGAGGTGGGCCGAGAAGTTTGCAGACGTCACACATTAAACCGAGGCGAAAGGATGGCAGGATGAGTTCCGACAAACCGGTCGTCGTGATCGAACATCTGACGAAACGCTACGGCAACTTCACCGCACTGGATGATCTGTCTCTCAGCCTGTCGGCTGGCCAGATTCTCGGCCTGATCGGTCCGAACGGCGCCGGCAAGACCACAGCGATCAAGATTCTGGTGGGACTGGCGCGTCCCACCAGCGGCCGGGCGTGGATCGGCGATGCCGATTGCGTGGTCGATGCGCGACGCATCAAACATCTGGTGGGGTACATGCCCGACCGATTCGGGTCGTACGACAACATGCGGGTCCGCGAGTACCTCGATTTCTTCGGCGCGGCATTCGCGATTCCTCGACGGAAGAGACTGACCCGGATTGAAGAGGTCATGGAGACGACCGGCACAACATACATGCGCGACCGGTTTGTCGAGACGTTGAGTCACGGCATGCAGCAGCGCGTCGGGGTCGCCCGCACGCTGCTGCACGACCCGCAGGTGCTGATTCTCGATGAACCGGCAAATGGCCTCGACCCCCAGGCCCGCATCGAAATGCGAGACCTGTT
>JACRIH010000051.1 GCA_016235885.1 Planctomycetales bacterium | reverse complement strand
CCCGACCTCATCAAGTTTCTCCATCACGGAAGTGCCGAGGCGCAGCGGCAACTTCGTCTGGATTGTGTCTGCGTACTCGAAGCTCCACACCTGCCGGCCGTATCGCTTTCGATCGTTCAGGATGGCAATCAGACGGAGCGTTCAGACAATCGCGAAGGACATGGTCGTTAGCGGACTGCGATCCTGTATTGCCAGCTTCAGCAGGCAGTGCGTCCTATTCCGGCTTTCCGTCTGACCAGTGAACCGGAATCTGTTTCTCAACCAAGTCCGACTTGATTCCGCACACCTGCGATGTAGTCTCTGATCATGACGCTGTTACTGGCCCGCGACGGCGTTGAGGGGCCGGTATGTGAACAACATACCGGCCCCGCTTGTTTTCAGAGATTGACATCCTCGATCGGAATCACCATGAACGCCGCTGGTCTGACCATCACGTTGAGCGAAAGAGAATTGGAACTGATGCTGCGCGCCTTGCAACAGTTGTGGGGCACCGATGGCAAGCAATCCCAGACAGTCGCCGACGAAATTGCCAAGTTGCACGGACAGCTCTCCTATCAGTCTCACTGGCAATCTTCGAAAGTTGAGGCGTCGGGTCGGTAGTGGCCAGAACTTTTGACTCCGCCTTTCTCTGAGTCACATCTCAGGATTCTCCTGATTCGGAGAATCGGTCAATCGAACACTGAGGTGTCGCGTTCAGCCATCAAGCTGCCGGCCTGTGGCTTCGGTTCGCCGCCTTCCATACGAACCCGAGTGGACTTGGCAAACTGGCGATACTGCGGCGTGACTCGCTGTGCGAGACCGCACAGTGTCAGGTCATTTTCTTCGGCCGAAAGGGTCATGTTTGAGATTCGTGGAAAATTTCCTGAATACATGTCCGGTAATTCCTCAAGATTTCGATCTTCTCCATGAAAGGAGTCGGCTGACCGCGAATTCTTGGTTTGTCCAAAGCACTGTGCGACGACGAGACGAAACCCATCGCGATTCGGGGGGCCATCCGAGTTGCTGAAACCCATTGAATGAACCCGTAAGCGTCAACCACCGCAGCGAAATGATTCTGCCGCTCGCCGTCATGGCGTTGTTGGTCGTGCTCATCGTCCCGTTGCCAACCGTGTTGATCGACGTACTGTTGGCGGTCAATATCAGTGTCACCATCCTGTTGCTGTTAGTGACACTGGGTGTTGGTCAACCGCTGGAGATGTCGGTGTTTCCCTCGGCGCTCTTGTTGATCACGTTGTCGCGCCTGTCGCTCAACGTGGCCTCGACGCGGTTGATCCTGCTCCAGGCCGACGCGGGACGAATCATCGAAGCCTTCGGAAACATTGTCGTCGGAGGCAACCTGGTTGTCGGCCTGGTTGTGTTTCTGATCCTCGTCATCATCCAGTTTGTGGTGATCACGAAAGGGGCCACGAGAATTTCCGAAGTCGGTGCCCGCTTCGTGTTGGATGCGATGCCCGGCAAGCAGATGGCCATTGATGCGGACCTCAACGCAAACGCCATCAACGATGTGGAAGCGAAACGACGGCGGGCGTTTCTCCTGCAAGAAGCCGAGTTCTTTGGGGCGATGGACGGTGCCAGCAAATTCGTGCGCGGCGATGCGGTCGCCGGGCTGGTGATCGTGGCGATCAATTTGGTGGGCGGGATCATCATCGGGCTGATCAACGGCATGCCGCTGGCTCAGGCCGTTCGGACGTACTCGATCCTGTCGGTCGGCGACGGACTGGTGACTCAAATCCCGGCGCTGATCACGGCCACGGCCGCCGGCCTGTTGGTGACGAAATCGTCCACGCAGGTCGGACTCGGGTCGGAAATCGGATCGCAATTCCTGACCAAGCGCCGGCCATTGCAGATGGCAGCGGGAATCCTCGCGTTGGTGTCGCTGGCTCCCGGCATGCCCACGCTGCCGTTCCTCGCGCTGGCCGCAGCGCTGTGGCTGGTGGCTCGACGCCTCGCCCCGTCGGCCTCTTCACCGGAGGCAAAGACGGAGGCGGAACGACCGCACGTTCCCTTGTCGCCGATGGAAGAGCATCTGGCCGAATTCCTCGAAACCGATCGGGCGTGTATCGAGATCGGCAGCCATTTGATTCCACTGGTCGATCCGAAACGCGGCATTGGTCTATTGCAACGCATCGCCACATTGCGGCGTGACCTGGGCAAACGCAGTGGATTGTGGGTTCCGTTGGTCCGCGTCCGCGACAACTCGCAATTGGAGCAGGACGAATACCGCATCCTCGTGGGCGGGCAGGAAGGCGCTCGCGGGTATTTGCGAATCGATCAGGTGCTGGCGATCCATCCCGAAGGGGCTCGGATTCATTTGCCCGGCGTCGAAACGAAGGATCCGGCGTTCGGTCTCCCGGCAAAATGGATCGCGGAGAATGACCGGTCGCAGGCGGAGATGTCGGGTTGCACAGTCGTGGACGCGCCGGGCGTGATGATTACTCACCTGCGCGAGGTGTTGCGGCGGCATGCCGCGGACCTGCTGAGCCGCGAAGATGTCACGAAACTGATGGACCGAGTCAAGGAGTCGTCCGCGGCGGTGGTGGACGAGTTGATCCCGAACATGTTGTCGATGGGTGCCGTCCACCGCGTGCTCACGCTGCTGCTCGAAGAACGGGTGCCGATCACGAACCTGACGCGGATCCTCGAAAGCCTCGCCCACAATGCTCCCACGACGAAGGATCCCATCGAACTGGCCGAGCGGTCGCGGGGCTACTTGACGCGGGCGATCTGCGAGCCGTTCATCGACGAGCAGGGCCGCATCCACGCCCTCGTCTTCGATCCGCTGCTCGAAATCGAACTGCGCCGCAGCCTGCAAGACAAGAAAGTCGCCATCCCGGCCGATGCATTGGAAGCGTTGATCGTCCGCTTGGCCACCGCGTGTCGCGACGCAGGACAGAAGAAGTTCGAAGTCGCGTTGCTTGTGGATTCGCAACTGCGTCGTCCAGTGCGTCAGTTGCTGACACGGGGGCTACCCGACCTGGCCGTCGTGGCCTACACCGAAGTTCCCAACGAGGTGCTGCTGGAAGCCGAGACGATCATTCGACGCGACGAGATCTTCGGAACTCGGCCAGTCATGGAGGCAACTTAGGGGCGAGGGGCGAGTGCTGGGGGAGGTATCCCGTCACGTGGTGCCGCTCCTCGCCCCTTAGCCTGCACACGCCGCCATCAGTTCGATTGATTCATGCGTCGCCGCTTCGATTATCGGACGCGTGATCGAGACAAGATTCGCCTTCAAATCCAACGTGGCATACGCTTCCAGAATTGTGAGTGCGTGATTACTGTCCGGCTGGTAGTCGTCCAGATTTCCAAACCGTTGTAAGTGGTTCGCCATGTGGTCAGACAGCGATACCAGCGCCGTCAGTACAAAGTTTTTCGAGGCCAGATGCGGCTGATGGTGAAATCGCACCACCTCGACCAATTCCTCGGGGATGCGGTTTTCGGTGGCGTACCAGGCACCCAGTTCACAATGGTTGATTCCAAACGCCTCTTCTTCGCGAGCCAATGTCTCTTCCGACTCGTCGAATGTGGGCGCGTCCGCTGGAGAGGTTTGCCGTGGAACGGATACGGCGAGCACGATTCGACCGATATCGTGAATCAGGCCGGCCGTGAACTCCTCTCCGCCAAATCCCAAGTCAAACATCCGGTTCAAATGTGCCGACAACGTGGCGGTCAGGAAGGAATGGTGTTGCAAGGTCTCGCGAATGGACCGCTCTTCCTTGCCGGTGCGATTCATCAGACTCGCCATGCTGGAAGATAGGATCAGATTCCGGCACTGTCGAAATCCCAATCGGATCACCGCTTCGCGGATACTGCTGATCGAACGCCGGCCTCCACAGATCACACTATTCGCCATGCGCAACATGTCGACGGACAACTTGACATCGCGCACAACCAACGCAGAGAACTCGTCGATCGTGCAATCCGGGCACTTGGCGATTTCCAGTGCCTGCATCGCGACCGCTGGCAGCATCCGTAACTGCTTGGCCCTTTCTCGCATCAAGGGCGTGAGACCCAGGGGCGGCGGGACGGTCGATTCAGCCGATTCCTGACCAATCATTGCCACAGAAAGTTCCTCATCGGCAGGGGCTGCGGTCAAAGAATTGTTCCGCTGTTGAGTTGTCGCACTCGATGCCGTCCCGACTGATCCCATCGCTGTTCGCCTTTGGCTGAAACTGCGCTGGCGATTCAATTCGGAAGGCGCAGCGGGCCGGAAACTCGTGGGAGTCATGTCAATCTCCGAGCATTGGCAGTGGGAACAAATCGGACGGCATAGACAATTACGAATCGAAGCAATCCGTGTAATCTTGCATTTCCAATCAAAGAATTCCGGTGGGCGCATGGTCGGCCAGCCATTGGTAGCGATGAGGGCGATGGATTCGATGACCGTCTGGTCCACATTTGTGACGCCGCCCGTTTCCGATGAAAACGCATCGCCGTCGCCATGCAGCAACGGCAAGACATGCCGATGGTCGCCGCTACGGCTGCTCGACTGACGCAAATCTCAGCGCCCGAATCGTCTCCGTCTTGACACGGATTCTTGGCTGAACAGAATACGCCCCCCTTTCTCTCGTGCATCACTTTCCCATGAACACAGTCGGCCGAATTGGTTGGCTGCAACAAGGATGATCGCGACGGCATGTCCACCACGCTGGGAAGCAAGGTTCAAGAGTACTCGCTCACCGCCACACAAACGGCGAGAGACGAGCTGATCGTGAACCATCTGTGGTTGGTCAGGCACCTGATCGGCAAGATGGCGGCCCGACTACCTCTCGGTGTGGACGTTGAGAATCTCGAATCAGCGGGCGTGTTGGGGTTGGTCGAGGCGGCAAACCGCTTCGACACGGCTCGTGGAGTGGAATTCAAGGCCTTCGCCGCGCTGCGGATTCGTGGTGCGATCATTGACGAATCGCGTCGCAACTCGCCGCTGCCACAGGAAGTGATGCAGCATGTCTCGCTGGTGTCGAAGGCCCAGGACGGCCTGCCGTCGCCGATGTCCATCGACGATCTGGCTTTGACCACGGGGCTGACGAACGATCAGGTGCTGGACGCGCTCGCCGCCATCCCGCTCCTGCAGGTCAAGCCCCTGGATGAGACCCGTGATGACTTGCGGCACTCATCGCTCAATGCTCCGGAATCTTCGATGGAGCGCGATGACCAAAAGAGATTGCTTGCCGACGCCATCGCCTCGCTGCCAGAGCGAGAACGTCTGATCGTGACGATGTACTATCGCGAGGATCTGCGACTGAAGGAAATTGGCCAGTTGTTGAATCTGTCCGAGTCTCGCGTATCGAGGCTGCTGACGGCGGCTCAGTTTCAGTTGCGTGAATACGTTTCATCACACTCTTGAGGCTTGCACAAACAATGAACGGCATGCCGTTGCAGACAATTCCTCGCCACATTGCACACCCTGTCGTCTCTGGCAGCCGCGTACGCCGGTCGGACGAAATGGCCAAAGTGGGGGAACCGCACGCGCTGAGTGCTGGGCAACCCATCATCGAGTTGGTGAAGGAAAGTGAAGTCGTGAAGGCCATTGACGTGACGTGCAGTTGTGGTCAGAAGTTTCGATTGTGGTGTGATTATGAGTCTGAATAGCCTGTCCGCGAGGTGACGGTCGATGAGCACGTGGAAGCGAAACATGACGTGGACGCTCACGCTGGCCACGGTCTTGGCATGCGGTTGGGTGTCTCGATCGACGGGACAGACTCCAACGGGCAATGCCAATCCCTTTCTAAAGGGTTCGCCAAGTTCTGCAACGGGCAGTGCCAAGCCACAAACTGGCTCATCGGCGCCTGCACCTGCCCCACCACGCCGACTTTTCGCTGGAAGAACACGTGCGGACAACACGATCGTTCCAGCGTCACACTTGGACGCGACTTCCGGAGCCATGTCTTCAACACAAATTGACGAGCCCAACGCGTGGGGACTACCGCAGTTTCCTGGCGGCAGATCATCACCAGTGCCGGTGCCAGGGATGACGACGCCCAGCGATCGAAACAAGCCGCCCCCGATCACGGGAACGCACTTGGGACTGCGACCGGGCGAGACGGCCACGGAACGATCGTTGCGACTGATGGCGAATATCGCGGAACTCGAATTTCATGCTGAGGAATTGAGCCAGCGCGACACGGCGATGACCGCACTGATCAGGCAAAAGGACGAAAAGCTCGCGCAGGCCATACGTGAGATCAAGTCGGCTCGCAAGGAATTGTCGCTCGCTCGCGAAGAACTCGAACGGCTCAAAGAGCAGACGCATGCGCTGCAGGAGAAGATGCGTGCCGCCGAACGCGAGAACACAGCCCTGTTGCAATCCATTGCTCCGTTGTTGCACCAACTCTTGGAAACCGACGCGTCGGAGACTCCGCCGCCGAAACCGGAGTGAACAATGTCAGGGTCCATTCGACTGTGGCTTGGCACACTGTGTTTGTGCCTGGGGTGCGCACACGGTCGATCCCCCGATGTGGTCCCGGCTGTGGCGCCATTCCAGCAATTCATCGCCCCCAATGTGGACTGGTCCACGGTGCAGCGGGTCGTGCTGATGCCACTTGCGAATCAATCGGCGTATCCGCGAGTGGCCGAAGAGCTGCAAACAAACCTCGCGGCGGAGTTACAGCGTGCCGGCCGGTTTGACGTTGTCGTCTCCACGCGAGAAGACCCCGGTGCCAGATCCGAGGATGTGTTTGCTCGCGGTCAGTTTGATGAAGTCGAATTGCTCCGCATCGCGCGGGAATATCAAGCACAGGCCGTACTGTTTGGCACGGTGGCACAGTACCACCCGTACTCTCCGCCACGCGTGGGGCTGTCGTTGCTAATGATCAGTCCTGGAGAAGGGATCGTGATCGCGTCGTCCGATGGCTTGTGGGACAGTCGTGAAGCAGGCACGGCGGCTCAGGCACAAAACTACTACAAAACGACTCTCAACTGGCCGCAGAGCGTACTGGGAGCCGATCGTGTGTTGGAGTCGCCCGACGTCTTCCAGCGGTTCGTCTGCCAGCAGATCGCACAAACTCTGACGCCGCCGACGGGACTGACATTCGTGCCGGTCGAGGGGACCGTCATGGAGATGACGATGCCCGGCACGACTCCGATCAATCCTTAGCTTGGGAGCAGTCGTCATGTTCGACAGACTCTCCGAAAGACAGGGATCGCCTGGCGAAATGACTGGGCAAGACCTTTCGATTTCCTTCGACTTAGGAGGTACATCATTCCGTGAACTCAACGTGACTTCGAGACACAACGATGGACATCGGAACAATCGTGGGCTTGTTGGTCGCCTCCGGGCTAATGCTCGGAGCGATGTGGCACCAAACACACGGCCACATCGCCGCATTCTACAGCACCGAAGGTGTGCTGCTGGTCATCGGCGGTTCGTTGGCGGCGACGATGGTTAGCATGCCCATGCGCAACTTCATGTCGACGATGCGAGTCGTCCGGAAACTATTCTTCTGCAAGGAAGAGCAGTTGCCCAATATCGTGCATAAGCTCGCCGAGTTCGCCACGATCGCACGTAAAGATGGACTGTTGGCCCTGGAAAACGAGGTTCAAGAACTTCCGGATCCCTTCATGGCAAAAGGACTGCGAATGGTGATCGACGGACAGGATCATCACGAGGTCGAGACGAATTTACGACTCGAATTGTACGCCTTGGGCGAACGTCACACGATTGGAAAGAAGACTTTCACGATCATGGGTAACTATGGTCCCGCATTCGGGCTGAGCGCGACTGTCATCGGTCAGGTGGTCATGTTCCAAAACATGGGCAGCGACATCAGTGCGATTGGTGGCGGTTTGTCGGTTGCACTATTGGGTACGTTGTATGGGACTCTGTTCGCGAACATGGTCTGCCTCCCGTTCGCAGACAAACTCGGCATCCGAGCCGCACAGGAGATGCTCGCGAAGGAATTGCAACTCCAGGGAATCCTGGGCATCGCGCAAGGAGATTCCCCCACATCACTCAAGCAACGCTTGGTGAGCTTTCTGGATGGTCGCACGGCATCCATCATGGAGACTGCGAAGTAGTCGACCGTCGACAACGCGCGTTTTCAATGACTGTTGTCGTTCTGAAATGCCGATCCGACGAGTGACGTTGATAGGAAGGAACAGCAAATGTCTGCGGGACCTGGCAAGAAGGGTGGCCACGAAGAAGGTGGTGGCCACGCTCCGTTGTGGATCGTGAGCTTCGCGGACATGGTCATCTTGCTGATGAGCTTCTTCGTGCTACTGTTGGCGACCAGTTCTCAAAAGACCGCGACGGACGACGATCTGTTGAAGATTCTGGCCTCGGTAAAGGTTGGTTTCGGGTACATGCCCAGAGAGAATTCGAAAGATCCCCTCGACCTCGCAGTGTTTCAAGTGTTATCCGAGCGGAAGGGCGGATTCCCGAGTAGTGGGAATCGTTGGAAGACCGCCGCTATGGATGGCTCACCAAAGAAAGAGCGAGACACTTGGGTCAAGGCTCAATCACCCGTTGGCAAACCTGTGTACTTCGCGCGAGACTCAACTCGGATTCCAATCACGGCCAACTCCGACTTGGACCAGATCGCAGAGATCGTGCGCCACCACTACCGCGTGATACTGATCCAAGGGCACTGTTCCGCGGAAGAGGCTTCTCAGGATTCCGCTGTGGGGCACGAGCTGGCCTTTCGCCGCGCAGTCGCTGTCGAACAAGCTCTCGAAGCTCGCGGCGTTGCTGCTTCGCGCCTCCGACTGGTCTCCTGCGCCTCACATCAATCACCCAAAGAGCTCAAGTCACCCGATCGACAATTGGCCATCGTGACCCTGGGAACATACTTCCTCCCCACGGAGCAGGACGTTCTCAACGATTCGCCTACCCCGCAAGAACCCAATTCTTCGAATGGACACCAACCATGAGACTCCACGGATTGGTATCTCTCATCAGCCTGCTCCTGTTTTCTGAGGCATTGGCTCAAGTGCCCAAGCCACAGCAGCCATTGGGTGGTCCGGCTCTGACACCCGGGCGCGCTCCACGTGGCGACTCCGAACCAGTCACGTTGCCTCCCACGCTGCCCGAATCGGGACAGCTCGACTCATTAGATTTGGAGCTCAACCAACTCCGTGATGAGGTGGTTGCATTCCGATCGCTTCGAGCGCATGTGGCTCAGACGACGAAACACATTGACTCCAATAGCGCGGATTCCACTGTCCAGCAACGTCGCGAATTGTTGGAACTGCTGACGAAACTGGCGGCCAGACGCGTACCACGCAAACCTCCGGTTGCTGTCGAACCGTCTCACTCTCCGACAAAGACTGAGGAGAAGCTGCCTCTGAGATCTCCCATAAACAACTCGCCGCAAGAACAACTTTCAGAGAAAGTTGTCGATCCGCTCGCCCTTGGGCGAGTCCTCTTTCGCACGGGAGACTATTCCGGTGCGGAACAGGCATTTGGCAAGGTTCGTCTCAGCGACGAAAACCGGCGGTTGGTTCAATACCTGATCGCGACGTGCTTACGCAAACAATCGCGCTGGGCGGATGCCATCAAGGCGTACAAATTCGTGGCCGAATCTGATGACGATCCAGTGCTTCGCGATTTGGCGAAATGGCAACTTGAGAACATTCGTTGGTACCAGCAAATGGAATCGCAAATCGAAAGTTTGAAGCAGTTGCGAAGTCCGACGAGTCGTGCTGAAAAGCGTCTCGAGTCGACAAGCGACGTGGAGAGCCCCTAGGAAATCGTGGTTCTCAGCGACGGCTGGATTGGTTTGTGTCCACGATCCAGTCGTCGATCAAGGTGTTTGCGTTGACCACCTGATTATCGTGTGACGAATCAATGCACGTCGAGGCATACGGAATGGCGTTGCCTCTTCCTCCAAGGATCATGACATGTCGGGTTTGGCGACCACCTCCGAGCCGAGTTCCATATCGGTCCCACCCAAATGGCTGCGCGCTCGGCTGTTGACGCAGGCGGATCGATTGCAAATGCTCCCGACCATTGCCATGGAGGCCATTGAAATCGCCAAAGATCCCGGATGTTCGATCATCGAATTCACGAGCGTGGTCGAGCGGGATCTGAAACTGGCGTCGGATCTGCTCCGGATGGCAAACAGTGTGTTGCATTCGCCGACCGCACCCATCGTGCGTTTGAACCAGGCTGTGGTGAGACTCGGCTTTCGGCAGTGCCAAAACCTGATCATCGCGTCCAGCATCGCCAGCTTGATCAACCGTGTCACACTGAACGAGGAGTGGATTCGCGCACTGCTCTGGCGGCATGGATTCCTGACGGCGACGATCAGCCTGCACTTGAACCGCACTTTGAATATCGGATTCCAAGGAGAAGAGTTCACCGCCGGGTTGATCCATGACATTGGTCGAACGCTGCTGGCCGTTGTGGACCCAAAGTGGTTCGTTGTGTCGGATCACCTGGACTTTAGGGAAGAGGGCGACTTTCTCTGCCGCGAACAAGACGTCTTCGGAACCGACCACGCTATTCTGGGAGGTTGGTTCGCCGCTTACAGTGGCCTTCCGCAACCATTGGTGGAAGTCATCCGTTTCCACCATGCTCCCGCAGAGAGTGATGATGCACATCAATTGCTCGTCGCACTCACGGCCGTAGCCGACCACATGGCCAATCACATCCAGCGAGACGAAAGGCCATGTGACTATGATTTCGAATCGAACGCGGCGATTGACGTATTGGCGAGTGATTCTTGCCATGTTCGGACTCAATTCTCAAACGTGGCTGTGACTGTCATCGAGGAAGCAGTGCAAGACGTTGGCGAAATGATGCAACTTGCATGTCATGCGTAGCTGAGTCAGTCCTGGACAGGAGTGATTCAGCCAAATCTCGGAATTCTCTCTCTCAGGTCTCGGAATTCTCTCTCTCTCAGGTCACCGTGACCTGCGACCCAAACAATCCCCTGCGGGAAGCCACTTCACAGCTTGAAGCTCATTGACGATGTACGTTTTGTTTGCGGTGGTTTGTGCCTACCTCGGGTACCTATGGGGTCGGCACGTGGTTCAAAGTACATCCTTGTCGACCGCCGATGCCAACCGGCGCGAATCGTCAATTGAAGAAACGACAGATGAAAATGTAGAAGCAGACCGTGAGCAAATCCAATCACTGCTCGAATCGATCCGTGAACTGACGAATGCAATGGGCGAGGATGTCGGTCGTCATTCAACAACACTTGAAGAAGTGACTGCCACACTGCATTCCGCCGGAGAAATTCCCTCCTCGGCAATTCTGGAAGCAACAACCCGCATTTTGGAAGCAAACAAGGATTTGCAAACAGACCTCGCGAATGCCAGGGCCGAAATCGCAACACAGCGCGAGCAACTGGGGGCAATGGCGACACAAGCGCTGACCGATCCGCTGACAGGTTTGGATAATCGTCGGTCCCTCGATCAAGAGCTAAAGCGACAAGTTGCCCGAGTGAATCGACATGGAAGTCATGTTTGTGTTGTGATGATTGATCTCGATCACTTTAAGAAAGTGAACGACCGCTTTGGGCACTTGATCGGCGATGAACTGCTTCGAACCGTTTCCGGTTTGATCAAACGGGTCATGCGTGACGGAGACTTCGTTGCGAGATATGGAGGGGAGGAGTTCGCTTGCATTCTGCCAAACACAAGTTTGGAAGACTCCCAAATCCCGGCCGAACGCATTCGGTGCGAAATTGCCGCCCATTCGATGAAAGTGGGCAATGCGAATGTGTCACCCACGGTGAGCATCGGGATTTCCGAATGCACGGCTGGTGATACCGTAGAACAATTCGTGCATCGCGCCGACCAAGCACTGTACGCAGCAAAAGGGTCGGGAAGAAATTGCTGCTCATTTCATAACGGCCAACGCATTTGGCAAATTGAGATGGGCATTCTGCACCCGGCCAAGATGGATCAGCATGCGGACATGTCCGGAGTCACTGCATGACCATTTCGCTCGCTCGGATTCCATTTCGGAAATGTCCTTTCTTCAGTCCGGCGATCGTCACGAACCCCGCTTGATGTCCGTGCCGCGTCTGGCCCCACGCCGGCCGCCGCTCATGCCGCGCGCCGTACCCCCGCGTGACCTTGTCCTCCAGCAGACACGCCGCGATTGCGCTCCCCTCTCGGTCACGAACTGAAGCGGCGATGTGTGGCAAGTAATGCATGTCTCGCACCGTGTGCGGAAAATCCCCCCGCTCTTGCGAGCAGGGGGTGTGTCCGAGAGCTGTGAGCGCAACGATCAGTACGGCACTTCGTCTTCGGGTTGCTTGGCCGGAGCTTCCGCGCCCGGCTCGTCCTTCTGTCCAGGCAGCGGACTCGAATAGCAGAACTCGATCGCCTTTTGCAGCGCGAACACCAAGGCAGGCAGGTCGGACGGAGTGTACGACCCCGAATCCTTCCATTCGCCAGTGTTCCGGTCTCGATACCTTTTGGGGGCGACTGTGATAGTGCGAAAGCGCCGTGGCCCGTCGTCGGTGGTGACCGTGTTGAGCCAAATGGCGACGCTCAACCCGGAATTGACCGGGCTGATCTTCTTCTCTGGGTGATTCTTGGCCATGATCGGCCTCCTTTCAGGGGTTACAGTGGAAGCGGTGATACAAAAGATCGCTCTCGGACGATTCCTGCTGAGTTGATCCAGCAAGGACTCCACGCTGCCACGAAAGAGAACGGAGAGCAACAGGATTGCATTGCTGTGTGTGCGTAGTGTGGTCGAAGTGAGAAATCTCCGAAGCGTCCAGAGATCAGCTTCTTCTGTAGAGCTTGGCTTGCCACTCGACCCACCACTCTCGATTCTCCGCCACCCACCCCGCGAGTCGGCCGCCGAGTCGGGCCACTTCGTCTTGGAACGCAAGAGAATGGCCGGAAGTCGCGTGGTGGGCACACTCGTGGAGAATCAGGGCGACAGATTTCTCACCGAGCGGATCGTTCCAGATGTGCGACACTTCGATATTCAAGCTGATCGTCCTCGCACTCCAGACGGCAGCGATCGACTCGCTCATCATGCGATCACACGACACCCGCGTCTCAAGAATCGCTGTTGCAAGTTCGCTGTACATCCGGAGACACACCATCTGACGCTCGGTCTCCGGCGGCAAAACTCCAACCCGGAAGTTCGCCTTGCAGAGTTCGTCATGGAGAGCGGCGACCGTCGGTGTGTTTGTAAGGAGCGTGCGAATCCCGTCGGGGAGCGACCCGGTATTCACGGGCTTTCTGCCGCAGCGCTCCCGAAGTTCTGCGGCTTCTGAGTCGTTGTCTTGGTCAAATGGATTCTCGCGAGCGATGTTTCCACGATTCGTACCGATCGTGATCTCCACTACACGTTCCTGCGCAGATTCGTGCAGTTGTACTGCGTTCTGGCTGTCGTTTCTGATTTCTTTGGGAACTTCGTTTCGGTCGTCCATCAATGCCTCGTACAGGTCGCTCACATGCGCGATCAGGCTGTGGACGAGCGATTCCTTGTACGTGTCGGGGAGTATGTTCCGCTCCGTGTCGAGCGGCGTCTTCTGGAGCACGTTGATGTCCATTGGGAGCGACCACGGGGCCGTGTCCACCGGAATGCCGAGTTCGTAGATCATCGAGACTCTGTTCGCCTGACACACGAGTTCGACCGCGGTCTGACGCAGGAACTTCCGGTCGCGGCCTTTTTCGGAATCGTAGACAACCGTCTGGAGCTTCACGCTCTCGATTCGTCGTTCGATCGGTCGATGTGCTATGCGATCGCCGTTGAAGTCCAGCTCGACGCCGGCCGGGAGAATGATGCTTTGGAAGTAGTCGCGAAGTTCGGCAAATCCGTCCCCCGGATGTCGGAGCAAGCCTTCGATCGTGAGGCCCGCGACAGCATTCCGGACTCTGGAGATGACACAACCCGTGTCATCGAACACCAAGCGGCTGCGAAGCGTGCGGATCTCGGCGGTCTCACACGCCGCGAGCACATCAATCAACCCTTGCCCGAACCGCCCGCGCGTCTCCGGGTGGAAATCACTCGTCGAGGACCCAATCGTGCGGAGCATCTCGGGGTCAGGGCAGCCTCTGCCGTTATCGGCGCAGGTCACTTGGTACGCAGACAGACCAGACCGATCGCGCCGATGCTCCGTCGCGGCTTCGCAGGTCATGGCGATCTGCGTCGCTCCGGCGTCGAGCGCATTCGCCAGGAGTTCCTTCAGGTTCTGACCGAGTGTCCGGCTCCGCGCCATTGCTGCGCGCTTTCCTGTATCCACCGAGAACCAGTCCGGGTAGGTCCGCGAGGCTGCGTTCTTTCCTGTCATGCGGGGAGCGGAAAGAGGGAGCGCAGAAATAATCAGTAGTCCGATGGCAGCAATGCGGTGATCGCTCCGCCTTCGCCGTCTTCGATGTACCACAGATTCTCCGGCTTCGATTCGTCCTCGAAGACTTGCAGGTAATCGAGACCGCGCTGCTCGTCGGCCTTCGCTCGCAGCACGCGGAAGCACGCAAGGATGACATCGTGCGAATACATCTCGATCGCGGCGGGAGTGGCCACGAACGATTTGTCCGGTCCTGGACGGAACATATTGTTCGAGTCCGGATGGTCGAAGGGAATTTCCTGCGGTTTGAGTGTCGGAAGATTTGCCATCGGAGAGAGAGGTAGGGTCAGCCTAAACCTGCTTGCAGTTCAAAGCAATGTTCTCGACAACCGTCAGGACTGCTCCTCAAACACGCGCACTCGAAAACCCCCTCCCCTGTCAATCCACACGTCCACCGGCGAATCGAGGTTGGAGCAGGTATTCGTCTCCACGATCCTCCGAAGGATGGTTTCGACGTCGAGGTACTCCGGATCGCAACGAAACACCACGCGGGCGAGGCTTTCCCACACATCATCGGACAGACTCCGAATCGCCTGCTCGACGGACGTCGGGGATTCATTCGATTGGAGATCGTCCGGTCCGTCGGGATGGTTGCTCCGAAAGAAGTCGGGACTGAAGGAGAGGGAGTACGATACACTGAGCAATAGGATGCCGCGTGTTCTAATGCAGAGCAATATGCGAAAACCAAATGAGCCCGACCAAGGGCTCATTGCCCCGGTCAGGCTCGTGTCTGAGACATATGCCGCAGCCCGGCTACTTCTTGACTGCCGTCTTCTGCTCGGCAGCCGACTGCTGCCCTGACGACTTCACGCCCTGCTCCGTGGGCTTGTGACTTCCTCCGTTGGCCATGATGTTTCCTCCTGTTTTGAAAGGGGCCATGTGGTCCGACAGAGTGTATACGATAGTCTGTCGATAAATCGTCTGTAGTGTAATCGGCTGTTGGAAGCAATGCTAGTCCAGCATGCAAGAATCCATCGAAGGCATGTTCGGGAAAGTGGTGCGGCAGTACCGCGAGAAGCGCGGACTGTCGCAGGAAGACTTTGCCGATGTGGCGGGCATACACCGGACCTACGTGAGTTTGATTGAACGCGGCAAGGTTCAGGTCAGCATCGGGATCGCTCACAAGCTGGCGGTTGCCTTGGGTGTTCCACTCAGCCGGATGTGGCGTGATTTGGAACAGCAACTGGGTGACAAGTCGGCTACATCGTCTCGTCGAAAGGCGGACCGGTGACGCTCAACTCATTTGTCTTGCTACTTGTGTGACGTTCGCGACAGCAACGCTTGGCTCCGGGAATAATACCGCGCGAGCGTATTGCGGGATGCAGCGAAGAACACCACTTCCAACACGATAAATCCGAGGTCCAGCCAATCAACGCCCGTCGTCCATCCGTGTTTGACTCGGTAGCAGCCGTACGCGATTGCCGTGGCGACGAAAGAATTACTGTAAAACAAAAAATGCCGATAATGAATGTCAATGAGCAGGCCAAACGCCGCGACGTTCTTGTCGAGCCGGGAAAAGTCGAGCGGCGGAAGCTTCAGCCCCGTGATGGAATGGATCGTATCGACGATGATCCAGCGGACCGCACTCACCGTCATTCCGACCGCCATCGAAGCGACCGTCAGGTAGAGAAATCCCCCAATCGTCGGGGCACCATCTGGGACGGTCAGAAACCACGACCGCACGAGCGGTGAGAATTGGCTGACCCCCAGTAGGACCGTCGCACCGGGGGCGAGGTACGCAACCAAGGGGCCAAAGGTGTCGGAGGAGACGGGTTGCATGCGGACGCAGCAAGTGTACGACGGTCGGACACGACACCGCAAACGCGACCGATTGTAGACTCCCTACCGCAACGCTTCTGGTCGGTGCGACGCCAGGCGCTCCCGTGATAGTTCAGCGAACTGATGGTTCCTCTCGATGCCGATGAAGCGCCGTGCCCCTTCGATCGCGGCGATGCCTGTCGTGCCGCTTCCCGAGAAGGGATCGAGCACGGTGTCGCCTGGGTGACTCGCGCAGCCGATGACAGCTCGCAAGAGTTCTAGCGGGAGTTGCGTCGGGAAATCAGGCAGCCGCTCCGCGCTATTCTCCACGAGCCGCGGGATGCACCAGACGTTGTCCCAGAGCTTGCCACCGGGATCGGCCCGACGATCGTGGTATTTGGTGAGTCGGTCCGAAGGACGGCTCACCGCGTCCGCGTTGAATACGAATTTCTTCGCATCCTTCACACAGTAGAAAATGTGCCGCGAGCAGCGGTTGAAGTTGTTCGTGCAATTCACGCCAAAGGTCTCGTACCACTTGATCCACGAGCGACGAATGAGGCCGGTTTCCCGAAGCAGCAACCCAAAGTGGTCGGCGTACTCGTCGTTGATCATCACCCACAAACTGCCGTCAACGGTGAGCAGCCGCGCACACTCCCCCATCCAACGCCGACACCACGCGAGATACTGTTCGTCGGTGAGTCGATCCGCCTTCGCTCCCGCGCCGTAATCGATCCCGATGTTGTACGGCGAATCCGCGAAAATCAGCCGGACGGTACTGGGCGCAATCTTTGCCAGTTCCGTGAGGCAGTCACCGCACGAGATTTGCCAGAGCGGATAGCCGGTCGTCGTTTCCACTTGCTGGCTCTGTTCTCGCTGCTGCCTTCGCTTGACGTCACGTTCCATCTGCCGCTTGGCGATGGACAGACGCTCGTTTCCAGCTTTGACCTGCTCGTACAGACGGGGCGCTTCGGATTTGAGTTTCTGGGCGTACCGGATACTACGTTCCGACACTCCGAAAGTTTTCGAGGCGATTGCCCGTGCGTCACCACTTCGATCGCGTGATAGCTCTCCGGCCAATGTGACCGCCGAGCTATCGACGGACGCCTTGGTCCGACCTCGCCCGCCCGCGAGACCTCCGGCACGAGCACGTTCGCGGCGCGATCGCTCGGCAAGATACTCCCGCTCCTCTTCCGCCAGACACGCCCGCTGGTCGTCCGTCAGGTGGCGTCGCCTCGTCGCCGCCCGCAGCATGTAGAGTACCGGGTCGTCTCCGTGGAGCGGGGCGTCAATCACGGGAACCTGTTCGATGCCGAGTTTCTTCGCGGCCAGGAAGCGGCTGCGTCCATCGACGATTTGCGTGCCGACGATTTCGATCGGGACGCGGATGCCGCGCTCGGCGATGTCCGCTTGGAATTCCGCCGCTTGCTCCACATTCATTTGCGGGACGCGATCCGCCTCGGGATGCAGCCGAAGGGTGGCGATCGGGACGACCTGCACGGTTCCATCATGCCGGGAGATCGCGAGGAGCGCAAGCAGCGTCGCAATGGATGTGGTCTGCCATTGTCAACGTGCGAGTTTACCCAGATGAGACGCTGGTCTTCGGCGGCCCCGGTGACTTTTTTGCCCGCTCGAGAATCATGCAAGTTTCATGGACGTTCGGGATGAAGCTGCTGTCGTAGCGCTCCGCCGACCGGCTCGCGTTGTGTTGGAACCGCACGATGTCCGT
>JACRIH010000462.1 GCA_016235885.1 Planctomycetales bacterium | reverse complement strand
GGGCGACACTGCCGACGTTCTCCGATCCGTCGGTGCGGCTGACGTCGGCACCGGCCCAGTCCTCGAACTGGTGCTGCACGGCTTCGACATCCTGATCCAGTTCGATCTGCAATTCCGCGGACGCAATGCCACCAGCCTTTGAACCGGGGGCTGTCACGGCGAGCACACCCGCAACGACCGGCAGGTCATCCAGTGACAGTTCCTGACCCTTCTCGTACTTCGGACGCTCGCGGTCCAGCACCGAATACACCCCGGCCATGTACGGTTGATCGGGATCTTGTTCGGCGGGCACTTCCATGCGCACCAGTCGCGGCTGCTGATCGAGAGCCGACAGCAGTTTGGCCACGGAAGTCACGTTGTATTTGTACGAACGCCGATCGAGCCGGTCGGTTGATTGCAGCGGCAGCAACTGCGCGAGCAGTTCGGCTTCGACGGCCGAGTCGGGGTTCTTGTCGAGTGGCACCGAACGGCGCAGGGCATCGGCGGCTCCGGCGTCATCCCCCATCCATGTGCGACACAGTCCGAGATTGAACCACAGCGAAGCGGCATCGGGCTTTTGTTGAGCCAGTTCGGCAAAGAGGCCGGCGGCCATCCCGGCACATCCGCGTCCGGCCAGGTTCACCGCCCGATCGAACTTCTCCTGCAACGGCCCCCAGCCGGTGAGTTCGCGCAGCGACCAATCGTCGCGCAGCGGGTAGGGGATGGATTTGTCCTGGAAGGATTCTTGCAGGTCTTGGAACAATTCTTCCTGCCGCGGATTCCATGCGAGCGAACTGAGCGCGAGGTAGCGCGACGCCTGCCAGTGCCGCAGTTCCCATTCGCGATCGGACAGCAGTCCGGCGACCTGTGCGAGAAACGTCACCGTCCACGCCGAGACAAACGAGTCGATCCGAGTCACCTGCTCGGCCGTTTGTTCGAGAAGTCCGCGTGCGGCGGAAAAGTCTTTCGCTTCGCAGGCGGCATACGCTTCGATGGCGAGCGACAGCGGATACTTGGCGACGAGCTCGTAGATTCCGCGAGCCGTGGCGACCGCCTCGGCATCGCGATCGGCGCGCAACAGGCAGATGGCCTTGGTGGCCAGAATCCACGCCCGGCTGGTCGTTTCGCGCACGTCGCCCTTTTCGAGCTTTTCGAGGGCTTGGATGGCGACCACAAATTGATTCTTCGTGGCCAGCTCGTTGATGCGTTGCATCTCCCCGACGATTTGGTGGCAGCAGAATTTCAATTTCTTGCCGCTGCCGCAGGGACACAACTTGTACAGGTCGTCATTCGCAGCCATTGCTTGTCATCCTCGGCAGGTTGTTGTTCAGGTTCATACCCACCCGAAGCGACAGCGAGGGCGACTCGGCCTCGCTGACGCTTCGGGTTGGTGTTGAGGTTTGATTCAAATCACCAGTACTGTTCGCGCAGGCGGACCAGTCGCTCCAACGCGGAACGCGGCTGGTTGTCGGGCCGCATCAGACCCGCGTGCGGGAAACGATGCGGGTCGTGGTCGGAAAAGTGGGTCCAGAAAATCGCGTTCACCTGTGGCTTGGACATCAGAAGTTGAACGACCGCATCGGCCCAGTCGGCTTGTGACTCGTCCGACCACGGAACGCGGTTGGCCGTGCCGTCCACTTCCAGATCGGAGGTCTGTTGCACATCGACCCCACTCACGGCCGGGGCGGCCAATGTGACTTGCAGCGGCACGGCGAGCGAACTCCACAAGTCGATCATCCGCGAAACATCCAGCAGGTCGCGCGTCGTGCTGCCGCCCGGTGTGTAGCCGAACGCGATTTCCAGGTTGATTCCATTGAGTCCGAGATCGGCCCTGACGAGGGCGTCGGCGAATTGGAGCGGCGACAACTTGTGCTGGCCGCGCGCTTGATACTCGCCCCACGGTTGATCGACGCGCACGTACAACTGACACTCGGGATCGGCGTGCCGCGCCACCTCGATCGCCTTGGCGGTCAGCGTCAGCCGCTGCTCTTCAGTGAGCGCGATGCCACCGCCGGTGTTCGCCCGCGCACACACCTCCCAACTGCGAATGCGACCGAGAAACCGCGAGATCGCCGTCTCCACGAAGTCACACACGAAACTCTGGAGATTCCAGTAATCCTGCTCCCACATGTACAACCACTTCGGCAACCCTTCGGCCGACAGATCGAGGAACGGACCACCGCGCGGAACGATGTGATGCTTCTCGCACCACGTCAACTGGGCGTCGAACGCATCCCAGTGGTAGTCCCCCTCGGCCGGTTCGACCGATCGCCATTCGACCGGGATCGTCGCCGAATTGAACGCATCGAGGAACGGAACTTCCCAATCGGAGAACGACAAGCGGTCTCCCAGCGAGCAGCCGAGCGACGTCGGCAACTGGGGGTACTGGCGATGCCGTTGTTCGAGTCGCTGCCGAGTGTACGCCGCCATCAACAACTCGGCGGCGCGGAACGCGTGTTTCAGTGCTTGCTGAGCGTCGCAAGCGGCGGTCTCGGGCGACTCCTGGTTTGAGGCCGCACGGGCGAAGAACGTCTGTGCCGCGCGATGCGCGTCCCGGAACTCCACCGGGATCTCCATCCCCGCGGTCTGCCACAGCGCCAGTTGATTGCGAATCTGAACGATTTTTCCGCGTGCCAACTCGACGGGAAGTAGGTAGGCCGCTTCTCGTTCGGGGAGCGAAGCCGTCGTGACCAGCGGCTTGCCGAAACCCTCCACGGGCCAGACCACATTGAGCTTGCAACTGTCGGAGTTTTGCCGACGGCAACCGAGCACCTGGCCGTCGATTTCGACGCGTGTGGGCCACACGCTGTGATCGGTGCCGCTGAGGTAGGCTCGATGCGCCTCCGGCCAGTTGTGGAGCATGTCGGCCGGATGGACCAAAAATCGCATCACGCCCATCGGGAGTTCTCATCCGGCAAGAGTTCTTCCAGGGGAACGGAATTCATTCCGTTCGACCCCACTCGCACTGCGAATTCGCGGCATTCTAGTGGTGAGTGGGACGTTGTTCAAGAACCGGAGGCTTGCTAGACTCGGCCGTGGGTCAGGCTTTCCAGCCTGACACGAATTGTGAGCGACGATGCCGTCAAATTGCGTCCGCAGGAGTCAGTCTGGAAAGTCTGACCTACAATCAATGACCCCACCTCTGCTTCAAAGCTCGATCCCCAATCTCCCGGTTCGTCACGGCAAAGTTCGCGACGTGTACGACCTCGGTGACCGCCTGCTGATCGTGGCCACGGACCGGATCAGCGCGTTCGACTGGGTGCTGCCCACCGGCATCCCCGACAAAGGGCGCGTGCTGACCCAACTCAGCAAGTTCTGGTTTGGACGGCTGAAAGTCTCGCACCACCTGCTGAGCATGGACGTGAACGACTTTCCGCTCCCCACCGGCACGCCCCGCGAACCGCTCGCCGGGCGCAGCATGCTGGTTCGCAAGACCGAAGTCTTTCCGGTCGAATGCGTCGTCCGCGGCTACTTGTCCGGCTCGGGCTGGAAGGAATACCAGAAGAACGGTTGCGTTTGTGGCATCCAACTGCCGGCCGGCCTGCGCGAGAGCGACCGCCTTCCCGAACCCATCTTCACGCCGGCGACGAAAGAGGAATCGGGGCACGACATCAACATTCCGTTCGAACGGATGTGCGAAATCCTGAGCCGCCCCGTGTCCGAAGAGTTGCGAAAACTGAGCCTCGAAATCTACCGCTGCGGCTCGGAACACGCGAACACGCGCGGCGTCATCATTGCCGACACCAAGTTCGAATTCGGACAGATCGGCGGGGACATCATCCTGATCGACGAGGTGCTGACGCCCGACAGCTCTCGCTTCTGGCCAGCCGACCGATACGAACCGGGTCGTGGTCAGCCGTCGTACGACAAGCAGTTCGTCCGCGATTGGTTGGAAACCACGGGCTGGGACAAAAACAGCCCGCCTCCAGAATTGCCCGCTGAAGTGGTCAGCCACACCCGAGCCAAGTACATCGAAGCGTATGAAAAGATCACGGATGAAAGATTTTCGTGATGCGACGTCAGTGTGATTTCAGAATTCTCAATTCACAATTCTCAATTCCGTATGCTCCGTCTCCTCACCGCTGGCGAATCGCACGGCAAACTGCTGCTGGCTGTGCTCGACGGTTTCCCGGCCGGCCTCACGATTGACACCGCGCCGATCAACCGCGAGTTGGAACGGCGGCAAGGAGGCTACGGGCGCGGAGGCCGACAGAAGCTGGAGACCGATGTCGTTGACATCCAGACCGGCGTCTGGCAGGGAACAACTCTCGGTAGCCCGGTGACGCTGGCCGTGGTTAACTCGGATTACAAACTGGAACGGTTGAAGGACCTCGAACGGCCGCGACCCGGCCACGGAGACCTCACCGGCGCTATCAAGTATCTTGGCTCGATCCGCGGCGTGCTCGAACGGGCCAGCGCCCGCGAAACGGCGGTGCGCGTCGCGGCTGGCGCGCTTTGCAAACAACTGCTGGCGGAATTTGGCATCGCAGTGTTCGGCTACGTCACGCAGTTGGAACAGATCGCAACGCAACCTCGCGAGGGCACGCTCGACGAACTCAAGACCCTGCGCGACGCCAGCCCGATGTACACGCTCGACCCCGACGCGGACAAACAGATTGTCGCCCGGGTCGACCAGGCGACCGAGCAAGGCGACACGCTCGGCGGCCTCGTCGAAGTCAAAGTGTTTCATCCCCCGTTCGGTCTTGGCAGCCATGCGCAATGGGATTGCAAGCTGGATGGCTTGCTGGCTCAGTCGGTGATGAGCATTCAGGCAATCAAGGGGGTCGAGATCGGACTGGGATTCGAAGCCGCCCGGCGACCGGGATCGCAGGTGCATGACGAAATCGCGTTCGATCCATCGCAGACGGCCGATCCGACGCTCGGCTACGTCCGTCGCACGAACAACGCGGGCGGCCTCGAAGCGGGCATGACCAACGGGCAATCGATCGTCGTTCGAGCCGCCATGAAACCGATCAGCACTCTGCGAAAACCGCTCGCGTCGATCAACCTCGCCACGAAAGAACCGGAATCGGCCGCGTACGAACGGAGCGACGTGTGTGCCCTCGCCGCGTGCAGCGTGATCGTGGAAAACGTGGTGGCGTTCACCATGGCCCAGGCGTTTCTGGAGAAGTTCGGCGGTGACAGCCTGACTGAGATGAAAGCCCGTTACGACCTGTTCCAGCAACTGGCTCAACAACGCTGATTCGTAAGATCAACCTTCGACCTGTGCAATCGACTCCCTGTTCGGCAACATTTTGCCAACCAGCGGGCAGGCGAGAGTCTGAACTCCAGCACTTCTCGTTTGCAAGCCGTGGCCGATCAAACCATAATGCGCCGGTATTTCCTCCAGCCACCGGCTGGTGTGGATGCTGCCTGTCTGCCCGTTCGGTTCCCCAAGTCATTTGCGTTAAGGTGCGATCATGGCTGACGAGATGGACAAGACCCTGGTCACCGACAACGCGCAGACAGCTCCCGAAGCCGATGCCAAGTCGGAAACGGCCTCAAAGCCCAAAGAACAGACGAGGGAAGACAAAGGCAAGGTCAAGCAACTCGGCGATTTCAAACTCATCAAGAAGCTCGGCCAGGGTGGCATGGGCGAAGTGTACCTGGCCCGGCAGCTCAGCCTCGACCGCGACGTGGCCTTGAAGATTCTGTCGAAGCAGCTTTCGTCGAAGAAGACCTTCGTGGACCGGTTCTACCGCGAAGCCCGCACGATGGCCAAGCTCGATCACCCGAACATCGTGCGCGGATACGCGGTCGCGGAGGACCAGGGGTTTCACTTCATCGCGCTGGAACTGATCGAAGGTCCGAAGGAAGGGCGCAGTCTTCAAGATTGGCTCGACAAGCTGGGGAAGCTGCCGCTCGGAGACGCATTGCACGTCATGATCCGGGCCGCCGACGCCCTGCAGCACGCACACGAACTCAACCTGATTCACCGCGACATCAAACCCGACAACATCCTTGTCACGAGCAAGGGGGTGATCAAGGTTTCCGACCTCGGCCTCGCGAAGCAGACCGACGAAGACATGTCGATGACCCAGAGCGGCACGGGCTTGGGCACTCCGTATTACATGCCTCCCGAACAGGCGCGCGACGCGAAGCACGTTGATCGCCGCAGCGATATCTATGCCCTCGGTTGCACGTTCTACCATTTCGTGACGGGTCAGCTCCCCTTCAAAGCCGACTCCACGTTGGAATTGATCTTGGCGAAGGAAAAAGGTCAGTACCCACGCGCTCGCAAGCTCAACCCGGAGATTCCCGAACGTCTCGACCTGATCATCGACAAGATGCTGGCGAAGGATCCGCAGTACCGTTACCAGACGTGTACAGACTTGATCAAGGATCTCGAAGCACTGAATCTGGCCAATCCCGTGCTGGGCTTTCTTGGTGGCGATGTAGCGTCCGCACCCGCGGCCGCTTCATTGCAGAAGACCCGGCCAGCGGCCAGTTCGAGCGTGCAAACCGCCGCTGGCAAATCCGGTCCCACAGGCGCGGCGAAGGCTCCTTCGGGGGGTACTGAACCGCCGGCTGGTGGAGCGAACGAGGAACAAACTTGGTACATCAAGCACAGCAACGCCCAAGGCAAGCAGATCGTCTCAAAACTTCCCACGTCGAAAGTGCAGATGTTGCTCAAGGTCGGCGGATTGGACATGAAAGCCACCGCCTGTAAAAGCGCCACTGGTCAATTCATGCCTCTGGCAGCCTATCGCGAGTTCGAAACGCTCGTGCAGGCGCGGCTGGTCAAGCAGTCGGCCGAAAAGACCGGGAACAAATTCAGCAAGGTCTATGCGGAAATTGACAAGGCCGATCGTCGTCGCAAACGATGGCGGTGGCTGGGACGCTGGACGGAAAACACAGTCGGGTTCGTCGGCTTCATCATCTATTTGGTTGTGATTGCCGCTGTCATTTATGGAGCGTATTTCGCATATACCAACTACGGCAAGCCGTTGATCGACTCTTACATGAAGAAGCCGCAACCCGCTGTCGGAACTGGTGGCCAGGCACCCGACCAGGGTCAGACAGTCCCGGCCAACAACTGACGAATCATCCCGAGGGAAACTCGACGCTGCCGAGACCCTGGGATTCTTCCGACGATTATTCGGCCCCGTCGTCGGTCTTGCGTCGTTTTCGGAAACTGGGTATTTCTCGCAGTCGATTTGGGTCACTCGACCCGCGCGTCATGTCTTGACGGTTCGCATCCAAGGAAGGAGCGATGATGAAGTCGTCATCTCACCCAAGTGGCTCGCGTCCAGCCTGGTTGGTCAGCATCTCGCAAACGTTTTCGCTGCCCGCGCTGCACATGGAACGGGAGACGGCGGTGTACGTCGTCGTCAACGCACTCGATGTGTTGATGACCTACTTGTTGTTGACTCACGACCAGGTCGAATTCATCGAAGCCAACCCGTTGGCCCGCTACTTCCTATACAGTTGGGGTCCGAAAGGCATGGTGTGGTTCAAGGTGGCGCTGGTCACGCTGGTCACGCTCAACGTGCAACTCATCGCCCGCAAACGGCCAGACATCGCCCAGCGCGTGTTGTACCTCGCGATCGCGATCGTGTCGGGGGTCGTGATCTACAGCGTATTCCTCTTTGTGCGCCACTCGGCCTGATCGCTCATGCTGGAACACGTCCGGTCACGGTTGCGTGAGTTCGGCCAGGAACACCTGCTGCGATGGTGGAATGAACTCGACGATCCCGCACTCGCCGCATTGCTCGCCTCCATCGACCGCGTGGACTTCGCGCTCCTCGGACAATTGTTCCAGCAGTCGAAAGACGCCCCGGCCGCTGCGGAATCTCTCCGACAAAAGGCTCGCCGGGCGACACCGCCCGCAGGATTGATTCGACAACCGCGGTCGACGGCAGACAAAGCCGAATGGCAGGCGGCGCGGGATTGCGGAGCCGCGCTGCTGACTGCGGGGCGAGTGGGTGCCATTCTCGTCGCGGGAGGTCAGGGGACGCGGCTCGATTTCCCGCATCCCAAAGGGATGTTTCCGATCGGGCCGGTCAGCGGCAAATCGTTGTTCCAACTGCTGGCCGAACAACTGTTGGCCCGCGGTCGCCGCGCTGGCGTCACCATCCCCTACTACATCATGACGAGCGATGCCACGCACGATGAGACCGTGGACTTTTTTCGCACGCACAATTCTTTCGGCCTCGATCCCAACGATGTTCGCTTCTTCCAACAAGGCAGCATGCCTGCCGTCGATGCCACGACTGGCCGCGTGCTGCTGGCTGGCAAGGGTGAACTCAGCCAAAGCCCTGACGGTCACGGAGGCATGTTGTCCGCTCTCGCCTCGTCTGGATTGCTGGACGACATGCGGAAACGCGGCATCGAGTCTTTGTACTACCACCAAGTAGACAACCCGTTGGCCCGCGTGTGCGATCCGGAATTCCTCGGCTTTCACTCGCTGCGTGATGCGGATGTGTCTGTAAAGGTTGTCGCCAAGCGCTTGCCAAGGGAAAAAATGGGCGTGGCCGTGGACGTAGATGGCCAGACACAGATTATCGAGTACAGCGACCTGCCGGACGACGTTGCCGCGCAGCGTGACGACCAAGGCGAAATCCGGTTCTGGGCCGGCAGTACCGCCATCCACGTTTTTTCTCGGACGTTCATTCAGCGACTGGTGGATCAGCGGACCGACCTGCCGTTCCACATCGCCCGCAAACAGGTGTCGTACCTCGACGACGCGGGGCAGGTCGTTATGCCAGCCACAGAGAACGCCTTCAAATTCGAACGCTTCATCTTCGACGTGCTGCCGCTGGCTCGAAAGACGCTCGTGGTCGAAGCGGATCGCGAGACGGAATTCAATCCGCTGAAAAACAAGACGGGAGAGTTCTCGCCCCCCGATGTTCAGCGGAGTCTCATGGCGCTCCACCGAAGCTGGCTCCGTGTGTCAGGGGTTGATGTGGCCGACGATGTCGCGGTCGAAATCAACCCGCTGTTCGCTCTCGGCCCGGAAGACATCGCCGCCCGACTCACGGATCTCCGTCAAATCGAATCCGCTCTGGCGGGATCGCAACACGGCGTCCACGTAACGGACTGACCCCGTCACAGTTTTTCAAACCGGAAGAAATCGAACTTCCAACTGTCGGACAGCCACATTTCCGCCGTGCCGATGATTTTTTTTGACGACCCGCCAATCCGAGGGGTAGAATTTCGTCGTCCTAAGGACACGGTGGTGACTTCCAACTCAACAACTCTGAGGAGGGCTGCCATGTCAGTTGATCCACCGGGGAGAGTGCGGGGAGCCGGCTCTCGGTGAGACCGGTTCCCCCAAAGAGGATCGCAAACCCGTATCGAGTGGTCCTTGCATTCACAGCCCGCCGAGCCTCGCGCTCGGCGGGTTTTTTGTTGTCCGCAATAATCGCAATTTCGTCCACCTCTCTCCCCCTTGGTGAGACGGGGGCACCTGCGGTATCACAGCATCATTTACGGATCACAAGAAATGAATGCTCGCCAGGTACGGCACGAGATTCGCGCTCGGCACCTCCAAGATTGAAAACGATCATCTTGGCAGGAGGACATGGAGTGACCGTCGAATACCACCATTCAGCGGAGGAATTGGAGTGACTGTTTCGCGAGGAGAAGTCGGCTGGGATGTCCAAGCGAATCTGGATTGTCTGGCTGGCCCAACTCGGACGCAGCGAACCCGGGAACACAGCCGAAACCAGCTTGTGTCGCCGCACGGTTCAACAGTGGGTGCCGCGTGACAACGAAGCGGGCTTGGTGGGACTTCAGGATCGTCCCGGACAAGGACGAAAGCCGCCCCTTTCGCCCGCTGAAGAATACCCTCCTCGCCAGCGAATCGAAGCCGAGCTTCAACGAAACGACGAGGTGTGCTCGCAGCGAGGCGTTGATTTTCAACGCTTCATCGAAACGCAATTCGGCACGCAGTTGTCGTTGTCAGCTTTTGCATCGGTGGGGTGACGAGTGGCTGGTTCCGTGGCCCCGCCCCAGCGCAAATGCCACTCCGCCAATGAGTCGTGGTGACTATGAGAGATCGCCAACGTCGGAAATGATCGGGAATCGTCATTTTTCGAAAAACACCACCCACTGGCAATGCAACCGAAGCACGCGATCCAGTTTTTTTGAAATGGAGACCCTACTGGTGATTACGGCGGACGTTCAGCTGATCGGAGCTGCGAAGTGCGGCACACCGTAACAAATTGTTGTCAGAGATCGGTGAGCCACGGACTTCCCGTTGGTCAGGGCGGGCCGACCTGCCTCAAAACGAAGGAGTCGTCATGTCGTTCGCCAGTCGATTTCTGTTTGCCGTGGTGTTTGTCGGATTGGCCGGGACCGCGAATACAGCCGATTCGAAGGCCGGGGACTTTGGGTCCGGAAAGCTGCAAGTCGGGGACGCTTCGCGGGAGCACCGGCTGTTAGTTCCCAAGACGGTCGATCTGTTGAAGTAGTCGTATGGTCAGTCGAGGGATGAGACCCACACTACACTTTGCTCACCGCTTGTTCGACATGTTGCGAGAGGTTCGGCAACGCCGCGATGCGAGCTGCGCAGCGCGGGTGGGCGAACAGGCGGACGCGCTTCACGTAGTCGTCGAACTGCCGGCGGGCGAGGGCTTCCACGACGGGGGAGACTTCTTGCAGCGGGCGGTAGCGGTGCTCTTTCGGGAAGTGGATGTCGACGTGGAATTCAACTTCGCGATGCGGCGGCGGCGCGTCGATCAGGATGTCGGTGCCGCTGAGCGATTCGCCGACGATCGGGCTGAGATCGGCGGCCAGTCGCGCGGCCACACGGACGAGGAACTCGAACGGCCGTCGAGCCAGCAGGTCGTACATTTCGCGATGCTGGTAGTGGCTGTACTCGACCACGCGCTTGTGGAGTTGCCGCTTCGGGCCGAAGATGCCCGCCAGCAGCGGTTCGCAACTCGTGCCTCGGCAGCGGTCGCGCAGCAGGTGAATCGTCTCGGGTTCGCTAAGTTGAAAAAGTTCGCGCAGGTCCAGCGTCGGATGGACCTCGTAAAACGACCGGGCGAACATGCTGGTGGCCGATCGCACGGCGTGATGCCAGTACACTTCGCTGAACATCACGTACCGCGCGAAGACCATCAGTTCGGCCGCCGTCTTTCCCTTGGAACTGATCGCCAAGCCGTCGCCGGCTTCGTTCAGGATCAGCGACTGGATCAGCCGCTGCTTGTCGAAGTTTCGGCCGTACGGCACGCCGCAGTGCAGGCTGTCGCGTTCGAGGTAATCCATCTTGTCAATGTCGATCGGTCCCGACAGGATCGAGCGCAGCACTCGCAACCTCGGTGAATCGGTTTGCGGCACCAGCACGTCGAGCACTTCCGCCGGGTCGATGTGCCATGCGTCGCGCAGCACCTGCGCGAGTTCGCGCTGCGGGGCGAGGAATTCGGCGGCGTACTGTTCGTGCGGCGGCAGATTGGCCAGCCCCATGTCTTCGATGGGATGACAGAACGGCCAGTGCCCCAGATCGTGCAGCAGGGCCGACACCATCAACACTTCCGCGGTGTGACAATCCACGAGTTCGCGGAACCGCCGATCCTTGCCCAACTGCCACAGGTATCGCAGCGCGTTGTGAAACACGCCGAGCGCATGTTCAAACCGCGTGTGCATGGCACCAGGATAGATGCGCGACACCAGCCCCAGTTGTGTGACCTGCGACAGCCGCCGGAACTCCGCCGTATCGACGATGGCTCGCACGCGCGGCGTGAACGGCACGTCGAGTTCATACGGAATGCGGACAATCCCCTGATCGGCGTCGAGCCGCACCAACTCCGGGATATCGATCAGCGAATGGTGCATGGTGGGGAGGAATGACTAATGACCAAGCACGAATGTCGAATGTCGAAGTCAACCAAACGAAAACAACTCGACTTGAGAGACCCAGTTCGTCATTCGAGCTTCGTCATTCATTCGTCATTAGGTGTTTCGACATTCGTCATTTACTTATTGCCATCCGGCCAACCGGCTGATGTCCAGCCACATCACCCACACCATCAGGCTGAGGACCATCGCCAGTCCGACGTAGTTGGCGGTGATGACCACGCGTTCGCTGGGGGGTTTGCCGCGAATTCCTTCCCAGCACAAAAAGACAAAGTGACCGCCGTCGAGCACGGGGATCGGCAGGAAGTTGAGCACCGCCAGGTTCACGCTCAGAATCGCGAGGAACAGGATCAGGTCGGGCACACCGCGTTCCGAAAAGATGAACGCGACCTGGGCAATTGTGATCGGTCCGCCGAGCGCTTTCTTTGAAATCCGCCCCGAAGCCAGACCTTTGATCGTGAAGTACACCTCGACGACCGAGTTCCGTGTCTGCCGGAAGCCCAGATCTATTGCCTGTCCGACCGAATCGGCTCGCTTGATGAGCGTGAGCGGTTGCATCACCAGTCCGCGCATTGGCAGGTACCAGTTCGTGTCGAGGGTCGGCTTGAGATCGACCACCTTCGGGTCTTTGGCTCCGTACGGGATCACCGTCAGCCGGACATTCCAGTCCGGGTCGATCGATTGCATGCGCCAAAACAGAGCCGGCCAGTTGCGGTCTTTCTCGCCAAAGTCGAACGGCTTTTCGTGATCCGGCGTCTTTCCGTCCCCCTTGACAAATTCGAGTTTCTGCACGGTGTCATTCTCGGCGAGTTTTCCCGCGGCCGGACCGTTGGGGTCCACCTTCACGACATTGTGCAGCACGTGAAACGCGACGCCGATCGAGGGGACTGACAACGGACAGTCCGGGCCAGCCGGCTTTTCGATCCAGCCTGCGCGATCCTCCGGCACGAGCGACACGTCGACAATCTCCGGGTCTTTGCCGACCCGTTCGCGCTTTACGCGAACCACCAGTTCCTCACCCGCGTGCTCAGCGAAAAAATCCGGCAGACGGAGCGGATCGAGATCGCTGCCGACGGGATGTTCCTGACCGTCAACAATCACGTGGGTCAGCTTGTCGCCGACCTTGAGCATTTTCTCCTGCTCGTCGGTGCCGCGGTCCGTTCGATTCGCCCAAGCGGGAGACCCTTGTTGGATCGCCGTGATCTTCCCGATATCCGTCCGCAAACCGAGCGTGCGGAAGTTATTCGGACCGACTGTAATCTTCTCCAGTGGTGCATCGGCGGCTTGACCCTTGCGATGCACGTGGAAGACGAGTGTCTTGTCGCGTTTCGTCGACAAGATTTTCTGGAATTCGGAGTACGAACGCAGTACCGCGTCATCAATGCGGCGGAACTCGTCTCCCGCCTCGAATGCTGGCGTGGCCCGCGAGGCCGACAACCCGGGGACCACAGGCGACTTTTCCAACATCAGGCTGCGTTCCGAATGTTCGACGCCAATGATCGGGAAGAGTTGGTCTTCGGTTTTCGGATGCACGATGGAGCGAAACTTCTTCCCGTCCCGTTCCCCTTCGATTTCGACGGGTCCATCCGACAGCGCGACCGCTTGCCGCAGGTCCATGAACGACAGGTCCGGATAGTCCCGGCTTCCAACGCGCGTCAGGCGATCTCCGGGCCGCAGCCCGGCTTCCCAACCCGGCATGCCGGGAACCACACTCCCGATCACCGCCGGCTCGTGTTCGACGCCGCTCAAAAAGGCGATGATGAAAAACAGGATCGCCGACATCAGATTCATCAGGACACCTGCTGAAATGATGGCGATCCGTTGCGGCACCGTTTTGGCCGGGTAGGCCCGCGGGTTCTTCGCGATGGAGACGTCGGTCATCTGGCTCGGGTCCGCATCGTCCTGGCCGAGCATTTTCACGTAGCCGCCGAACGGGATGGCCGACAGCGCGTAATCGGTCTCGCCCCACGTCCATTTCCAGATGATGGGACCGAACCCAATGCTGAACCGTTCGACTCGCACGTCGCACCATTTGGCGACGGCGAAATGCCCCAGTTCGTGAATGAAAATCACCAGGCCCAAGCCCATCGCCACGCACAAAATGTTGAGAATCATCTCCACGTCCGCATCTCCTCTCGAGCCCATCCATCCAGCCGCACGAGTTCGTCGAGCGACGGCGAGGGGTCGAAGTTATGGTGTTCGAGAACCGCCCGGCAGGCGGTGGGAATGTCACAAAAATCAAAGGCTTCCGAGTCGGACAAAAATCGCTCGACCGCGACCTCGTTGGCCGCGTTCAGCACGGCGCCGCAAGTGCCGCCGCGAGCGGCCACTTCATAGCCCAGCCGCAAGGCGGGGAAATTTTCGGGATCGGGCGGTTCGAAATCAAGCTGGAATTGCGACCGCCAATCCATGCGCGGGCTAAGCCCGTCAACCCGCTCGGGGTACGTGAGTGCATATTGGATCGGCAGTTTCATATCCGGTGGCGACAGTTGGGCGATCACGGAGCCATCCACGAATTCCACAAACGAATGCACGATCGACTGCGGATGCACGACGACTTCGATCTGCGACACGTCGAGGCCGAACAACCATTTGGCCTCGATCACCTCCAAAGCCTTGTTCATCAGCGTGGCCGAATCGACCGTGATTTTTTGACCCATGTTCCATGTCGGGTGGTGACACGCCATTGCCGGTGTGACGCCACGCAGCCGCTCCGCTTTCCACCCCCGAAACGGCCCACCGCTGGCAGTGAGCACGATTCGTTTCACATCCGCCCGCCGACCAGATTGCAACGCCTGAAACACCGCGCTGTGTTCGCTATCCACCGGCAACACAGTCGCCCCGCTGCGCTGGGCCAACTCCATCACCAGCGGCCCGGCGACAACGAGCGTCTCTTTGTTCGCGATGCACACCCGTTTGCCCGCCTCGATTGCCGCCCACGTCCCCCGCAAGCCCGCCGCACCAACAATCGCCGACACGACCGTATCGATCTCCGGCGACGCGGCCACGCGCTCGATCGCGTCCGCTCCAAACAACACCTCGGTCCGAGTCGAAAACGCATCCGCCGCGACAACGTTTCGCTGCCCTTCATCGCTGAGCACCGCCCACCGCGGCGCGAATTCCTGCGTTTGTTTGCCGAGCGCCTGCCAACTCCGCCGTGCGACCACCGCGTCGAGGCTCATCCGCCCGGGTTGTGCACGGATCACTTCGAGGCAGTTTGTCCCGATCGATCCGGTCGAACCGAGCACACAGATGCGTTGCACAGACTGAGACTCCACCCGGCCGAAATTGGAACATCTGTAGCCGAGGCATATTAACCCGAAGCGTCAGCGAGGGAGTGCTTTCGTTCCCTCGCTGACGCTTCGGGTTAGTGTCTGCCTCGGTCGCGAGAGGCATAACTCTCGAACCACAGCAGGATTTCGACCCAAAACGTGGCGATTGTAGGGGGCGCTGCCAGTAGCCGCAAGACGCCTTCACCGGTGGCAATCTGGGCAGATTCTTTCGATTGAAGTTGCCTTGCCGATTGTGCCGATATTCCAGCAGAGGTTTTGTGTACCTCGTTCGTGGACCAATCTTGGGACAAAACTTCAGTCATTTCATCGGGAGTGCGAAGCCATGAATCTCACGCTGCGTTGCTGCCTGCTGGTCTTCGCATTCTGCTGCGGGTTACCCCAAACTTCGTCGGCCGGGTTGTTCGGCAAGGGTTTCAGAAACTGCTGCCAGCGTTGTGAACTCCCGGTGAATCAATGTGGTTGTCAGCAGCCGGTGTTTCAACCGACAGCGGTCCCGCAGACCACCTACCAACCAGTCGTCGAAACGCAGTACGTCCAGCAACCCGCAGTCACGTATCGTGATGTCGTCGAAACGCAATATCGCAGCGAACCGGTAACGCAAACCGTTCCGGTCACCACGTACGAAAACGTGACCGTCGATGAAGGCAGCTATCAAAGCGTGTGGGTTCCGCGCGCCGTGACCAAACAAGTGCCGCGAACGAGCTACCAGACACAGACGACGTATCGCAACGTGCCGTACCAAATCAGTCGCCGCGTGCCGGAATACACCACGCAAACCGTACCGACTCAAACCACGCGCTACGTCCCGACGACGACGATGGTTCAATCGTGTCCGACCGGTTGCCTCCCTTCCACCGCCGCAGTGTCATACCCGCAGACGCTGATCCAGAACACCTATGCCGTGCCGCCCGTCCCACCGGCAACTGCGATCGTTCCGCCACAGTACACAACCGCCGCCGTACCATCGTATCCGACACCAGTCCCGACGTACGCGAGCTCGTTCGGCAGCACTCTGTCACCCGTTCCCGATCCGCGCTTCGCGACGAACGACGGCCTGACCCCGATCACCCCGCGCACCGCCTCGCGATTCGACACGTACAAGAATCGTCACGTCGTTTCGGAATCGGAAATCCCGCCGGCACGCACCGCCAGCCGCGACTTGCAATTCGTCCCGGCTCCCTCCGCCGCCGCCGTGTTCCGCACGCCACGCGGCACGTACGTGCGGTAGACGAGACACCAACCCGAAACGTAAGCGAGGGAGTCGTCACGATACGCCCTCGCTCACGCTTCGGGTTGGTATGCCGCGTGCTCACCCAAACGCCTTCCGTAACATCGCCAGGCTCTTCGGAATCGCCGTCATGGGGTCTTCTTTCCCCTCGAATTCCAGCGACACGTAGCCCGCGTATTTGTGCTGCTTCAGCATGCGGGCGATCCGGTCGTTGTCGAGCTCGAGCGTGTACCACAGGCCACCGCCGAAGTACGTTTTCGCCTGCACGTACACGGTCTCGGGGGCCATCTGCTCCAGTCGGTCGTACGGGTCTTCCAGAAAGTTGCCGGTGTCGAGCGTGACTCGCAGCCACGGCGACTTGATCGCTCGAACAATTCGCAGCACCCCTTCCGGCGTTCGGCCGAGACCCCAGTGGTTCTCCAGACCCAGCACCACGCCGCAACGCTCGGCTGCTGCGAGGCATTTTCCCAGCGAATCAATCACCCAGCCAAATCCATCTTCATCGGTGAAGCCGGGGCGCGGCGATTCGATGCCGCGGTTCTTCATCAAGTCATCGAAATCCTTGCTCGTCCCCCACGTCCCCGTGTTGACGCGCATCGTGGGGATGCCGAGCTTGTACGCCAGTTCGATGCAGTGAATCGTGTGGTCGATGTTTTTCTGACGCACAGCGGCGTCCGGGTTGAGAAAACCCTGGTGCGTCGAGAACCCACACAGATCGAGACCGTTCACGAACGCTCGCCGCTTGATCCGCTGGAGATACCCGTCGGTCTCGTCCTGCATCTGTCGATGCAACAACTCGACCGCGTCGAAACCCATTTCGCCCGCGACGTCGATGCACCGCTCGATGTCCCGCAGTTTTTCGTGACGAAACTGCCAGAACGAATACGTCGAAATAGCGATCCGATTCGCACGCGATTTGACCGCGCCCGATGTCGGTTCATCCCCCGCATGAATCGCCCCACTCGATGCCGCCGCAGCCGCCGTACCCAGAAACTGTCTTCGCGTTTGCATGATGACACGGTTCCTTTCGTCACAAATCGAGAACGAAGCGAGTACTGAATCGGTATTCAAACCGGAGGTAGCCGCGTTCGCCAGAACGCGGGAAACCCGCACTCTGGCAAGTGCGGCTACGTCGGCGCGTCACTCACTTGGACATTGGATATTGAGTGTTGGATATTGGACATTCCGTCCGCTCTCACCGATCAAACTCTCAATCTGTCGCCGATCCATCGCACTGTTGTGCAAGGCCGACGCGACCAACACGCCGCTCACGCCAGCGGCCTCCAGCGGCTGGAGGTCTTCCACGTTTCGCACGCCACCACCGGTGATCACGGTCACGTCGGGAAACTGATTCGTCAAACGCCGGCACAAATCGAGAGTCCGCACGCCCTGCCCGATGCCGACCTGCGCGATGTCGAGCACGATGAGCTGAATCACGCCGGCGCAGATCGCTTCGTCGGCGATCTCGAACGGGTCGTCGCTCGCCCAGCCGTCGGGATTCGCCAGCGGCGTTCCGTCGCGCAGGTCGAGACTGAAGATCACGCGGTCGCGACCGCACGTCAGCACGAGTTGGTGCAGCAGTTCCGCATGCGGCCACGTTTCCAAACCGGCAACGACTCCGGACACGCCGCAATCGAGAACCGCCTCGGCATCGTCCACGCCTCGCAAGCCCGCATCGACCCACAGCGAGAAACCCTGTTCGGCGAGATCCTGGTAGACCTGCCAGTTGGGCCGTGCGTGGATGATGGCGTCGAGGTCCGCAACGTAGATCGTCGTCAACCCGAGCTGCTCGCGAAACGCGAGCGCGATCGACGCCGGATCGGTCGCAGTCGTCAATTTGCTTTCGACCGCGCGGTATTCCGACCGCCGGCCAGCCACGCCGCGAACGACCTGTCCGTCCAGAATGTCGATCACCGGGATGATCCGCATCGCAACGCCTGCCTTTGAATGTTCGTTGTTACGTAGCCATCACGCTCCGCGTGATGAGCCGAATGGCAAATGGATGACAACTCTCAATTCGGCTCGTCACGCGGAGCGTGACGGCTACGTATTGCGGCTTCGCCGCCTCAGGTGGATTTGATCGCGTTCGTCCCGGCCAATCCTGCCAGCACGGTTTCTCGATGACGGAGTTGATTCAACTCAACACTCGTGACACCGTGGCGTTCAGTGATCGAGACGGCGGTTTGAGTTGCACCGGCACGCAGACGGTGAATGTACTCCCCTTGCCGAGTTCGCTCTCGACCGCCACTTCGCCGCCGAGCAGTTTCGAGAGTTCCTTCACAATCGACAGCCCCAGCCCAGGGCCGGCGTACTCGCGAGTCAACGAACTCTGTTGCCCCGCCGGCGCCGTGTTCCCCTGCCGGAATTTTTCAAAGATCGTCGCCTGTTCTTCCAGCGAGATGCCCACCCCCGTGTCTTCCACCTTCAATTCCAAAGTGTCTCCATTTTTGAGATTGGCCGCGACGTGAGCGCGGCCGCCCTCCGGAGTGAATTTGATCGCGTTCGACAGCAGGTTGTACACGATCTGTTGGAGCTTGCCCGAATCCTGGCTGAGCAGGGGCAACTCGGGATCGCTGAAGCAGGTCAGTTCGATGTTCTTTTTCTCGGCCAGCGGTTTGACCATGCTCACCAGCCGTTCGATCAAATCGTCGATCGAAAAGTCCACGAGGTTAACGTCCATCTTGCCGCTCTCGATCTTCGCCAGATCGAGAATGTCGTTGATCAGGACGAGCAGATCCTTGCCGGACGTCTGGATGTTCCGCAGGTAGCGCTGTTGTTTGTCGTTGAGGTTTTCCGCACTCCCCAGCACTTCGCTGAAACCGAGAATGCTGTTCAGCGGCGTGCGGAGTTCGTGCGTGATCGTCGCCAGAAAGTCGTTCTTGAGGTTGTTGTGTTCGTAGAGACTCATGTTGGCCTGGGCGAGTTCATCGACCTTGCTGTCGAGGGTCGCGTTCACCTGCCGCAACTCTTCCTGCACGGCGACGAGGTGCCGCAACATGCGGTTGAACGCCTGACTGAGTTGCTCGAATTCGTCGCCGGTGCGAATGTCGGCACGCAGGTCGAGGTTCCCCCGCGCAATCGCATCGCTCACGTCCTTGAGATGCAGCACCGGCTTGACGATGACGTACCGCACGATCGCGTACGCGGCCAGCATGGCCAGCACCGCCGTGACGATGGCGGTCGACAGCAAGATCGCATTGTTCTTGGCCAGAGCCTTCTCGGTCGTCGCCAGCGGAAACGTCACTTTCACCATGCCGAGCAGGTCGTTCTCGGAGGCGTGCAGTTGCGATTTTCCACAGTCGTTGCAGTGACACGCCGTGCAGGATTTCGTGTTGTACACGCCGCCGTAGTAGCGGTACTCGCGATTGGCGAAATCCGGGACGGCGACCTCACGCTCTCCCTGATTGAGATTGAGCCGCCGTAGAGCATCGAAGTCCGCCGGCTCGCTGCCGCGTTTCTCGGGCGTTTCGGGGCTGGCGCTGATCAACTCCCACTTAAAACCCTTCAAGTCCTCGGGCTTCAAGTCCAGCGACATCGCGTCCAGCGTTTTCAAGAACTCGGCGAATTCCTGGTCGTCGCCGGGCTGCGAGTATTTCAGATGTTTGACCGTGATGATCGAGTCGATCAGCATCCGACCAGTCGCACGCTTTTGTTCGTAGACCAGCCGCTCGGTCCGTTGGCCGTGAAAGTAGAAACTGCCCGTGATGAGCAACATCAAACCGCCGCCAAACAGGAAGCGGCATTTGCGCTCGAGGTTGGTTTCACCCAGCAGCCGTTTGAACGTGCGATAGGTCATGGGCGCTCAGAACGTCCAGAATTCCCGCGAATTCCTCGCAGGATGACGGGTCGCGCAGAGCATACCAGCCCGAAACCGGGGACACCACTCACCCGTGAGCCGCTGACAATGAACGCGTAGCTGAACTCGCCAGAGTTCAGATTTCTCGCCAACGTCTGAAGTCTTGCGACTTCAGCCACGGAAAGATTCACGGCCGTTGATCAGCGGTTCGGCTCAGCCGGTGGCGGCGAAATGAACTTGGCGGGCGGCTCATCCAGCGGATCGGCGACGCGGAAAAATGGGTCCTTCGACGGCCCGTCCCAATAGTTCAACTGCGGACATCCCGTGCTGGCGAAGACCGAAACGGCCAGTACGAGCAACACGCACGGCTTGGGAACGAGGATTCGAAATTGCCAGCGCGATGAGTTACGCGACAAAATGTGAGAGCTGGACACACGATCCTCCTGTCCGGAGAGAACCGACCACTGAATGGTGACGTGAGAAACTGAGAGATGACCCTGACGAGGGGCGGGATTCTAGGGAGCGATGTCAATCGGGCCAAGGCCAATTCATTTCGAGGTCGAACTGTGTTCGGCTATGGAAATGGGAGCGCAATGACTACCCGAATCGTGGCGACGTAGGCCGGACCCCTTGGTCCGGACGAAGTCGTCTCCGACTGCGCACCGGATGCGGATCAACTCGTCCGGACCAAGGGGTCCGGACTACGAGCGTCGGGAAGTTTCCGTGATCGTATTCCTAGCGCGCGTTTGTGCGCCGGACCGGATCGACGACTTCGACTCGTCCGCGAAAACTGACGCCGTATTCCCAGAATCCGTCTTCGACCTCGCGGACTCGGACCACTTCGGCGCGAAACCAGATGTACTCCGAACCGGGACCGGACGGCGAGACGAGCAACCGGGGGATATCGAGTCGTCCCGGGTACACGAACGACAAACCGCCTTGCGAAATGTTGCGGGCCAGGACATGGCAACGTTTCGGCGACGATGTCTTCTGGTTGGCCGTTGGCTGTTCGTGCTGGATCGAGATCACGCGGTGGTACGGGCGGCGCGTGAAATCACGCCGCGGATTCTTTGGATCGCGCCGGTCATCCAGAGCGGCCAGTTTTTCGAGCACCCGGGCGGCGGCGTCCACCTGTTCCGGCGAATACGATTCGACTGACAGCACCATTGCAAATCCGTCTCCCAAGCCAAGCCCCATCACCGGTCCATGCGACTTCCCGCAGGCGCGGTCGCGGCGATGTAATGCGTTGATAGCTTAGGTCGTGATCGGGAGTCGTGCCGGGGGACAGGCCGGTGTGGCACCGCGATCGAGTGCCAACTGTGTCGATTGCGATGGATGCATCGCATCCAGTTCGCCCGTTGACGGGCGAGCGATGCCCTTGCTGAGAAAGGGGCGAAACAACTTTGGTGTTTTCAGTTCCCCTCTCCCCTTGGGGGAGAGGGGTTAGGGGTG
>JACRIH010000050.1 GCA_016235885.1 Planctomycetales bacterium | reverse complement strand
TCGTCTGTCGGGGCGGGAAAGCCTCACCGCTGGTTGGAATACGTGGGCTACAGACCGACCGGATACGCGACCTGCGTTCCGTGGCCGGTCGTCTCCGGCACGTCGATCCCCTTTCCGTTGCGCGATGAGCCGTTGGAAATGATGCTGGAGCCGACCCGGTTGCAGAAGCCGTACGACGAGGCCTTTGGCCCCGAGGAGATGGCGCTGCTGCACCTCACGAATGCGCAGGCCGACCTGTACGCCGCCGGGGCGCGGTTGCGTAATCTGGCACCGATCAACTTCTCTACTAACGCCGGGTGGCAGGGATCGCAGATTCCGTCCAACCTGCGACAGCGGTTCACGACGCTCAGTTGGGACCGCAAGAATTTCAGTCCGCGTTTGCGCCCGTGGGAGTTCAATGCGGACAGCGACGGTGATGGCAAGTTCGAGTTTCCCCCGGTGTTTCCTGGCGAGTCAGCTTTCTCTCCGCTGGACCCGCGGCACCCGTTTCGATTGGAGTTGCGTCGCCTGCTGACCGTGGAAGCGGGCAACGTCAATCAGGTCCATCCGCAAATGCGGCTGAGCATCAACGGAGTGCTCGACGTCGAACGCAAACCGGGACAACCAGTGGATCGTCAAAAAGGGCCGCTGGAATTCCGAGCGCTGACGCCGCACTCTGGTGGTCTAACGAGCCGAGAGTTGTCAGTCACGTGGACCAACCTCAATCCGCCCCCATATCCACCACAACCCGTGACGGTTGGCGCCATCAACTATACGTCTGCCGAAGTGCAGGAATGGTGGGCACGCTACGACCGTCAGGTGATGGCTCGTGACATTTATGTCCTCCTGTACACCTTCGGCAGCGGAAGTGACGCGACACCCACCCTGATTCCGAATGCCGATGACCCGAACCTTCCGGGCGAAGTCAGACCGCTCTACACCCCGGTACAGCTCCGCGAGATGGCCCAGTTCGCGGTCAACCTCGTCGATGCCCTGGATCGAGACAACATCATCACGCAGTTCGAGTACGACAAGAATCTGGGCATGGGGGTTGGACCCGATGGTCAGTTCGGAGCGGCAGCGGCGGACGACGACATGAATGGCACGCTCAACGATGCTTCGGAACTCGGATTCGGAGACGATCAGCCGGGATGGAATCTCGATGACAATCCGTACACCGCCAACGCCACCGAGATTCTCTTGGACCGGGCAGTCGTGTTCGGTGTCGAAAGCCAGAGTCTGACGTTCAGTGAAGCGGTGGCACTCTATGCGAAGCTGGTGGACAACGCCGGCACACCGGTGGACCATTTTGCGACCGAGTGGAATGACACCGTCAACACCCTGTTCGCCCACGTCGAACTGCGAAACGCCAGTCCGTATCCCGTCACCTTTGGAACGAATGCCGCTGTCGGACAGCAACAGTGGGCGGTCGGCTACCGGGCAGTTGGCAGCACAGCCACGGATGAGCGTCGCGTGATCATTCAGAATCCGGCTGCGGGCAGCAATGCCGTCGCCGCTGGCGGCCTGTACTCGCTCGGTTCGGCCAGCGTTGCCAACGTCCCCAACACTTCCGGAGCAGGCAACTACAGCCAGTTTCGAGTCGATACAACGTGGGCCGTGGGAGATCCGCAACCCACATCCTACCCGACGCCAATTTCTCCAGTGAGCGGCGCGCTGAATCTCGACCTGATCACCAGCTACGTGGCTGGCCCCGGCCCCGGCAGCCCGTTCCGAGTCACCGACGGAATCGTCCCCGTCCCGAATTATTACGACGTGACCGGCGGATGGCTGGGAGCGTTGCCCATCAACGATGGCAACTCCATCTTGGAGTACGAATTCATCCTCTACCGTCGTGCCCACCCGACACGACCGGCCCCGACCGTTGGAAATGCAGCGGAAGAGAACGACAACCCCTGGATTGCCGTGGATCGAATTGCCATTCCAAAATGGCGAAAGTTCGAACTCACCCCCACCACAGACTCCGCGTCCGCTCCCTACACCACCAGCGATGAACTTCGTGGGACGGCCGGACGTGAGGGCATGATGAGCATGGAGCGAGCAGAACCATTGGCCGGAGGTGCCGAGGGAGTGAACACGCCCGTTGACGTCACCCGCAACTCGCTGGGTTTCAACAATTCCAACACTCCGGGAACCGGTTTCTCAACCTGGCAGGCCCACTTCGATCGTGACTTCGCGTCGGCGGGAGAACTCTTGAGTCTCCCACTCTCCAGCCCGGTGAGATTTACGGCCGACTTCGCACGGAGCAATCTGCCTCCTCTCGCTCAGTACACGGCGGCCACGCCCCTCGCGGCCAGCGCCAGCGCGAAAATCCTCGCCCCCGATTACCCGGACGCCCTCGACGCTTCGCTGGCGCAAAACAATCGCTGGTATCGGCTGTTCGAGTTCGTGGAAGTGCCGTCACGCACGCATGTCGGGTTGAGTCCGGAATTCAACAACCCGCTGAACTTCATTCGCAAGCCCGGTTCGATCAACCTGAACACCACACGGCACCCCGAAGTGCTGGCTGGCTTGATTGACGCTCGCGATGTGGCTCGCAACTACGAGTACGACGTGAATGGCAACGCCATTTTCGATCTCGCCGAAGACTTGGACGGCAACGGAGTGATGACGCTGCCTTTGCTGCCGGGCCTTCCGGACGCGACGGGAGATACCCTGCGCAACTGGTGGAATCAATTCATCATCGCCCGCGACGGCACTGATCCCAACGGCGTTGCGACGGCACCCAACGGCGGCACGGCGGCTGACCCGACAACCGGCCGGTTCATTCCCGGCGTCGCTGGTTCGCATCCGTTTCGGAGTCTGAGCCACGTTGGTTCCACCGGCTCGATCAGCGGCGGTTTGGAATCGACATTCCTCCGCAGTCTGCCGATGGACCCCGCAGCGGCCGCAGGCCGTCGCCACCTGTTTGAACTGGCCAGCGCCGGAGAGACTCTGTCGCCCAACTTACGGCATCGGATTCTGTCCAAGATGTTCAACAACGTCACGACCCGCAGCAATGTGTTTATCGTCTACGTCACCGTGGGCTTCTTTGAAGCCGAGAATCAATCGTCCCCAACGGGCGAGGTACGGATCGGCGGGGAAGTTGCCGGCATGGCCCGCCGGCGCGGCTTCTTCATCATCGATCGGTCGCTGGCCGAGGAAGCCTTCGATTCCGGAACCGGCACGTTTTCCAACTGGCGGGCGCTGGTCAAATATCAACTCAAACCGTGAACGAGGTCACCGACGCGACACAATACACAGACTCGCTACTGGGCCAACACAACGGAATTGACACGTAGGCCGCACTCGCCAGGGCTTGTTGATTCAATGTGGTCCCGACACTCCGTGGCGGGACAAGTTGTGGGCGCCCAGCCGGGCGGCCACAACATTCG